>CAZIQY010000031.1:0-30322 GCA_964541605.1 uncultured Syntrophaceae bacterium | reverse complement strand
GGGGCCGAGGATACGTTGAATATCGCTCATCCACAACATTTGACAATATCTCATATTTCCGGAAAGTTGCATTTGCAGGGATTCCTTTTTGTTGTTTATCTGAATGCTCTGGATATCGATTGATTCCATGGGCAGAAAATTGAGCCTCGTAAGCGCTTTTTGGATATCTGATCCGGAACGGGCATCATTGATCAGATTAATTAAAGGTAGAATCTGTTGCAGTTCTAACGCATTTTTATCATAGCCGGCGATGACAGACTCGGTTCCTACAATTTCTTTTCTCAGCAAGTCAATCTTTCCGCGCAATGAAGATATGTCGGAAAGGTTGATCATGAAATAGCTGAGTCCAATGAGAGAAAACAGTAGAAAAAAAAGGATGGAATAAGAAACGGCAAACCGCTGTACGTACAGCATTTTATATTTCTTAGGCAGCAGGTTTTCTTGCTTCAGAATGTCGCTGAATATAATAGCAGCCAGCGGTATATTAAAATTCTGGAATTCCTCTTCCGGGAGCATCACTTTTTCATGGGACGTTAATCGAATTGCAGGGATGACCGCGTTGCTTTGATCTTTTTTGATTGCGCTGTTCAATAAGACGAGCCGTTCCGGGTTCAACCGTAATTGTTGTTGGGAATAGCTGACAGTCATGTTGATATTGTCGATGTCCGCATCCTGAACGTCTTTCCCTCTGGACGGTGTGATCCTGATGAATCGAATCTGGCCGTTTTTAACCAGAAAAAGAGATTTATCCGCATTGGAGGCCAGGACGCAAAGAACGGTTTTATACATCTTTGTATCCTGCGACTGCACAAGATGTGAGACAGTAAAAATATCGGGATATACGGCTTTTATTGTTTTTCCCTGTCTGTCAAAGCGTTCTACGACGTTATCAATCTCGCTGTTATCGACCGCAAAGAAAAATACCTCCTGCGCTCCCTTCTCTTCGGCAGATTTATCCGCAAGAACGGTATAAAAAAAAGAAAATGATTTCAATTCCGGGAATCGTTTTCTTATTTCGGTCTCAACAATGGTATCCAGATAAGCTCTTTTTACAGGCGGGGCTTGAACAATGTCACTGTAAAATTTTCTAAACGGATAAATGACAATGATGTTCGTCATTCTATTCCGCTTCAGGAAGAGGTCAAATTCTTCATCCTTGAGCACAATCGTTTTTTGAACAATCACTTTGCCTTTGTCCTGAGATGCATAGACTACCTTGACCAGGTCATCTTCAAAACTGATTGCGACTTGACTTCTCAATACTTTCCCTTTCCGGCCCGAAGTGCCCAAGTAGTTGCTTATGCGCCATATATAATCTGTATTCTTACAGTTTTCAAGGATTATTAAAATAATCAAATGGAGTTTCTCGCAATTCCCACCTCCATGATCCTGCGGGCCACAATCAAGCATCCGAATGCAGGAGTTTGGCGTCAGAATGGCCAATATATTGTTTTTATTCTGTCTTCTGTATTCCGACTTCAGCATTCTCCAATAAAAAATGTGTTGACTATATATTCCCCTTATATTAGAAAATTACATTAATGATTTTCAAACCATCAATATTTTAGGGAAACTGCAGGAATTGGAGAAACGACATCTCTATATCCGGACATTTGGTTGTCAGATGAATGTCCATGATTCTGAAAAGATCATGAAGCTGATGCGGGACTCCGGATATGAAGGTACCGACAATATGAGAGAAGCCGACCTGATCATCATCAATACATGCAGCATCAGGGAAAAGGCGGAACAAAAAGTGTACAGCCAGCTGGGGAGATTAAGGAAATTAAAGAAAGAACGACCTGATCTCATTATCGGTATAGGAGGATGTCTCGCCCAGGACAAGGGATCCGATTTTATTCGGAAATATCCATTTGTGGATATCATTTTCGGCACCCATCATATTCATCGGATTCCGGAGTTCGTTAAAAGCGTTGAAAGTGCGGGAGAGCCTGTTATTGAGACGGCCTTCCGGGAATCCGTCGAGTCGCTGGACATTCTGACTCTGCCTCAAAACGGGAACATCAGCTCCTATGTCACGGTCATGCAGGGTTGTAACAACTATTGCTCCTTTTGTGTGGTTCCCTATTTGAGAGGCAGAGAAGAAAGTCGGGCGTTACCGGACATCATAAAAGAGGTCAAAGCCCTTGCCTCTTGTGGAATCCGGGAGGTGACGCTGTTAGGACAGAACGTCAATTCCTACGGGAAGACCCTGGTCAATGATCATGATTTTGCCGATTTATTGCGGGAAATCGGAGAAATTGAGGGGATTGAAAGAATCAGGTTTACAACATCACACCCTAAGGATCTGTCTGAAAGATTGATGAACTGCTTTGCAAGGATTGAAAAATTGTGTGAGCATATCCATCTTCCCGTTCAGTCCGGTTCCGACCGGATTCTCGGAATGATGAACCGCAACTACACATCGGCTGATTATTTGAAAAAGGTGGACAGGCTTCGCTCTATTTGTCCCGATATCAGTATCACGTCGGACATTATTGTTGGATTTCCGGGTGAAACGGACGAGGATTTTCAATCAACACTTGACCTGATGGAGGAAATCAGATTCGATGGGATATTTTCATTCAAATATTCGGATCGCGTTGGGACCCCGGCCGCCGATTTTGAACAGAAAGTTCCGGAATCTGTAAAACAGGAAAGATTGCGCATATTACAGTCTCTTCAGGAGGAACATACCCTGGAGCTGAATAAGGAATTGATAGGCCGCCATGAGGATATCCTTGTCGAAGGTGTAAGCAAAAATTCCCATAACGATGTTACTGGAAGAACCCGTACAAACAGAATAGTAAACTTTAAAGGAGATTCCGGTCTCAGTGGCAAAACCGTATATGTCACGATTACAGAAGCGTGCCAGCATTCCCTCAGGGGTAACCTGTTTATGAAGTGAAGGGAGGTTCACACATGTTGATAAAGATGAAAGTATCCGGACTGACGATAGATCCGCTTACAAATACACCTATCGTCATCTTGAAAGATATGCAGGAGAAAAAGGCCATACCCATATGGATAGGACTATTCGAAGCCAGCGCCATAGCAACCGAACTGGAAAAGATCACCTTTTCGAGACCTATGACCCACGATCTTTTAACGGACATCTTGCGGGTTCTGGGAGTCGAGGTGACAAAAATAGAAATAAATGATCTCAGGAACAATACCTTCTTTGCCAATATCTATCTTGTAAAAGATGGAAAAAATCTAGTGATCGATGTCCGACCGAGCGATGCAATTGCCATAGCCCTCAGGGCGAATGCTCCGATATTTGTTGATGACAAGGTTATCGAGAAATCAAGAAACGTTGATTTTGGAACGAAGTTGACAGATCTGGATAAGTTAAAAGATGAGAAGTTGAAAGAATTTCTGGAAAACCTTTCTCCTGATGATTTTGGGAAATACAAAATGTAACGCCCTCGTAGAAAGTCCCCCAACCTGTCATTCCCGCGCAGGCGGGAATCCATAACATGCTTAAATAACTGGATTCCCGCTTTCGCGGGAACGACAAAAACGGACCATAATTAACTTTTTACGAGATCATCAAACTTGTAATGTGAAAAATGGCGGTATCTGTATGTCGTTGCTGGAACAGGCGATCAGAAAATTTACGATACACATGGAGGTTGAGAGGAATCTCACACCAAATACAAGGAACAATTATCTGATCGACATCAGGCAGTTTCAGAAATTCCTCACGAAGAATTCTGCATCTGCGGTGGATTCTGGTCCGGACAGTCTGAAAAACATCGATCACCTGATGATCAGAGCCTTTCTGGGATCACTGTATCGCGAAAAACTGAAGAAGGTGACCATATCGAGAAAAGTCACGGCCCTGAGGACTTTTTTTAATTATCTCCTTCGTGAAGGGATGGTGAAAAACAATCCCGCAGAAATGATTCAGGCGCCCCGGGTGGAAAAATATATCCCCGTCTTCCTGTCCGTGGATGAAATGCAGGCTTTGCTGAAAGCGGAGAGGGCGTCGGGTGCGGCGGCTTTCAGGGAGAGAGCCATCATTGAGCTGTTCTATTCTTCCGGTGTTCGTCTCAGCGAACTCGTCGGATTGAATAGGGGAGATATTGATTTCAGCCAGGGCCTGATAAAAGTGAGGGGAAAAGGCAGAAAGGAAAGGGTGGTTCCTGTTGGAGATCCGGCTCTTATGGCTTTGCGTGAATACCTTGAAAACAGGAAAGATGTTTCTGAAACATTAAGCTTCGGTGGATCGAAGAATCCGGTCTTCGTCGGCAAAAGCGGCACCCGTTTAAGTGCGAGAACAGTGGCGAGAATTCTGGATAAAATTGTTCTTATGAGTGGTTTAAAAAGAAAAATCAGTCCCCATGTCCTGCGTCACACATTTGCAACACACATGATGGAGGCAGGCGCGGACTTGCGGGCGATTCAAGAGCTTTTAGGTCATGAAAGTCTTTCTACGACCCAGAAATATACCTCTGTAAGTGTTGGCAGATTGCTTGAAGTTTATGATAAAGCACATCCGAAGGCCAGAAAGACCGGCTCGGGAAAAAACCGTTAGAGAAGGGTGGTTGACTGCGTATGATAATTAGAGGGACCACGATATTGGCTGTGAGACATAAAGGGAAGGTCACGGTTGCGGGTGACGGCCAGGTGACCATTGATGTGACGGTGATGAAGCATGGAGCCAGAAAAGTTCGCAGACTGTATCAGAATCAGGTGATTGTGGGCTTTGCGGGAGCGACGGCCGACGCGTTTACACTCTTCGATCGTTTTGATCAGAAGCTGGAGCAATATAAGGGAAACCTTCTGAGGGCGGCTGTTGAACTGACGAAAGACTGGAGAACGGATCGGGTTCTGAGGCATCTGGAGGCCCTGATGATTGCCGTCAGCAGGGAGCATTTTCTCATTATATCGGGAAATGGAGATGTGATTGAATCGGATGATGATGTCATGGCCATTGGATCGGGAGGACCGTATGCGTTGGCGGCCGCGCGGGCGCTCATCCGGCATTCGGATCTGACGGCGACGGAGATCGCTGAAGAATCACTGAAAATTGCGTCTGAAATATGCATTTACACGAATCAACATATTACCTTAGAGGAAATGGAGACGGATATCGGTCTGGAGGAGAAGAATGGGAAGAAGTTCAACTGACGTAACAGGGAGAAAATTATTTTTATGTCGTCTATTCAGTTAACGCCAAGACAAATTGTGGAAAGGTTGGATAAATATATTATAGGCCAGCATGATGCCAAACGTGCTGTGGCTATCGCATTACGAAACCGTTGGAGACGACAGAATGTTTCCAACGAGATGGGTGAGGAGATATCTCCAAAAAACATTATCATGATCGGTCCAACGGGCGTCGGGAAGACGGAGATTGCCCGGAGGTTGGCGAAACTTGATAACTCCCCTTTTTTGAAGATTGAAGCATCAAAGTTTACAGAAGTAGGCTATGTCGGCAGGGACGTGGAGTCCATGGTTCGCGATCTCGCGGAGCTGGCTGTAAATATGGTCAGGGGGGAGGAGCAGGAGAAAGTAAAGTCGAGGGCAGCGGAAATCGCGGAAGAAAGATTGCTTGATGTATTGCTGCCTCCGAAACCCGTGGAAGGAAAGGTCAGTGATCTCATTTCTGACAGAGCGTCTGAGCCGCCGGATGCGGAACCACCCCAGCAGATCGATACGACCAGAGAAAAGATCAGAAGAATGCTGCACGAAGGCAGGCTGGACGGCAGGTTTGTGGAACTGGAGATATCTGAAGTCAAGAGCGGCCCGATGATAGAGGTGTTTACATCATCCGGCGTTGAGGATATGGGGCTCAATATCAAGGAAATGTTCGGAAATATCTTCCCGCAGAAAAAAAAGCAGGTAAGAGTGAAAGTTCCGGAAGCCCTTGAAATCCTGAAACAGGAAGAAGCTCAGAAACTGGTGGATATGGACAAAGTCACCAAAGCGGCGGTTGAAAGGGTGGAGCAGTCGGGGATCATATTTTTGGATGAAATTGATAAGATCGTCGGGAGTGATTCAACTCATGACCCTGATGTATCAAGGGAAGGCGTCCAGAGGGATCTTTTGCCGATTGTCGAGGGATCAAATGTCAATACGAGGTATGGCATGGTCAGGACGGACCATATTCTTTTCATCTCTGCGGGGGCATTCAGTGCCACCAAACCATCCGATCTGATTCCTGAGCTTCAGGGGCGCTTTCCCATCCGGGTGGAGTTGGATTCCCTTGGAAAAGATGAATTCATCAGAATCCTCACGGAACCCCATAACGCCCTGATCAAACAATATATCGAGATGATGGCAACAGAAGGGGTCACTCTCGTTTTTACCGGGGATGCCATTGCGGAAATCGCTGAAGTGGCCGCCGTCGTCAATGAGAGAACGGAGAATATCGGCGCCAGAAGGCTCTACACGATTATGGAAACCCTTCTTGATGATATTTCCTTTGACGCACCTGACATGGTGGAGAAGGAAGTCGTCATTGACGCACAATATGTGAGAGAAAAGCTGGAAAACATCGTTGAAGACGAAGACCTTAGCAGGTATATTCTCTAAGGTCTCAAGTAAAGCGCATTATATCTGGGGGCATGTATGGATAATGTGAAAAAATCCATGGAACGGGCGGAAATCCTTCTGGAAGCTTTGCCTTACATCCGCCGGTTTTATAACAAGACGATTGTCATCAAGTATGGCGGCCATGCCATGGTCGATGAAGAATTGAAAGATTTATTCGCAAAAGATGTCGTAATGATGAAATATATCGGGATTCATCCTGTTGTGATTCACGGGGGGGGGCCTCAGATCGGAAGTTTTTTGAAGAAACTTGGAAAAGACTCCAGGTTTGTTCAGGGCATGCGTGTAACGGACGAGGAAACGATGGATATCGTGGAAATGGTCCTTGTCGGGAAAGTGAATAAGGAAATCGTAGGCCTCATCAATCGGCATGGCGGCAAGGCCGTTGGGCTGAGCGGGAAGGATGGAAGCCTGATCAGAGCTGAGAAATATTATTTAAGTGAGGAAAAGGCAAAAGACACGCCTTCGGAAATTATCGATATCGGGCTGGTAGGAAAAGTGACGAGCATCAATTCCGGTTTGATTGCCGCTATCGAAAATGAAGGGTTTATTCCCGTGATTGCTCCCACCGGTATGGGAGATAACGGAGAAACGTATAACATTAATGCGGATATTGTGGCCGGAGAAGTGGCCGCCGCGCTGAAGGCGGAAAAGCTGGTTTTGTTGACCGATGTGGATGGTGTTCTCGACGAAAACAATCGGTTGATCAACACGATGAATAACCGGGAAGTCACTGATATGATTCAGGCAGGAATTATTAAGGGAGGCATGTTCCCCAAAGTGAAATGCTGCATGAAGGCACTGAGGGGTGGCGTGAGCAAGGCACACATCATTGACGGACGTCTGAAACATGCCGTCCTTCTGGAAATTTTTACAGACAGGGGAATTGGAACGGAAATCGTTCTCTAAGGCGCGAGGAAGGCAGAAAATGACAACAGATGAGTTAATGGCACTTTCGGAAAAAAATATCATGGGGACATACAAACGGTTCCCCGTCGTATTGGTGAGAGGGGCCGGCGCCAGGGTCTGGGACAGTGACGGAAAGGAATATCTGGATTTCGTCGCCGGTATCGCCGTCTGCAGCCTGGGACATTCACACCCCAAGGTGGTGGAAGCAATCAAGCGACAGGTCGAAATCCTGACCCATGTATCGAATCTCTATTATATCGAACCGCAGATCCGTTTTGCCGAAATGCTGGTTGAATATTCCTTTGCCGACAAGGTCTTTTTCTGTAACAGCGGGGCAGAGGCCAACGAGGCCGCAATCAAACTGGCCCGCAGATATGCCTATGAGAACATGGCCGGGCATAAGTATGAGTTGATTACCATGAAGGATTCTTTTCATGGGCGAACCCTAGCGACGATTACGGCTACCGGGCAGGAAAAATTCCAGATCGGATTTGCACCTTTGCCGGAAGGTTTTAAGTATGTCCCTTTCAATGATATTCCTGCTCTGGAAAATGCCATTACAGAGAAGACATGCGGAGTGCTGCTGGAGCCCATCCAGGGAGAAGGGGGAATAAAAATTCCGGATGATGATTACCTCGGGAAAGTAAGAAAAATTTGCGATGACCGGGGAATTCTGATGATCCTTGATGAGGTTCAGGTCGGGATGGGACGGACGGGGAAGCTTTTTTCACATGAGCATTACGGGATCAAGCCTGATATCATGACACTGGCAAAGGCATTGGGAAACGGTTTTCCTGTTGGCGCAATGCTCTCCATTGACAGGGTTGCACATGCATTCGTGCCGGGCACCCATGCGTCGACTTTTGGCGGGAATCCCATTGCGATGGCCGCATGCCTTGCAACTGTCGACACGATGATCCACGATGGCGTTCTTGATAACTGCCTAAGAATGGGAACGTATTTCATTAATAAATTGGAAAGGCTGAAAAAGAAATATCCTGTGATCCGGGAAGTAAGAGGGAAGGGGCTGATTATCGGAATGGAACTGACCGAAGAGGGCGGGGAGACCGTCAGGAAGTGCATGGACAAAGGGCTTTTAATCAATTGCACCGGCGGGAATGTCCTCCGATTCGTGCCCCCGCTGGTCATTACCGAAGCGGATGTCGATGCCTGCGTCGCTATATTGGAAGAAGTGGTGGGAAACAAATGAAAAAGGACCTCTTAAGTATTTATGATCTTGATCGGAATGATGCCGGGGTCATTTTCGATAAAGCGGCAAAACTGAAGAAATACCAGCAGAAAAGGAAGGCGTATACCCCTCTCAGAGGAAAAACCCTGGGCATGATTTTCGATAAATCATCGACAAGAACGCGGATTTCCTTTGAGGTCGGGATGTACCAGCTGGGTGGTGTCGCCCTGTTCCTGAGCAGCCGTGATACACAGTTGGGCAGGGGCGAAAGTGTTTCCGATTCGGCAAGGATCATGTCCAGATACCTCGACGGAATCATGATCCGAACGTATTCCCAGGAACTGGTTGAGGAATTCGCCAGACATGCGTCGATACCCGTGATAAATGGTTTGACAGACCGGGAACATCCATGTCAGATATTAAGCGATATCTTCACCATCATGGAGAAAAAGGGCAGTTTTGCCGGACTGAAAATTGCCTATGTCGGTGATGGGAACAACATCGCGAATTCCTGGATTTATGCCGCTGCAAGACTACCCCTTCATCTCAGTCTTGCCTGCCCGGAAGGGTACGAGCCTGACAAGTATATTCTTGAAAAAGGCATGAGAGAGGCGGAAATGGGAATCAGCATCCATCGGGATCCCGTTGATGCGGTTCGCGATGCCGATGTTGTCTATACGGACGTCTGGACCAGTATGGGACAGGAAGCCGAGCAGGAGGAAAGAAAAAGAGTTTTCAGGGGCTATCAGATCAATGAGGCGCTTCTCGCACATGCGGGGAAGGATGTGATGGTGATGCACTGTCTCCCCGCTCATCGCGGTGAGGAGATTACAGCCGAGATAATGGATGGTCCTCAGTCCGTGGTGATTGACCAGGCGGAAAACCGGCTGCACGTACAAAAGGCTATTATGCAAATTTTACTGTAAGGGAGGATGCAAATTTGGCGGGCGGAATAAATAAAGTTGTCCTTGCCTATTCGGGAGGCTTGGATACATCCGTGATATTGAGGTGGTTGATTGAGACCTATAAATGCGAAGTAATCGCCTTTGTTGCCGACATCGGCCAGAAAGAGAAACTGGGCGACCTCAGGGAAAAGGCCCTCAATACAGGCGCAAGCAAGGTATACATTGATGACCTACAGGATGAGTTTGTCCGCGATTTCGTATTTCCGGCATTGCGGGCCAATGCCGTTTATGAGGGTTCTTATCTGATGGGAACATCCCTGGCAAGGCCGCTGATTGCGAAACGCCAGATCGAAATTGCGGAGTTGGAGGACGCTGATGCCGTGTCTCATGGGGCTACGGGAAAAGGAAACGATCAGGTCAGGTTTGAACTGACATACATGGCCCTGAACCCGGATATCAAGATCATTGCCGCCTGGCGGGATGCGCAATGGACCTTCGATTCGAGAGGATCGATGATCGATTACGCCCAGAAGCATGACATCCCGATCCCTCTGACAAAAGATAAGCCATACAGCAGTGACGGAAATCTCCTCCACGTCTCCCATGAAGGCGGAATTCTTGAAGATCCTTGGCTGGAGCCCATGAAGGAGATGTTTGTCATGACCGTGCCTCCGGAGGCGGCGCCCGATGTCCCCGTCTATGTGGAGATTGATTTTGAGAAGGGAAATCCCATAGCGGTTAACGGCGTTGAAATGGGTCCTGCAAAGCTGTTGCGCTGCATGAACGAAATGGCAGGTTCAAATGGCATCGGCAGGGTGGATCTGGTTGAAAACCGGTTTGTGGGCATGAAATCGAGGGGTGTTTATGAAACACCAGGTGGCACTGTTCTCTGGAACGCTCATCGTGCCGTCGAATCCATCACCATGGACAGGGAGGTCATGCTGATGAGAGATTCACTGATCCCCAAATATGCGCAACTGGCCTACAATGGCTTCTGGTACTCGCCGGAAATGAAGGTGCTTCAGAAATTCGTTGATGAAACGCAGGAAAATGTGACGGGAACGTCCCGCTTAAAATTATACAAGGGGAATTGTATCGTAGTCGGCAGAAAGTCTCCCTATTCCCTTTACAGTGAAGAATTCGTCACTTTTGAAAAAGACCGGGTATTTAACCAGAAGGATGCAACGGGATTTATCAGACTCAATGCCCTCAGGATGAAGATACAGGCTTCGAAAAAGGGGTCAAGGGGGTAGGAAACAGAATAGCTATGACTGTGGTGAAAGAGAAAAAGCCGTGGGGCGGGAGATTTCATGAAACGACGAACAAACTGGCAGAGGCCTTTACCGCCTCGATTCAGTTTGACAGGCGACTCTATCGCTACGACATAGAAGGCAGTGTCGCCCATGCCCGAATGCTTTCCCGGCAGAGGATCATCTCAAAAAAAGATGAGAAAAGTATCGTCTCGGGATTGAAAGAGATCCTTTCAGACATGGAAAATGGCCGTTTTGTTTTTAAGCCTGAAGATGAAGATATTCACATGGCCGTTGAAAAAGCCTTGATTGAAAGGATCGGTGAGGCGGGAGAAAGGCTTCATACGGGCAGGAGTCGGAACGATCAGGTTTCACTGGACATCCGACTGTATCTGAGGGATGAAATCCATCAGATCATAACAGAGCTTGATCGGCTCAAAACATTGCTTGTTGCGTTGGCAAAAGAAAAAGATGGCACGATCCTGCCGGGCTACACCCACATGCAAAAGGCGCAACCTGTACTGCTGTCGCATTATCTCCTGTCATACCGGGAAATGCTGGAACGGGATGAACAGCGGTTACGGGAGTGCCATGAGCGGGTGAATGTCATGCCTTTAGGTTCCGCTGCTCTGGCGGGTACGAGTCTTCCCATAGACAGGGCCTATGTGGCCCGTTTGCTGGGATTTCCGAAGATGTCTGAAAACAGCATGGACGCCGTTTCGGATCGTGACTTTGTCGTGGAATTCATATCGTGTGCATCCCTTTTGATGATGCATTTAAGCCGGTTTTGCGAAGATCTCATCATCTGGTCAACGGATGAGTTCAAGTTTGTGGAAATATCGGATGCTTTTACCACGGGAAGCAGCATTATGCCCCAGAAGAAGAATCCTGACGTTGCGGAGCTGATTCGGGGAAAAACAGGACGTATCTACGGGAATCTGGTCGCTCTTCTTACGGTGATGAAGGGGCTTCCCATGACGTATAACAGGGATATGCAGGAAGACAAGGAGCCTCTTTTTGATACGGTCGACACGGTGAAAGGCTGCCTTCACATATTCGGTGAGATGGTCAAACACACTGAATTCAAAAAGGAAAGAATGTTTGAGAGCGCCTTGGGTGGATTTTCAACAGCGACCGATGTGGCGGAATATCTCGTGATGAAGGGAATTCCCTTTCGCGAGGCCCACGGGGTCGTGGGGCGTCTCGTCGGCCACTGCATCAAGAACTGTAAAGACTTAAACAGCCTGACATTGAAAGAATTTCGCCGGTTCCACGCCGGTTTTGACAAGGATGTTTATGCTTGTCTTCAGGTGGAGAGTGCAGTGAATGCAAAAAAAAGCCTCGGCGGGACGGCGAAGGATATCGTGCGTAAGCGAATCAAAGCCATCGAAGGTAAAAAGAAATGATTGAAAAAAACTGGCCGCGCACCATCGTGATCACGGCGATCCTTGCTCTAATTGTTGCTTTTTCCGGCTGCGGGAAGAAAGGAGACCCTCTTCCCCCGAAAGAACCGTTGACTAAAGCCATTTCCGATTGCAGGGTCGCGGCATTAAACCATCGGTGAGGGTCAAAAACCACAATGAATTATTTTCACTACAAAGACGACGAATTCTGGTGTGAAGAAGTCAGCGTTTCACGGATATCGGAAGAGGTGGGAACACCCTTCTATCTATACAGCCACAGGACCATGAAACACCATTTTCATGTTTTCGATGAGGCATTTGCAGATGTTCCTCACATCCTTTGTTTTGCCGCAAAGGCCAATTCAAACATCGCTATTCTCAGGATATTCATCAAAGAGGGGGGTGGTGTGGATATCGTGTCGGGGGGGGAACTGTATCGCGCCATGAAGGCAGGTGTGGACCCCCGGAAGGTTGTCTATTCCGGCGTCGGCAAAAAGCTGGATGAGATTGAATACGGCCTTGAAACCGGCATTCTGATGTTTAATGTCGAGTCTTCCCAGGAACTGGGTGTCATCAACGATTGCGCAAAACGTCTGGGAAAGGTTGCGGGCATAGCCCTCAGGGTGAATCCCGATGTCGATCCCGAGACACATCCCTATATATCTACGGGTCTTAAAAAAAATAAGTTTGGGATCGACATAAAGAAGTCCCAGGAGGAGTACCGCGAAGCAAAAAAGCTGTCAAACATTGATATTATAGGCGTGAGCTGTCATATCGGATCTCAACTGACAAAGGTTTCGCCGTTTGTCGATGCTCTGGATCGCTTGAAAAAGCTCATTCATCTCCTCAGGAAAGACGGCATCGAAATACGTTATCTTGATCTGGGGGGAGGCCTTGGAATCACTTATGATCAGGAAACAGCCCCCAATCCCTCCGAATACGCAAGGGCCATCCTGAACGCGTCGAAAGACATGCACTGTACATTCATATTTGAACCGGGGAGGGTCATAGCGGGAAATGCAGGGATACTGGTTACAAAGGTTCTCTATACCAAGAGCAATGAGGAAAAGAATTTCGTGATTGTAGATGCAGGGATGAACGATCTCATTCGCCCCAGTCTTTATAATTCATATCATCAGATACAGCCGGTGATCAGGAAAAAAAGAGAGGAGATCGTCGCCGACGTTGTCGGACCTATTTGCGAATCGGGCGACTATCTGGCAAAGGGCAGAAAAATTGTCAGGCTCGAGCGGGGGGACCTGGCGGCTGTCATGAGCGCCGGAGCTTATGCGTTTACCATGTCTTCAAATTATAATTCAAGGGGGAGAATACCGGAGGTGCTGGTCAGTAGTGACCGGTTCTATGTCATTAGAAAAAGAGAAATGTATGCCGATCTGATCAAAGGGGAGGCCATACCGAAATTTCTGCAAAAAACAACGCCAGAACAATCATGATGAAGACAAGGAGAGAATATGTTTAAGGGAGCAATCGTAGCTATCGTTACGCCTTTCAAGAATGGTCAGGTGGATGAAGAAACGTACAGAAAACTCATTGAATTCCAGATCGCAAACGGAACGGACGGCATTGTGCCCTGCGGAACGACCGGCGAATCTTCCACCCTTTCACATAAAGAACATGATCGGGTCGTCGCCATTGCAATCGATGCCGCAAAAAAAAGAGTGCCGGTCATAGCAGGGACCGGTTCGAACAGCACTGACGAAGCGTTGCGTCTTACCAGGCATGCCTGTGAAGCGGGCGCGGACGGGGCATTGATGGTATGTCCTTACTACAACAGGCCGACCCAGGAGGGACTTTACCAGCATTACAAGCTGATTGCGGAAAGCGTTCCGATCCCCATTATTCCGTATAACATACCCGGCAGGACAGGAGTTAACATGCTGCCGGAAACGGTTGCCAGGCTTTCCAGAATCAGCAATATCGTCGGAATTAAAGAGGCATCGGGATCGCTCAAGCAGATGCAGGATGTGATCAGTCTTTGCGGTGATGATTTCGATGTTCTGTCGGGGGATGATTTTTTCACACTGCCGTTGCTTCTGATCGGAGGGAAAGGGGTTATTTCTGTCATATCCAACATCGCTCCTGCAGATATGGCAAACATGATCGATTCCTTCGAGGCGGGCAATATCACTCAGGCAAGAAAACTGCATGACAAAATGGTTCCGCTGATCGATGCCCTCTTTATAGAAACAAATCCCGTTCCGGTAAAAGCGGCGCTCTCTATGATGGGAAAAATTGACTACGACGTCAGGTTGCCGCTTTACAAAATGTCGGATGCTAATTATGAAAAACTCAAGAAAGCAATGGTAAGTTACGGACTTGTTTCATAAGTCCCATGTCCCTGCAGGCCAAAACAAAGCATGAGAATACAGAAGTCAGGAGTCAGGAGCCGGGGGCATGGACAGCCAATATAATGTATTTATTCTGTATCCTGACTCCTGTATTCTCATATAAATGCAAAGGAGCTTTTCTATGATTAAGGCCATCGTAACAGGAGCCGGCGGCAGGATGGGCGGCCGTATCATCAGCATGATTGCCGCCGACCAGGATATTCAGGTTGTCGGTGCAGTGGAGCAGGCGGGCCATGCCTTCATCGGCAGGGATATCGGCGACGGCTTGGGCCTCGGCAAAACAGGCGTCGTTATTGGAGAAGACCTCGCCGCATGTATCGAAAAAGGTGACGTGGTCATTGATTTCACCCATCACGAAGCGTCTCTGAAAAACCTCGAAATTGCCGTTGAAAAAAAGAGCGCCATTGTCATTGGAAGTACCGGCTTTTCCGTAGAAGAGGTGAAGAAGATAAGAGGGCTGGCCGCAAATACGCGATGTGTCCTGGCGCCGAATATGAGCATAGGGGTCAATGTGATGTTCAATGTCCTGGAATATGTGGCCGGCATTCTCGGGGATGAATACGATGTGGAGATTCTGGAGGCCCACCATCATTTGAAAAAGGATGCGCCGAGCGGTACAGCCGTCAGAATGGCCCAGATTATCGCAGATAAACTAAATCGCGACCTGGAGCAGGTGGGCGTCTACGTCAGGAAGGGTATGGTCGGTGAAAGAACCAGAACCGAGATCGGCATGCAAACGCTCCGTGCCGGTGACATTGTTGGTGACCATATGGTCATGTTTGGAGGCGTTGGTGAAAGACTGGAATTTATTCACCGGGCCCATAGCCGGGATAACTTCGCCAAAGGAGCCATACGGGCTGCAAAATGGATCGTGAATCAACCGAACGGCCTCTATGATATGCAGGATGTATTGGGATTGAGGGGGAAGTAACAGAAGAATAATGCCTGGAGATTCTCACGGTATCATATGCTTCGTGGGTATTGGCTCAAATATGGATGATCCCGCAGGTCAATCTTTAAAAGCGTTTGACCGCATATCCACGACAAGCGGGGTAAAGCTCCTCCGGAAGTCATCTTTTTACAGGACGGAGCCGGTTGGTTCTCTGGATCAGGACTGGTTTATCAACGCGGTTGCGGAGATTAGAACGGTGATGACGCCTCATCAGCTTCTGAAGGCGCTTCAGTCTATAGAACACAACATGGGAAGGATCAGGGATGAGACGTGGGGGCCAAGGTTGATAGATCTGGATATCCTCTTTTATGGCCAGGAGATTATCCAGGAAAAAGACCTCTGCATTCCTCATCCGGAACTTCATAAAAGGCGGTTTGTTCTTGAACCTTTGTGTGAAATTGCCCCCTATGTGATTCACCCTGCTTTCGGTGTTTCCATTCGCGGATTGATGGACAGGCTTGAAGACAGGAGCATCGTCAATTTGTATAAAACTGTGGAGGCGTAATGGTTAATCTGATTCGCCTGGTTGTTCTTTTCCTCGTCATTTATTTCTTATATAAAGTGTTCAAGGGATTTTTCCTCGCTTCGGATACCAAAGCCGGCAACCCGTCTCTTGGTGAAAGCGCCGGAAAGGGAGAGGACCTCATAGAGGATCCGTATTGCCATCGATATCTACCCATGAGCCAGGCCTACAGGACATCCGTTGACGGGGCGGACGTCTTTTTTTGCAGCCGGGAATGTAGTGAACAATACAGATCACAAAAAGATTTGAACGAAGATCGGAGGAATATATGAAATTTTTTATCGATACCGCCAATATTCAGGAAATTAAAGAAGGCATCAATCTCGGCATGGTTGACGGAGTGACGACGAATCCGTCTCTGATTGCCAGGGAAAAGAAGGGTTTTGAAGAAATTGTAAAGGAAATTCTGGAAGTAGTTGATGGTCCGGTCAGTCTGGAAGCGATCAGTCTGGATACCCGGGGAATGGTAAAGGAAGGGAAAAAACTGGCAAAGCTTGGCGAAAACGCCGTTATAAAACTTCCACTGACGACGGAAGGATTAAAGGCGACCAGAATTCTGGCGACTGAAGGCATTCGGGTCAATCAAACACTGATTTTTTCGCCGCTCCAGGCACTGCTTGCAGCCAAAGCAGGCGCTGCCTACGTGAGTCCTTTTGTGGGCAGGCTTGATGATATATCCCATGACGGCATGGAAATTGTTGATCAGATTATCACGATTTTTGATAACTATGGTTTTGAAACGGAAGTCATTGTCGCGAGCGTGAGGCATCCGCGACATGTTCTCGAAGCGGCTCTGATGGGTGCGGATATTGCCACCATTCCCTTTAAGGTCATTGCCCAACTGGCAAAACACCCCCTGACCGATCAGGGAATAGACATGTTTCTTTCAGACTGGAAAAAGGTCCCGAAGAAATAGCGACAGCATGGGTATGATTGATTTATTAAAGAGATCGTTTGACAAGTTACCCATTCCGGCGAATAAAAGAGAAGCCTTCAATTTCCCGAACGCGGTGACTATGTTGCGGCTCGGGATAATTCCCGTGTTGTTTCTTCTCTTATTCTCTCCGGGTCCGACAGAAAGTCTGGTGATCACGATCCTTTTCATTGTTGCCGCTCTTACGGATATTCTGGATGGTCACATCGCCAGGAAATATCAGATTGAGACCGTTATGGGGAAATTTCTTGACCCTGTTGCCGATAAACTCATTCTGAACACGGCAATGATCCTGATGATCCCGATCGGTCGCATTCCCGCCTGGATTGTTGCCGTTATCATCATGCGGGATTTTATTGTCGACGCCATTCGGAGCATTGCGTCGTCGGAGGGTCTGATCATCCAGGCAAGTTTAATTGCCAAGCAAAAAACTCTCTGTCAGTTTTTTGCCGTCTCCGCCCTGATGATTCATTATCCGTTTTTAGGCGCCGATGCCCATGTCGTCGGCATGATAATCCTTTATGTCGCCCTTGTTTTGACCCTCGTTTCGGGGGCCGATTATCTCATCAAGTTTTATTCGGCCATTGTCAAAAAGTCGTAGCCAGGGGATCCCATGATTGACATATCAAAAATCGATTATTCCGCGTTTGACCATCCTCGTATTACAGGGTTTCTGTTCCACCCACGCAAGGAATGGGCACAGGTAAGATCCGGCGATACCGCGGAGTCGGTTCTGATCCCAGTGGAAAAAGACATTGCGGTTGGAGCAAGGCTCCATATTTCCTCCGAATCGGCTCCATCGGCTCCCAACCTGCTTTTCTTTCACGGAAACGGAGAAATTGTGGCGGATTATGATGATCTGGGGCACCTATATGCGAGGATGGGCATCAATTTTCTGCCCGTTGATTATCGGGGGTACGGTCAATCTACAGGCAGCCCCACCGTAACGGCCATGATGCGCGATTGTCATATCATCTTTGATTACATGAAAAGCCGGCTTGCAGAAAAGCGACATACAGGCCCATTTATTGTTATGGGGAGATCCCTCGGCAGTGCTTCCGCCCTCGAACTGGCATCCCATTACGGGGATGAAATCGACGGCCTTATCGTTGAGAGTGGATTTGCGCATGCCGGACCCCTGCTCCGACTTCTGGGAATCAATATGAAGTCCCTGGGAATCAAAGAAGAAGAAGGCTTTCGCAACATCGACAAAATCCGGATCTATGATAAACCGACGCTTGTTATCCATGCGGAGTATGATCATATTATTTCATTCAGGGAAGGGCAGCTCCTGTTTGATGCCTGTCAGTCTGAGGATAAAAGACTAATCAAAATAGCCGGAGCGAACCATAATGATATTTTTCTTAGAGGCATGCCCGTGTATATGGAATCAATAAAATGGCTCGCCGATAAAGCCGCGACAGCATGATCCGTACAGGACGGCAGGGATTAAATTCGGCGAGTTTTTTATTGACAAAAAAGATATATTTGCTATAGTCCGATTCGCTTACAATCAAGAGCGGGCGTAACTCAGTGGTAGAGTGCTACCTTGCCAAGGTAGACGTCGACGGTTCAAATCCGTTCGCCCGCTCCAATTATTTATAGGGGCGGCATAGCCAAGTGGCTAAGGCAGCGGTCTGCAAAACCGTTATACACCGGTTCGAGTCCGGTTGCCGCCTCCATTTTTTGTCTCATTTCCCCCAAGATCATCCCATTAATTGCCCAGGCAAACAATAGATTGTCAGTCCCGCCTATCCTTGTCATTACTATGAAAATAAAACCTTCAAACTGTCATCCCCGCACCTCTTTGTCACTCCCGCGGAAACGGGAGTCTGGTTTTTTAAAATCCTGGATTCCCTCTTTCGAGGGAATGACAGAGGAGGGGCGGGGATGACAGAAGAGGGATGAAATGATGGCCCGCAAAAAAAAGATTTGCTTAGGTGCGAAAGGTATGATATGTTCGCACCTATGTAACCAGAAGTTCATCCCGTAAGATTCGCCTTACAGGTGGTGATAAAGGGCAAGATGAAGATATAACCTGAGGGGGTTTTTTATGATTATTGTGAAGGGTAAAACATATTATACAATTGCGGATGCGGCAGAAAAATTGGGTGTTTCTGCCAAAACAATCAGGGATTATATCGATAAGGGAATTATTCCCGCACCTCCGGAAATCATGTACGGCGTGCGTGTCTTAAGACACTTCCCCCTTGATTATATGGATTCGGCAAAGACTCATTTGGAGAATTATCGCAACAGCAAGATCGAGAAGCGGCGGTAGAGAGGAAACATCTGATCCTGTTTACTGGAGGATCAAAATTACTTTAAGAGGAGCCCTGAGTTGTCCCGACTGAAAGAAATCACGTCAACGGAAAAACTGCTTGACCTCATTCGCAACAAAAAGAGCGAAGCCCCGGTTCCGCCTGCAAAGCCGACCCGCTTTCTCCCCCCTTTCAAAATGTTGCAAACTTTCAGAATTAAATTCAAACCTCAGACGAAAGCCCTAACCATCGGAGTCGATATCGGCCATCAATCTCTCAGGTTGGTCAAAACTATTAAAAAGGATGACAACACGTGGGAGTTGCTCGACTACAGAAGCGTGCCATTTTCCCATATATCGTCAAGGAAATCACCCGAGTTCATAAATTTTTTAAGATCAGAAATGTGGGCGTTTTGTGGTGAAATCAAGGACATGAATTTATGGGCGATCATGTCCGCCGCAAAGGTTAATGTGCGTCATATCCGCATTCCAAAAGTAGCGAAGAAACAGATCGAGAATGCGGTTTACTGGACGATTAAAAAAGAAACACCATTCGATGAAAAAGACACGATCTTTGACTTTGAACTTCAGCAGGAGATTACCGAGCAGGGCATAAAGAAATGGCTGGTTATGGTCTATACAGCACCGCGCGAAGAGGTCAATGAGATCAGCAAGTTGTTTTCTCAAGTCGGTCTGCCGCTCACCGGTATCTCTATTACGCCATTTGCTTTCCAGAATATTACCAATACCGGCTGGATTCCGGCCGCCGATGGATCCATTGCCAGTCTCTTTATCGGCAACGATTTTTCCCGCATTGATATTTATGATGAGGGAAAGCTGGTCATGACCCGGGGCATCAAGGCGGGGATCAACAGCATGGTTGAGTTGTTGATGGAAAGGCTCATGGTGTTAAGGCGGGAGAGAGCTGAAGTTGATGCGGTCGTGCCGCTCATAAGCACGGAAGAGGTAAAAAAAGTGCTGTTCACCCTCAGCCCTGATTCACCGCCTTTAACCGCAGGAGAAGCCGGGTATGAGCTTACGAAAGAGGAGAAATTCGACGTTATTTTACCGGCCCTGGAACGGGTCGTCAGACAGGTCGAGAGAACATTTGAACACTATACGATTCATCTGAAGAACAAGAAAGTAGGCAGAATATACGTGTCAACGGCCATGAATGTTTACAGGCCGTTCATAGAATACGTGGGAGAACAACTCGGCGTCGAAAGTAACGTTCTGGATCCCTTAACTCTTCAATTTCAGGAGCCGAACAGAGATTTTCAGCAGACGTCTCTTTCAGAAAGGGTGGCATCAATACCTGCTTTAGGCCTTGCTCTCTCCAATAACGATTACACGCCCAACCTGTTATTCAGATTTAAGGACAAGGAAAAGGCGGTACAAAGCACCCGGGTTAATCGTATCGCTTCGATGGTTATGATCGCTGCCATATTGGTTGCCTCCGTGTTTTTTCTTTACCAGGTACAGGCCGCTTATCAGAAGGAAGCCGTTATAACGAAACTTGAATTGCAGTTATTGCGATATCATCCACGTATTGACAGAAATATCGTTGCTCAGCTGGCTGCCGGAGCAAAAGATGAACAGCAGATAAAGCGGGCATACGCTGAAAGATATCTTGGAATGGCGGTCATCAGCGATCTTGCCGCTTTGACGCCTGCCAATATTCGCCTGATGACCGTCAAAGCCAATCTCGCAGGCGCAGCATCCGTAAAAGCCGGTGAGCCCGCAAAAGAAGCGGGCAAGGAACCGGCGAAGGAAGCCGGGAAAGACGCAGCCGGCATCGTTTCAAAAAGTGTGGTCATCGAAGGAGTCATTTTCGGAGAACGAAAGATGCTTGATTCCATGCTGGCGGGATATATAACGAAACTGCAGGCATCACCGATATTCCGCGTGATTAACATTCAGAAAAACAGTGTGGAAACTTTTAAGAAAAATGACGTCCTTCATTTCATTCTTGATGTAAAAATAGGCTGAGAACCCAAGATGAAGTTTACATTCGCTAAGTTCATTCCCAGGCAGGCCCCGTCATTCAAGATTGTGCTTTTTGCAATTATCCTTGTTTTGATTTCCATTGGAATTGTCACACAATACATGTCTATGGCCAATCTGGATAAAAGGGCTGATAAAATACGGTTTGAAATCGATGAACAGAAAAGGCTTCAGTCGATTTATCAATTGCTGAAAAGCAAGGGGCAAAAGAATGTGAAGGTATTGCCTTTCCCCGCGAGGGGGAAGCTTTCCAGAGATCAGATCGAAACGATGCCTGGAAATCTCAGGGATATCGCAAAAAAAGTCAATATGGATATTCTGTACGCATCTCCGGATATGGCTTCCATCGGTCCGGATTCCAGGTCTCTGCTGGTTAATGTGAGCATCCGGGGCGACTTTTTTAATTTCCGCAAGTTTCTGGTCGGTATCGGAGACTTGCCGTATCTGGAGCGGATTGAGGAAATTCAGATTCAGGAAAATGCCGATATTATGGAATTTAAGATGAAAATCCGGCTGGCGATGGCTTAGCAGGGAGCAGCCCAACCTGTCATTCCCGCGCAGGCGGGAATCAAGGAAGTCTTTAAAAATACTGGATTCCGGATCAAGTCCGGAATGACAAAAGGTTGTATAAGATCAGGGACTAGGGCGCAGGGAGCAGAGGTAGAAATGCCAAAACTGACGAGACAGCAAATTATCATCCTTTCCGTTATGGCGGTAGCCGTCTTATACGGTGTGTATGATTTCTTCATTGCCCCGAAAGCTAAATCAACCGTGGTTGATGTAGGAAGAAAGACCGCGGAACTGGAAACTTTTATATCCGATCTGTCGGCCAATGTAGCGAGGGATCAGCTCTCGCCGCTTGATATCAATGTCATCAGTCGCGCTGAAGCCCAGTGGCAACGAGACCCGTTCTTCGGCAGAAAAGCATACAGGGAATGGGTAATGGTTAAGGAACCGGCAAAGGCGGGAAGCGGAACACAGCAGACATTCATTTATTCCGGTTATCTAAGGGGGGAAAATAATAATGTCGCCATTGTAAACGGCGTGGAATATGAAGCGGGTGATGCATTGGAAACAGAAGGATATGTCTTGAAGAAAATTTATCAGAATAAGGTTGTCATTGAAAATATCAAAAGTGGATCGAAATTCGATGTGTTGTTGCAGGAATGAAATGCTTGAGAATGGGGGATGGACCTTGATGGACAGGTTTAATAGAGGGAAAATATGGCGGCTGGCGCCAGTCCTTGTAATGGCAGTTGTCATGGCGGGATGTGCCACCGATATTTCAACGAAAAAAGACCCCTTTTTCGAAAAATGGGACACGTTGGCCAAAACATCGAAGGGGCATTCCCCGGCTCCCAGAGAAAACATCATGGGTCTTCCGGGAGAGACGCCGAAAGCTGTACCATCGGCCTTGGCGGAAGAAAGAGGTCTTGTACAGGCAAGACAGCTTCCCACCAGGAAAATCAGCTTGAAAATGCGCCAGGCTGACGTGAAGGCGGTTATCCGGTCGCTGGCCCGCATCGAAGGGCAGAATATATTAATTAAAAACGACATTAAGGGAGACATTACCGTCGATTTCAAAGGAGTACCGTGGGATCAGGCCTTCAAGACGATACTCAGCAATCAGGGTCTGGAATACGAAAGGGAAGGGGACATCATCCGGGTCATGACCCTGGAGGACATGGAACGGGACCTGAAGAGAAAAACCCAGGAGTACGGTGTCAGGCAGGTGGAGCCCATGCAGACGAAGGTTATCAGTATCAATTATGCGGATGCCAAAGGGCTCAAGGACAACATTCAGGAATTTCTGACCAAGGACAAAGACGGCAAATCACGCGGATCCGTCCGTGTGGATGACCACAGCAACAGTTTGATCATTCAAGCGATCCGGGAAGATTTGAGGAGAATGGGCCCGATCATCGAGCAGATCGACAAGCCGACCCCACAAATTCTGATCAAGGCGAATATCGTGGAGGCCACAAAGGACACAGCCCGCAACCTGGGAGTCCTCTGGGGCGGCATGTACAAGACCGGTGTCGATAGTTCCAACCTGTGGATTACGCCGGGGGGAACGACAACAACCGGCAGTGCACCGATCGATCCTACAGGAGGCAAGTATACGCCGTCGTACGGTTCAACTGGATTGAGCGGACAGGGGTTTGCATTCAATGCTCCTGCGCAAACGGCCATAACCGGCGCCGGCGCCCTGGGACTCATGTTCGGGACCATCGGGGGCAGCATCCTGGAGATGCAATTGAATGCCCTTCAGAAAGAGGGGAAGTTAAACATCCTTTCCAGTCCGTCGATCACGACCCTCGATAATCAAATAGCCTATACGGAAAACGGAGAGAGAGTACCCTATGTCACGGAAGAGGTGAGCAGCACCGGTGCTGTCACTCGTTCGGTGAAGTTCGAGGATGTCGTCCTCCGTCTGGAGATTAAACCGCACGTCATTGACGGCAAGAATCTCAAGATGACAGTAGAGGTTAAGAAGGATGAAGTGGACACCAGCCGGAACGTAGGAGGGAATCCATACATTTACAAGAAGAAAACAAGCACGAATCTGATCGTCAAGGATGGAGAGACCATCGTGATTTCCGGATTAACCAAACAGAAACGGCAGGATGCGGAAGTCGGGATCCCCTGGCTTAAAGACATCCCCGTGCTGGGCTGGCTCTTCAAAAGTGTCGGAAAGAGCGAAACCATGGAAGAAGTGCTGATTTTCATTACACCGAACATTTTGCCCGTTCAGTCAGTGGCGGCGATTCCCGCGGTGCCGGAGAAGCCGGTTGAGAGCAAACCCGCGATGGGGGCGAAGCAGGAACCGAAACAGAAGGAAAAATGACAATTCCCTTACTGCCATTCGCGTGGAATGAGGGAAATAAGATTCCCGCCTCCGCGGGAATGACAAAAAGAAAGCGGGAATGACAAAAAGAAAGCGGGAACCCATACACCCATAGTCATTCCCGCGAAAGAGGAAATCCCGAAAATCTTTAATAAAACTGGATTTCGGATCGGGCCTGCCCCGTACCTGATACGGGGTCCGGAATGACATAGGCGCTTATAGCGAAAGTGTTTTATGGATTACTTCAAAATTTTAAACCTTAAAACCGAGCCTTTTTCAAATTCACCGGAGCCCCGGTTTTTTTTCCAGTCACGGAAACACCTGGGCTGCCTTCAGAAGCTTGAGCTTGCAGTGCGTCTTCGTCGTGGTTTGAATGTCGTGATCGGAGATGTAGGAACGGGGAAAACAACCCTCTGCCGTCAGCTCATCCTGAAATTTTCCTCATCAGAAGAAGACAAAAAGCAGATTGAAACTCATCTCATGATGGACCCGGCCTTCACGACTCCCCTCGAATTTCTGTCCACCGTCGCCATGACGTTCGGTCTGAAGGAGTCCGACGAAAGTGAATGGCAAATCAAGGAAAATATCAAGAAATACCTTTTTGGAAAGGGTGTTGAGGAAGGGAAGACCGTTGTTCTGATTATAGACGAAGGCCAGAAATTGCCGGATTTCTGTCTTGAGATACTCCGAGAATTTCTGAATTACGAAACCAACGAATTCAAATTATTGCAGATCGTGATTTTCGCGCAGACGGAATTCAAGGAAATCCTGAAGCAGAAAGCAAACTTCGCCGATCGTGTAAATCTTTATTATATCCTGAAGCCGCTCGGTTTTCGTGAAACGTGTGCCATGGTCCGGTTCCGGATCGCGAAAGCGAGTGAGACCGATCGCGTTCCCAATCTGTTTGGCTACCCCGGTCTGCTGGCTCTGTATCTGGCAACGGGAGGTTATCCCAGAAAGATTGTGACACTTTGCCACCAAGTTATGCTGGCGTTGATTATTCAGAACCGGTCGAAAGCCGGCTGGTTTCTCGTCCGCTCCTGTGATCGCAGGGTGTCTCCGGTTCAACGAAGGCCTTTAAGATGGATGGCCGCGTCGGGTCTCTTGTTGCTTCTTTTAGCCGTGATCGGAGCCGGTTTTTTCCCAGACCTGATGAGAATCATAAAGCTGAACAGGGAAACAGCGGTTTCGATGAATAGCTCTCCCGGTTCGCAAAACGCGCCTGTTGTTAAACAGAGCGATAAAACTCCCGTATCAGAGGCTGTCGCAAAGGTAACCAGGGAAATACCAACACCTCCAAAAAAGATGCCGGAACTCCTGGGAGAGTTAAAATTAAAAAGTGGAAGAACCATCTGGCGGATGCTCAATGACTTTTACGGCGATTTTGACAGGGGACAGCTTAAGTCCGTCGTCAATGCCAATCCTCATATCAAGAATATGAATCGGGTTCATGCCGGTGAAACCATAAGACTGCCCGCTCTTCCGTCATCATCCAATCCGTTGGCATCGGCAAAGTATTGGATTCAGGTAGCGGGTGGTGGAAATCTTGAAGAGGTCTATGAATCATACAGGAATTATGACTCTGCTTCACCTTCCCTGAGATTTCTGCCGTATTTTAATGGCAGGCAAGGGCTGGTGTTTTCGATATTCTTGAAGAATGGTTTTGACTCTCAGGACGCGGCTGCAAACATGATAAGACAACTGCCCCAGCCCCTTGCCGGGACTGCAAAGGTTGTGAACGGGCTGACCACAGATACGGTGTTTTTTTGGAGGAGAAGTGATCGTTAGAAAAAGGCTCGGAGAAATACTGATGGAGGAAAGGCTGCTGACGGAAGAGCAGCTTAACAAGGCTCTTGCAGAACAGTCAAAGGCCGGTCTGAAGCTCGGTCAGTTTCTCATGCGCCAGGGCATCATCAGTGAGAACCAGATCGTTGATATTCTTGGCCGACAGTTAAAGCTGAAAAAGTATCATCCCGACAATTATCCTTTTGATATGGAGCTGGCGCAACTGATTCCCATCGACTATGCCCAGAAATATCAGGTGGCGCCATTGATGAAAAAGGGACGTCTTCTGACAGTGGCAATGAACGATCCTCTGGACATCAATGCCCTGGACACCATTGAAATGTTGACGAACAACGAAGTAGAGGCCGTGGTTTGCACTGAAAAAGAGTTAAACCAGTTGATCAACAGTCTTTACGGTATTCAGTCCGGTCTCAGAGGCGTCCTGGAAAGCATGGAGATCGAAGCCCAGCCCGTCAAGGAAAAAGAAGAGGAGGAAGCCTCGACGGATATCCAGCTAACCTCTTTGCAGGATATGGCCGGAGAAGCGCCGATTATTCGTCTCGTCAATTCGATCTTTGCCCAGGCGGTGCGGGAAGGGGCAAGCGACGTCCACATCAGCCCCCAGCAGAACGCCATCCAGGTGAGATTCCGTATTGACGGGAAGCTGCATGAGGTTCCGTCTCCTCAAAAGCCCTATTTTCTGCCTATCGTGGCGAGGATAAAGATCCTGTCCAATATGGATATTACCGTGACGAGAATTCCCCAGGACGGGCGATTCACTCTCAGAATGGAAAAGAAGGAAATCAATGTCCGGGTATCCTCCATACCGACCATCTATGGAGAAAATCTCGTTCTGCGACTCCTCGATACGAGCGTTGGTGTTTACTCGCTGGACCGTCTCGGCATGGTGAAATCGGATATAGACAGGGTTCGTACCATCATTCAGAAGCCATACGGAATGATCTTAAGCACGGGACCGACAGGTTCCGGTAAGAGTACGAGCATTTATGCGATTCTGAATGAACTCAACCGGCCGGACAGCAATATCATGACCCTTGAAGATCCGGTGGAGTACAGAATTGACAACATTCGCCAGGTGCAGTTGAACAGAAAAGCGGGAATGACGTTTGCCGGTGGACTCCGATCCATACTGCGGCAGGACCCCGACATCATCATGGTCGGAGAAATCAGGGACGCAGAAACAGCGGCCATTGCCGTTCAGGCCGCCCAGACAGGCCATCGGGTTTTGAGCACCGTCCATACCAATGATGCCGTGGGCGCCATTACCAGGTTTATCGATATGGGCATCGAACCGTTTCTGCTTTCATCCACGCTCTTGATATGCATTGCGCAGCGTCTGGTCAGGACAGTCTGCCCCTATTGCAGAGAGCCATACAATCCGCCGGAAAAGGTGCTTGCCTCGTGGGGGCTCGAGAACTGGGATTTTGCCAATTTTCAGCGCGGCAAGGGATGTAACCAATGCCTGAATACAGGTTACAAGGGACGAACGGGAATATATGAAGTGCTTGTGAATGATGAAATGATCCAGGATCTGATCATGAAAAAGAAGTCGGCGCCGGACATTGCGCGTAAAGCCGTGGACTCAGGAAACTTGAGAACTTTGAAATACGATGCCGGCAACAAGGTGCTTCGAGGGATTACAACCCTTGAGGAAGCAAGCTCGGCGGTCATCATATGAGAACTTAATGTATGTCATTGTTGACGCATTCGTAAAAAGTCGTCATTCCCGCGAAAGCGGGAATCCAGGTTTTTAAAAGACATGGATTCCGGGTCAAGCCCGGAATGACAAGGGTTTGTACAGGGGACAGGGAAGACAAAATATGCCAAATTATTCTTATCAGGCCATAACCGAAAGCGGTGTGACCATTAGTGGAGATATCGAGGCCGAAACGGTTGATAGAGCCGCAAGTCAGCTGATGGAAAAGGGGTATATCCCTTCAAAGCTGGCGGAGAAAAAGAAGGGCGGTTTTCAACTTGCAGGATTGTCCGCGGCCTTGGGGAAAATGCATTCTGTCAAAATAGAGGATCTGATTCTGTTTACCAAACAGTTCCGTTCCCTCTTCAAGGCAGGGGTGCCCATTGTAAGGTCATTGCAGGTATTGGAGTCGCAGACGGGAGACAAGACTCTGAAAAACGCCATAGTATCCATTTCCCAGAGTATCAAACAGGGATCGACGCTCTTTGCCGCGCTGGAAAAGCATGACAGAATCTTTTCCCCTCTCTACCGGAATATGATCAGGGCCGGCGAAACGAGCGGCACCATGCCTGAATCTCTGGAGCGGTTGATCTATATCATTGAGCATGAGAACAAGATCAAATCGGATATCAAATCCGCCCTCCAGTATCCCATCATGGTGACCGTTGCCCTGGTAGGCGCGTTCTTTATTTTGGAGACATTTGTAGTTCCAAAGTTTGTGGAAATGTTTTCAAAAGCGGGGATTGCGCTTCCCGTGCCGACAAAGATCGCCATCATGATTTACGAGGTTTTATCCAGTTACTGGTATCTGATGATCGGGGGTGTGATCGCAACCATCGTCGGGTTAAGAATGTATCTCAAGACTGAGCAGGGGCTGTATGCGAGGGATGCCCTGATTCTCCGAATTCCGATTCTCGGTCCATTGTTCATCAAGGCGGCAATGTCCCGTTTTGCCAGTATTTTCGGAATATTGCAGGCAAGCGGTGTGCCTGTCATGACCTCGATGAAGGTCTTATCCGGCGTTATCGGAAACACCGCCATTGCGCGTGAATTCGATCGTGTCCAGGAACGGATGCATGAAGGGCATGGCATCGCTGTGCCTCTCGGAGCAGCCAAGTATTTTACCCCCATGGTGGTTAACATGATTGCCATTGGAGAAGAAACAGGGAATATTGAAGAAATGCTCCAGCAGGTTGCGATTCATTATGACGACGAAGTCGGTTACTCCGTAAAGAGATTGTCGGACCTCATCGGCCCCGTCCTTATTGTCGGGCTGGCCGCGGTGGTCGGATTTTTTGCCATGGCAATCTTCCTCCCCATGTGGGATCTGACCAAGATGGCGCGATAATTCTTATGAAGAGAAAGTATTTTCAAGTCAGCCTGTATGTTTTGATTCCCCTGATTTTCGGCGGGCTGAACTTTCTAACTTTAACAATGATGTATAGCATATCCCAGAGTCCTTTTAAAATAGGCATGGGCCCAGCCACACAGGCGCTGATATGGGAAATATTCGCTGCAATACTCAGTGCATCGGTGGCGCTTTTCTTCACCTGGATGCTCCTCAGGCCCATGACGAAATTCATACAAAAGGCGGAAAGTCTGCCCGTGTTTCCGAAACCCTCTTCCGAAGATGAAATGAAATCCCGGGATGCCCTGGAACACTTCACCCAGATATTCGACCAGCTCACGACGATCCTGAGCAAGGTCGAGGCGAAAGAGCTTTTCCCCGGGATTGTCGGCCAGAGCAAGATCATGCGGAGCGTCTTCACACAGATTTTCAAGGTTGCCCCTACGGATTCGACGGTTCTCATCCTCGGAGAGAGCGGAACGGGAAAAGAACTGGTCGCGATGAGCCTTTATGAGCACAGCCGCCGCAGGGGGGAGCCTTTCGTGAAGCTCAATTGCGTGGCCATTCCGGAAAATCTCCTGGAGAGCGAGCTCTTCGGTCATGAAAAAGGCGCGTTCACCGGCGCTGCCTCTCAAAAAGCAGGAAAGTTTGAAATGGCGGACGGCGGCATCATTTTCCTCGACGAGATCGGGGACATGCCGATGACCACCCAGGCAAAATTACTGCGCGTTCTGCAGGAAAAGGAATTCGAGCGGGTAGGGGGAAACCATACCATCAAGGTCGATGTCCGTTTTATCGTTGCCACGAACAAGAACCTTTCCGAAATGGTGAAAGTGGGACAATTCCGGGAAGACCTTTATTACAGGATCAACGTGTTTTCCATCTACCTGCCCCCATTGAGGGAGCGGAAAGAAGATATTCCCTACCTGGTCGATCATTTTCTCGTAAAATCTGAAAAGCCGGTTCAGATTTCTCCACAAGCTCTTCAGGTAATTACCGGTTACGCCTGGCCTGGAAATGTCCGGGAGCTTCAGAATACCATTGAAAGGGCGGCTGTGCTCACAGAAACGGGTGTGATCGAACCGGCCCATCTGCCCGCCCACCTTACGGGCGTCATGGCAGGGCATCTGGAAAACGGGAATACGGACTCCCTTGGTATCGACGAACGCATCGGCGAAATCGAAAAAGGATTGATCATCGAAGCCCTCATCCGTACAGGGGGGGTTCAAGTCCGGGCCGCAGAAATACTGGGCATCAACCAGCGCAGCCTCTGGCACCGGATTAAGAAGCATGGTATCGACACAGAATCCCTGAAAGGCCTACAAAAATTGTAGATTTTCCATCATACTGTGTAGAATTTGAATT
>CAZIQY010000030.1:0-31753 GCA_964541605.1 uncultured Syntrophaceae bacterium | reverse complement strand
AGCATCCCAAGTGGTTGAAGGAAATGGAAGAAGAGGGAACGCTGGTGGTTTCCGGCACGGGAGAGGGAGCGCATTGAAGAACGCTACTTGATTGAACAAGAGACCCGTCCTGCGGTAAAGTTTGGGCCTCTTTGGATCATTGATTGCATTGTATTTATAAAAGAATGTCTGCCAAAAAAAACATTATTTTGGGCACAGCGGGGCACACTGACCACGGCAAGACGGCCTTCATCAAGGCGCTTACCGGGATTAGCTGCGATCGCCTGAAGGAAGAGAAAGAAAAGGGCATCACTATGGAACTGGGATATGCCCATATGATCCTTCCTTCGGGCGTCAAGGTCGGCATTGTCGATGTGCCTGGTCATGAGCGATTTGTCAGCAAGATGGTGGCAGGCACGGCGGGCATCGATGTCGTCGCGCTACTCATTGCCGCCGATAAGGGAATCAAGCCGCAAACCCGCCAGCACCTCTACATCTGCGAAATTCTCGGCATTAAAAAAGGAATCGTTGTCCTCAACAAGAAAGATCTTGCTGATGACGAATTGCTTCTCCTTCAAAAGGAAGAAATCGAGGCTTTCACTGCGGGCACATTTCTCGGGGGATCGCCGATCATTCCTGTTTCATCGCTCAACGGTGAGGGGATTGAAGAATTTATACATGCCGTAGACCGGATTGCCGCGGATATTACGGAAAAGCCGGTGGAAAAACCGTTTAGACTTCCCATAGACGCGGTGCTGATCATTACGGGCTTCGGGACAGTCGTCAGAGGGACGGCTCTGTCAGGTCGTATCGCAACGGGAGAGGAAGTCGTCGTCCTTCCCGGGGGCAGGAAATCGCGGATTCGGGGGCTTCAGAATCACGGCCTGACGATCCACGAGGGCTGCGCGGGAGAAAGGCTGGCCGTCAATCTGGCCGACGTGAAAAAAGAAGAGATTGAAAAGGGGATGGTTGTCGCGCGTTCTGACTTCTTTTACCAATCCGATACATTTCTCATCGAACTCAACTATCTTCCTTACAACAAAAAGCTCTTCGAGACGAAATCCCACTGCCAGTTTCACGCCCTGGCGGCAAAGGTGAAGGCGGAAGTTAAGCTCCTGTTCAAGGAAACGTTGCTGCCGGGAGAAAAGGGATATGCCGTCGTGAAGGCTTTGCAGCCTCTGGTTGTTTCTCATGGAGATACTTTCGTGATGATGGATTATGGCGTTCACGCAACGATCGGCGGCGGCAGAATATTGCATCCTCTTTTTCCATATTCCGAAGACGATATTCCACTGGAGGGTTATGTAAAAACACTGTCTGCGGGTTCTCTGAGAGAAAAGATAACGCTAATTATTCAGGAGAGCGGCGAAAACGGCATACACCTGCTGTCCCTGTGCGGCATTCTGAATGAATCGGAAACAATAGTCGGGAAACGCGTGTCGGAATTGAAAAAATCGGCGATTGTCTATGAGGACGACGAATGCCGCCTTTTTCATCGGAATCAGGTGTCGGCACTGAAGGAGAAGATAAGGAGGATTGTCCATGATTATCATCGTGTCAATCCTCTGCGGCTCGGGATCGGCAAGGGAGAACTGTTCTATCGGACAACGGCAAAATCCGGCCTTTTTCAGTTAGTTCTGTCCCTGATGCTTCAGGAAGGTCATGTTGAAATTGCCGGCGATCTGGTGAAGATGAATGGATTCAACCTCGCAGAGACCGATTCCGCCGTGATTTTGCAGCGGGTTCAGAAAAAGTTTTTCAAATATGGTCTTCAGCCGGAAACTCCTGCTGAAGCGGCCAAAAGATTGAATCTGGAGAAAGGGCAGTTCATGACGGCTCTGGATTCCCTGACCAGGTCGGGGCGGATGATAAAAGTCAATGAAGACTACTATCTTCACCCGGACCATTTCGAGCATATTGTATCTTCTCTTAAAGCATTCTTCGATAATAATTCTGTCCTCACACCTCCTGATGTCCGGGATATGCTTGGTATTTCGCGAAAATACATCATGCCGCTTCTTGAATATCTCGATGCAGTCAAGATGACGGTCCGGACGCCGGCGGGAAGAATACTCAGAAAATGAAAAGCGCCGTCCGGATGACGGGGGCCGCCCGCTGTCTCCACCGGGAAGCCCCTCGTCGACTGATTGCGGGTTATCGGATGCCGGCGCCTTAATTTTCATGCCGTTCTCCTCGTATATTTCTTTGATAATTTTGTTTTGTCCTTCGGCATTCGACCGCTTCCTGCCCTACTTGGGCATCTTGCTCAGCGGAATGCCCAGGGCTTTCGCTACTCCTTTACCGTATGCCGAGTCGGCCTTCATGCAATTCCCGATGTGGCGGACCTTGATCATCTCCGGTGCATCGCCCATGGCACGGGCGGTGTTCTCAAACAAAACCTTCTGCTGGGCAAGGCTCATCAGGCGGAACAAAAGGCCTGGCTGGGTATAGTAGTCGTCATCGTCTTCCCGGAAATTCCAATGATATGCGTCCCCTTCCAGCTTCAGCGGCGGTTCGGAGAAGGCTGGCTGCTCCTGCCACTCTCCGTAACTGTTCGGCTCGTACCCCAAGGTACTGCCGTAATTGCCATCCACCCGCATAGCGCCGTCGCGGTGGAAGCTGTTGTAAGGGCAGCGGGGGGCGTTGACCGGAATCTGTTGGTGGTTGACGCCGAGCCGGTATCGCTGAGCGTCGCCGTAGGAGAACAGACGTCCCTGGAGCATCTTGTCGGGCGAAAAGCCGATGCCGGGGACGACATTCGCCGGGTTGAAGGCTGATTGCTCCACATCGGCAAAGTAGTTCTCCGGGTTTTTGTTCAGTTCGAGGACGCCCACCTCTATGAGGGGATAATCCTTTTTCAGCCAGACTTTGGTCAGGTCAAAGGGATGGAATTTATAATTTACCGCATCCTTTTCCGGCATGATCTGCACAGAGAAAATCCAGCGGGGAAAATCGCCGTTTTCGATGCTGTAGTACAGATCCCGCTGGTGACTCTCCCGGCACTTGCCGATGGCCGCCTCCGCCTCCTGGTCGGTCAGGTTTTTGATGCCCTGCTGGGTCTTAAGGTGGAACTTGACCCAGAAGCGCTGGTTTTTGGCGTTGATGAAGCTGAAGGTGTGACTGCCGAAACCGTGCATGTGGCGATAGGTGGCCGGGATGCCCCGGTCGCTCATGACAATGGTGACCTGGTGCAGGGCCTCGGGGAGTGATGTCCAGAAGTCCCAGTTGTTGAGAGCGCTGCGCAGGTTGGTGCGGGGGTCCCGTTTTACGGCGTGGTTGAGGTCGGGGAATTTCAGGGGGTCGCGCAAAAAGAATACGGGCGTGTTGTTGCCCACGAGGTCCCAGTTACCCTCTTCGGTGTAGAACTTCATCGCGAAGCCGCGAATGTCCCGCTCGGCATCGGCGGCGCCGCGTTCTCCGGCGACAGTGGAAAAGCGGAGGAAGCAGTCCGTTTTCTTGCCGACCTTGGAGAAGATTTTCGCTTTGGTGAACTTGGTGATGTCGTGGGTGACGGTGAAGGTGCCGAAGGCGCCGGAACCCTTGGCGTGCATGCGACGCTCCGGTATCACTTCACGATCGAAGTGGGCCAGTTTCTCCAGGAACCAGACATCCTGAAGCAGTTGCGGGCCCCGTTTTCCGGTGGTCAGTACATTCTGGTTGTCCACTACGGGAGCTCCGGCTCTGGTTGTCAGTTTTTTCTTTTTCATCATAATCTCCTTTCTTAAGTTTGATTGTTTCGTTTAATATTTTTCTTTTCTAATCTGGAATCATTCCATGTTAAACACCAAAAAAATTTGAGTTGGGTCGAGCTATCACGAATGGCGGCCATGTCTCTTGTCGTGAATGCAACTGCCGCAGTATCCGTAATACTCAAGCCTGGAATCCGTGATCAGGAACCCCGTATTATCCGCCACCTCATTCTGATTGAATGCGGCGGGGAGTTTGTAATCGATGATCTTCCCGCATCTCTCACAGATGAGATTGATGTGTTCTTCAGGGTTCCGCTCAAAGCGGTTTTCCATGCGGTCGAACTGAAGCATCCTGAGAATGCCGCGCCGGGAAAACTCATTGAGCGTTGCGTATGTTGTGGACAGGCTCAATTTGTTGTCTTTCTTTTTGGCCTCTTCGTGAATAAAGGATGCGGTTGGATGAAGGTCGCCTTTCTCAACCAGTACGTCGATAATAGCGAGCCGCTGAGGGGTGATTTTCAACCCCTTGTCTTTTAAATGCTGGATAATTGTTTCTCTTGTCGGTGGCATAACCCGGAACCATTCCAGTTTAGTTACACCGTAACAGTTCATCTGCGGCCTGTCAAGTATTTTTTCAGTCGCGTTTTATTTTTTTCGAAGGAAAGGTACGGCCAGGGATCCGGCCCCTTTCATATTGAAATTACATGGGGCGAATCTCGCGGATCTCCACTTTGCCGGTTAGCGCCTCTTCAATCAGGCTCCTGAGATCCGCCGTAAAGCGCAGGCAGACGCCGCAATCGGAGCTGATATGACGGGGAACGGGAATGAGCTTGTGAGAGATCCCCATTTCCTTGAGGATCTTTTCTGATCGCAAGGCGTGATGGACGGAATTGAACAGAACAACGTGATAGACTTCCTGATCCGTCACGGAATGACCAGCCTCCCAGCCGCCGCCATGCTCGAGGTGATGTCGTACATGTTGGAGACGATCCCGCAGGCAAGATCGCCTGAGATGCCGAAATAATTCAGACATGTGCCGCAGACGAGAATGGAAACACCGGATGCCTCGATTTCTTTGAGATCGTCGATGACTTCCGATCCTTTGACCGTCAACTTGACGCCGGTGTTGTAGAAAATCAATGTTTCCGGAAGAGGTTCCAGCGTCAAGAGGGTATGGATGAAGCTTCTCATGAGGACATGACCAAGTTCGTCATCTCCCCGCCCCATCCGGTCGGATGATATGACCACGACAAGAGGTCCCACTGTCGTGCAGCTGAAATCGGCCGGTTCGACAGGGAATTTTTCTGTTGTCCCATTTGGCGCCTTTTCTCCTTTCTTCGAGAGATGGATATGGAACGTGCCGTCCTCTTTCTTCTCGGTGTCAACGTCACAGCCTGATCTCGTTCCCATGCGCCTGACGTTCTCAACGGCTGTGGCGTTGTCCACGATTACCATTATTTCATCCTGCCGTTCCAGCGCTTTTTTGGTCAATATGACGGGCTGGGGGCAGGCCAGTCCTTTCGCGTCAATGATGTTTTTCATAATATAAGATATCTCCTTTCATTACTTTCCATGACCTTGGCGACCGGCCAGATGCTGCACCGCCTTCAGGGCGCGGTCAATTTCCTCTACGGTGTTGAAATATCCGAAGCTGAACCGGACCGTCCCGGCGGGGAATGTCCCGATGGTTCTATGGGCGGCGGGAGCGCAGTGCAGTCCCGGCCTGGACATGACGCCGAACTGTTCGTCGAGGATCAAAGACACATCCGAGGGCATCATCCCGTCGATATTGAAAGATACAACGGGGATCTGACGCGACGCGTCACCCGGTCCATATATGTTGATACCGCTGATCGATTTCAGACCGTCCAGAAAACGTCTGGTCAGCATGATTTCCTCGTCGCGGATGTTATCGACGCCCCTTCCCAAGATATAGTCGATGCCGGCGCCAAGTCCCGCAAGGCCAAGCGTGTTCGGTGTGCCGGATTCATATCTGTCGGGCATGAAATCGGGCTGCTGTTCAAATTCCGATCGACTCCCCGTTCCGCCGAGCAGGAGAGGAGAAATCACCTTTTCGAGACCCTTGCGGATGTAGAGACCTCCCGTGCCCTGTGGGCCGAAGAGCGACTTGTGGCCGGTAAAAGCGAGAAGGTCGATGTTCATTTCCTCAACGTGGATCGGCATCGCTCCCGCTGTCTGTGCCGCGTCCACACAGAGAATGACGCCGTGTTTCCTTGCGATGTTCCCGATTTCCCGTATGGGCATGATCGTCCCCGTCACATTGGAGGCATGGGTCAGGACGACGGCTTTCGTGGCGCTCTTGATGGCGGGAAGCAGATCATCTGGGTTCAACTCGCCTTCAGGTGAACAGGGAATGACCGCTAGCTCCATGCCCCGGGATTCTAATGCCCGCAGGGGCCTCATCACCGAATTGTGCTCCATGGCGGATGTGATGACATGATCGCCCGGCGACAGAAGCCCGCCGATGGCCAGGTTCAGCGCTTCCGTGGCGTTCTTCGTAAAAACGATCTGAAAGGAATCTTCCGCTCCGAACAGGCGTGCGAGGGAGTCTCTTGTTTCCATGACGATCCGTCCCGCCTCGATGGACAGGCGGTGCGCCGAACGGCCCGGACTGCCGCCGACAATCCGCTGATAACGCTCCATCGCCAGCAGTGTTTGTTCAGGTTTCGGCCAGGAGGTGGCCGCATTGTCAAGATAGATCAGATTCATGACAGTACGCTTTCATGTTGTTTTATTGTTTGCAACGTCTTTCTATTTAAAGACCTCGATAAAGTCAATATAGGAAACAGCCCCTTCCCCCGTGTTATCCGAGTCGTTCATGACGGCGATACCTGCCGTCGCGGGCGGATCCTTTCCGAAAGCCTTTCTGTAATCTTCGAGAATATTCACACTTTCCTCAACCCACACACCTGTTTTTTGTCTGCCCTTTTCCAGAATGAACATTTTTGCCTTGTCCGTGTAGGGACTGGCGATGATTCGCTCCGTAATCTCATGGCCCGTCCAAACATAGTTCATGGTGCTGTGAGGCGGGTATGTGCCATAAATGGTTTTTGCTATACCGTAGCGCAGCTTTTCCGCCATCTCCGCCTTGTTCGGATCGTACTGAAACATAACATATACCCGTATGGGATAATCATCGCCGGTTTTTTCCTTCGGATTTCCTCTTGTATATACATTGTCTGCCTTCCATCGCCAGGACATCTTGGGATAGTCATAGACATTGAACGTTTTCCGGTAAACGATGGCCGATGCAGAAGCGCGGCTTTCCGTTCTGAGGTACGATCGCGCCCCGTCTTTTGTGATGGCGTATGTCGAGTGCGTCTTGATTTTGGGAAAATAAAGGGGTTCCCAGTTTTCGAGGTTGTTGAAGTCCTCGCGGAAGAGAACCTTCTTTTCTGTCGCAAGGGCATGAAAGGCCGACACAAGAATCAGCAATATAAAGACGGCTTTCAGTATTTTCATGAGAGATTCTGACCGGCTTTTTCTCGGATGCAGGAGAGCAACGCTCCCGAGCAGGACGATCCCGCCCCGGCGGTGCATCCGAAACAATGAACGCCGGTAACGATCCGTCGCTTTCTCAGCAGAGAACTGTCGAAATCTTCGACCCTGTCCGGGGCGCCGTGATTGACCGTCATGCCAAGAGCCAGGTTGAAATCGCAATCATACACCGTCCCGTCCCAGTCGATGCTGATCTGATGGCGGCACATCAAACCGTCAACAGTGGCCGGATTGAAGGAATTTTTGAGAATGGACAGATAGCTTTCCGTTTCACTGTGCTGTTCAAGATGTCGCCTGAAACGCCCCAAAGGCATGTTCGTCAGCACGATCAGTCTGCTGAATGAAATATTGAAACGCGCTTTCAACTCATGGCGATAGGCTTCCTCAAGGACTGATTGATCGGGCGGCAGAAAGGGACCGCCCGGGTTGTAGACCAGGGTCAGGGGCAGTCCGTTTTCCATGCCGTAACCTGTCTCGTTGAGGAGGCGCAGCGCCGCGATACTTCTCCGATGGACGTCGGGGCCCCTCTGGGCATTCACATTTTCCTCCAGGTAACAGGGCATGGAACCGACAAGCCCCACTTGTTTGTCCCTTAGAAGAGAGATGATTTCTTTTGCGGGAGATTCTATGAGGGCTGTGAGGTTGGTGCGCATCTGAACCGTTTGTCCCCTGTCCCGCAGTGCCGTAATGAAGCGGATGATATCCGGATGCAGTTCGGGAGAGCCGCCGGTGATTCCACCAGACTGAAGGCATTCCCCTCCGTAAGCGCCAGAATCTTTTTTATGGTTGCCCACGACATCATTTCCGTCCGACCGGGAGAGCATTCCAGATGGCAGTGGGCGCATGCCAGGTTGCAATGCCTGCCGATGTTGATCTGCAGGGTATCGATCCCCTGGCTCCAGAGTCCCTCAGGGAATATTTCCCTTATTCTTGCATCAAAGTCGTTCATGATTGCATCTCTCCATTTATGGATTCTAATCGTTGATAGTTTTGCGGGGTCCGTCTTTCGTATATTACGGGGATGACATGTAAATGCAACGATGACAACTTCGTAAAAAGTCGGAAAACACCCGTCATGTCATTTCGACCGCAGGGAGAAATCTTGAAATAATTAAAGATTTCTCATCGCTTTGCTCCTCGAAATGACAGAATTAGACTATTACGAGAGCATCAATAATAAAAAATCGGAAAACAATAAGTCGGATAAACGATGCCCGGATATGTGCCGAAGGAGCCGTCCCCAGGCAATATAACCGTCTCCGATGTCGCAATTTGTCGGCAGATTATTTCACTTTACCGACCGGGTAGTCCGCTTCGTCCCATGCCTTGATACCGCCGGGATGGCGATAAACGTTCTTGTAGCCGAGCTTCACTGCCCACATGGCGCCGTTGTGGCTGCGGGTGCATTTGACGAAACCGCAGTAAAAGACGATGAGCCGGTTTTTGTCCGGTCCGAGGAGCTTTACAAGATCTGCTTTTGCTTTATCATCCAGTGTTTTCATTTCCGGAATCGGGAATACCATGCTGACAGCGCCGGGGATATGCTGTTTCACATAGCTGTCCGCATAGGGCATGGTGTCCACAATCAACATGCTCTTCTTCTGATCCACCCATCCCTTGAGTTCCTGTGTGGTCACGATCCCGTATCCTCCCCGGGCGGCCTCACGCACGAGGTTCACAGCGATTTTTTCCGTTTCCAGTTCCTTCGTTCCCCACGCGGCGAGACTTACGCCGGCCAACCCGAAGGTGAAAGCGATACAAACCAAAATCCCGATTAAACGTTTCCCAATTAACATTTTTTGATACCTCCTCATTTATTTATCTTTATTTATAGGTTGATGAACTCGCAATAAGTAAATTTTGGCCCGTTTTTGTCATTCCCGCGCAAGCGGGAATGACAGGTTGGGGGGCTTTTTACGAGAACGTCATCATCAGCTTAAAAAAGTTTAAGGATTCTTGTCTACTGTTCCTTTGTCCGTCTGTTCCTGTACTGCCAGGACAGTACGGGTGCGCACCCATCGGGACAGATACAGGTATGGCACGATGACACCGACCAGAAACAGATCCCGGTAGAATGCCTGACGGAGGCTGTCCTGCTGCGCAAGTTCTTCGGCTCCAAAGCAGCCGCAATCCACATTCAAATCATTGAAAATTCCATACCCCAGCACGAATACAAATAACCCCAGCAATCCGGAGATGACGGCAAGACTTCCTGGGATATCAAACAACAGGGCGATACCGGCCAGAGTTTCCAGAAGAGGCAAACCGATGGCCACAAAAGGAAGCAGCGTCTCCGGGACGATGTCGTAAGATGAAATGACGTGCGCAAAGCTCTTCGGGTCGAAGAGTTTCGTCACGCCGCCATAGATAAACAGGGCGGCAAGACCAAAGCGAAAAATCCGGTATGGCCAGGGCGATATCAGCAGCTCCGTTGCAATGGTTTTTACCTTTGCAATCATTGATGTTCTGAGGCCTTTCAGTGATTTTAATTAAAGCTGGCGAGATGACAATTATATTAATATGGCGAATATGTCAAATTCGTATTTTCTATAATAGAGCAGCAACTATTCGTTTATATTATAAGTCGGTACCATCTTGCCAGACGCTCCGGCGAGACGCCTGAAAGATAAAGGGAGATGAGAAGCCAGTTGCGGAGGGTGCAGTACATGACGCCCTCCGTTTCCCAGCGGCGCGCCGACGTCGTGACGGGCTGATCGATGAAGACAATCCGATCTCCCCGTTTCTTGATGCGGCGCATGATTTCGACGTCTTCCATGATGGAAATGTCCGCAAAGCCGCCGATGGCGTTGAAGGAATCCCTGCGGAAGAAAAGCGCCTGGTCTCCGTAAGGAATACGGGTCAACCGGGAACGGAAGGAGGCTGTTTTTTCGATCAGGCGGAAGACGGGCCGCCCGGAAGCGATGGCAAGGTCGAAGGCGCCGGCAACAAAAGCAGGATCAGAGAACGCCGAATCGATGAGTGTCAGGGCGTTCAATGGAAGTCGTGTGTCGGCATGGAGAAATACGAGGATATCGCCCTTTGCCAGAGCGGCGCCTCTGTTCATTTGATTTCCCCGCCCTTTTTTGCCGATGGCAGTGATTACATTCGTGTCCCTGATGGCCCCGATCGTCTTTCCCTCGGGATCTCCATCCACGACGATGATCTCGGCAGATTCAGACTCACCCTGTAAAGAGCCTATGTGTTCAATGGCGGGATTGATGGCAGATTCTTCATTCAGGACAGGAACGATGATGGAGAACCGGGGACGCATTAAAAGCCATGTCATGGTCTTTGATCCGGGAAAATCCGTTTTTTCGTTGTCTTTGATTAGAGCGGCGATGTCTTCAGGTCTGTCAATGTCCCTCCAGGGTGGAAGCACATGGACCGGGATTCCGGCTTCCTGCAGATGCTGCATCGTTTTTTTGAAAACGGTGTCTGTTCCCCATTTCATCCCGTCGAAGGCGCCGGAAGAGAATGATTTGTTGGAGAAACCAATCAGATAATATCCTCCGTCAAATGATGGTCCGATAACGGCGCCATGTCTTTCCAGCGCCTGGAAGGCCTCTCCGATGATCCGCCGGGGCAGATCGGGACTGTCGCTCCCTATGATGACAACGGATTGGAAACCTTCTGAAAAGCACCGGATGAAGGTGTTTTTCATTCTTTCACCCAGGTCTTCCCCGATCTGGGGCATGTATGAGAAACCATCGCCGAACTGTTCGATGAAGGATGTTCTTTTTTCGACGGGATGATAGGTGATGCGGAATTGGTAATCGCCGCCGGACAATCTGTCAAGGAGATCCTCGATAAATAAACGGTAAAGAAGGACAACGAGGCTTTCATCCCATTGTTGGCAGAGTCTCGACTTGACCTTCCCCTTTTCCGGGTATTTCGCAAACATGATGAGACATTGATCTTTATTCATCGTCTCCATCGGGTTCGTTTTTCATGCGGGAGTTTTTTTGATGAACGGTTGAAACTGTTTTACGATGTCTATAAAATGTTTGTGGTACTTCATCAGAGGAAAATTTTTCTTGCAGATGAGATAAAAATATCTCTCCAAGGCGCAATCACTAATGTTCACCGTTGCCAGCAAACCTTGGGACAACTCCCGCTCAATGGCGAAGACGGACAGGATCGAAACGCCCAAACCTGAGAGAATGGCTTCCTTCACGGCTTCCGAACTTCCAATTTCACACACCACATTGAATTGGGAGAGGCTGCTCCCAAATCGCTTCTGCAGGCACCCTTCGACGATGTCGCGCGTGGCCGATCCCTTCTCCCGGAGAACAAACGGGATTCCGGCAAGTTCTTCTACCGTTACGACACTGCGCCCGGCCAGTGGATGAGCGACGGGAACTGCCAGTACCAGACGATCCTTCCAGAGACGTTCTGCAATGAGCTTTCTGTTCGACGGTTCTTTCCCGATAAATCCCAGTTCCGCCTGAGAGTTCAGCACAATCTGAATCGTTTCCTCAGAGTCGTGTGTCTGGATGTGAATCTGCATATCGGGGTAGGTCTGCTTTAAGAGGCCAAGCAGACGGGGAAGGATATAGGTAGCCGGTATGGTGCTGGCGCAGATATAAATATGCCCCGATTCCTGTTCTTTGAGCCTCGTTATCCGCTCTTTCGCATCCTCACGCAATCGGAGAATCCGTCTTGCGTAATCATGTAAAATCTGACCCTCCGGAGTAAGGGAAATGCCCGCGCTGCCGCGGTTGACCAGCCGTGTTCCCGCTGCTTCTTCAAGATTCTGAATCTGTTTGGTCAATGACGGCTGCGAGAGGAAGCATTTGCCGGCGGCTCTCGTGAAGCTGCCCGTCTCAACCAGAGCGACAAGAATTTCCATCTGCTGAATGGTGATGTCTTTAAACGTATCAGTACTCATGCAATTATTATTATCACAACTGCGCCTCTCAGGCAAAGGGTAAGTGGTTTTTAGATTAATAACTTGACTGAACAGGCAATTATTGTGTATTTCTCATTATATTCTGCATCTTTTTCAAAAGGTATTGATGGAATGAAATATAACGAAAAGATTCGCCTTACCGAAACTGTTCACGGGGCCGGCTGAGCCTGTAAAATCGGTCCGGGTGACCTGCACGAAGCCTTGCGAGATTTGCCTTTGATTTCCGACGCTAACCTGATTGTGGGGATGGAGCACGGGGAAGACGCCGGGGTTTATAAACTACGGGATGATCTGGCCATTATCCAGTCGGTGGATTTCTTTACCCCTATCGTCGATGATCCTTATACCTTCGGCCAGATTGCCGTGACCAATGCCCTGAGCGACGTGTATGCCATGGGGGGAAGACCGCTCACGGCGATGAATATCGTCTGCTTTCCCGTAAACAAAATGGACATCGCCATTCTCAGAGAAATCCTGCAGGGCGGTCTGGATAAGATGCGGGAGGCGGGCGTTCTCCTTATAGGGGGCCACAGCGTGGAAGATGATGAGCTGAAGTACGGGCTTTCCGTGACGGGGGTCATTCATCCCGACAAAGTCCTCCTCAACAGAGGAGGAAGGATTGGGGACAGCCTGATACTTACCAAGCCTGTGGGTACCGGAATTATCAGCACGGCGCTCAAGGGCGGCATGGCCGATGAAGCTCTGGTGGCAAAATCTATAAAGGCCATGACCATCCTGAACAAGACAGCGGCAGAACTCATGAGTGAGACGCCGGATGTCCATGCCTGTACCGATGTCACCGGTTTCGGCCTTCTTGGCCATGCCGCGGAGATGATCGATGGGGCTGATGTGGGCATGGTGATTCGATCGTCATCTGTCCCGTTTTTTTCTGAAATACGGGACTTCGTCGAGATGGGGGTTGTGCCGGGAGGTCTTCACCGGAATAGGACATTCCGGAATCACATGATTGATATCGGACCTGGCTGCCCCGACTGGATGGTGGATATTTTCTTTGATCCGCAGACCGCCGGTGGGCTGTTGATTGCGGTATCCGAAAACCGGGCGGAACATTTGATCAAAAAGATGCATGCTCGAGGCATCGTCGAGGCGGCCGTCATCGGAGAAATTGTTGCAGACTCAAAAGGGAGAATCCGGCTCGTATGAATGATGGTTTGATCCGAAACCCGGAAGGGAAGGGAACTTTATGAAGCGCATTGAGTCTTTCCTTGTCAAAGAGGAGACTTTGCTCAATGTCATCAAGCTGAAATCCATGGTCAGGCAGCACGATACCCTTGCCATTCTCATGTATGGCAGCCCGGACCCCGATGCCGTTGCCTCGTCCATGGCCCTTTATGAGCTCTTGAAACGAATAGCCGGACTTTCGGAATGCACGTTTGTGGCCACGGAGCCGATCGTCAGGCAGCAGAATGTTGAATTCGTCCGGGCAATGAAGGTTGACATTCGGTTGTTACATCAGGTTGACCTGAAGGCATACCGATTGGTTGCCGTCGTCGACGCCCAACCGACTTTTTTCGGTGACGTCCTTCAAAATATTCACACGCAAATCGTTCTGGATCATCATCCCTGCACAACGGTGTGGCATGCCGAGCTGGCCGATGTGAGAGAAAAATATGGCGCATTATCCACCATTATGACGGAGTACCTTCTCGCTGCAAAGATGAAAATCCCCAAAAGATTGTATACAGCCCTGCTTTACGGGATCAAGGCTGATACGAACAATTTCGAGAGGGACGTTACTCTGGAAGATATCAGCGCCTATTACCTCAATTTTGCCCGTGCCAACCGCCAACTGATACGCCGCATCGAAATGAATCAAATTCCCCAGCGTTTCCTGAAATACTTCGATCATTCATACCACCACAGGCGTCGTTATCGGGACAGGGTCATCAGTTTCCTCGGTAGGGTAGAAAGTGTGGATGCGTGTGTCCAGGTGGCTGATTTTTACCTCCGCCTGGTCGACATTTATTATGTTATTGTTGCGGGAATCGTGAAGGACAGGCTTGTCGTTATCTTCAGGGGTGACGGTTACCGCCAGGACTGCGGGGCGATTGCCAAAAAGGCGTTCGGAAACTACGGGAGCGCCGGCGGCCATCGGAGTGCGGCCCGGGTGGAGATCCCCATCGATACCATCAAAGAGGTGCTTCATCAGGACCTTTCCCAGGAAGCCATAGACCATTTTCTTGTCCAGCGGCTCCATAGAAAACGCAGCCTCACAGGCCATGCCAAATAACACAGATAGACCTGCCTCCGATCACACCATGAAACGCCTTCTTTCATTGTCGGGGCTTGTATTTCTTCTTTTATCGGGAGTTATCCTCGTTTCTCTCTGGCCGAGAAGTCCGGCTACATCACAGGATTCCCGAGTCGGCTTCAGTGTTCCGATCCATACATACAGAGTTGTGAAAACTTATCCCCATGACAAAAAAGCATTCACGCAGGGGCTGGCGTTTGACAACGGGCGCCTGTATGAGGGAACTGGCCTGCAGGGATCTTCATCATTGCGCAAGGTGGATCTGAAAACGGGCAGGGTCCTGAAAATACGCTCTCTCAACCCCAGGTATTTCGGCGAAGGGATTACCGTCTTCGGCAACAGAATTATCCAACTGACCTACAGATCGCGCGTTGGATTTGTGTATGACAAAAACAGTTTCAGATTGATTAAGGAATTCAGTTATCCCACCGAAGGGTGGGGGATCACCCATGACGGGAAATGGCTCATCATGAGCGACGGTACGTCGAAGCTGCGTTTCCTGGATCCGGAAACCTTCGGAGAAGTTAGAACTGTTGTTGTCCATGATCATCGGGGGGAGATTTCGGGACTCAATGAACTGGAGTTTGTTCAGGGGGAGATCTTTGCCAACATCTGGCAGGAGGATCGCATCGCGAGAATTGATCTGAAAACAGGACGCGTTACAGGGTGGATTGAATTGCCAGGTCTTTTGAGACCTCAGGATATTGCGGGAGATATTGATGTGCTCAATGGTATTGCCTATGATGCTGCAAACCACCGCCTGTTTGTGACGGGAAAGCTGTGGCCGAAACTGTTTGAAATTGAATTAATACGAAAGAAATAACATCCCCGGGTATTGATACCATACCGGCGACTGAGGCGCAGCAGTTACAGACCATCCTTACGGCGTGATGGCTCCCGTATCGTTGACCGTAAAGGTTGAGCCCCCTCCCGTGTGCGATGTGGAGATGGAAAGCCCCGATACGGTCCCCGTATTGACGGAAACCGTCATGTTGGCCCCCTGTTTGAACCCATAACTCGAAAGAACAGCCATGTCAGCAACCCCTGCGGGCGATTCGGTGAAAAAAGCATGTGCCAGCGTGTAGGCATCTTTCACCGTTGATCTTGCCGCGGTGTTGTAGCCCCTTGTTCTGTAAGCTGTGAACTGCGGGATGGCGATGGCCGCAAGGATGCCGATGATGGCGATTACAATCATCAACTCGATCAGCGTAAAGCCCTTCTGCCCTTTGTGTGTATTGAATGACGACATCATATGATACCCCTTTGTTGGAGCAATGATATTAGATGCTTGTGACAAGTTGATGTCTTGTATCATACATAATGGATGTCATACAATGAGATTTATTTCGGAAGCGCCGCAAGTGCGCATTATTTTTAATCTTCCTTGCTTGTGTTCGAGGATGATTCGCTCGCGCTGCCGGATTCAGTTGAAGCCGGTGTCTCTGAAACTTCTTTCTTCTTTTCTCCCGCCGGCGCTTTCTTTCCGCCGTAGTCGGTGACGTACCAACCGCTTCCCCTCAGATGAAAAGATGAAAGGGAGATCAGCTTATGGGCCGGACCTTTGCAGAATTTGCAGGTTTTGGCTGCGGGGTCCGTAATTTTCTGAAACAGTTCATATTCTTTTCCGCATTTTTTACATTTATACTCATAAATCGGCATAGAAAGCCCCCAATTATTTTTTCAATTAAAAAGGTCGCCTATTTTATAGCGGCTGCTGAAACAATCTAAAACAATTTTCAGCTCCGGAGATATGGTAGACTGAAGCATGTCTTTTGTGATCATATGGACTTTTTCTTCTTCCCGCTCTTTTTCTTCCAGGGGTGCATCGAATTCAACTTCTCCGGTTTCGAATCGTACGATGTGCACGAGCTCATGTGCTGCAATGTAAAGCATGAGAGGGGTAAGTTTAATGAAGGAATGTCCTCTATCAATGGCGTCTAAAATCCTGTTATCCTGAAGACAGATTCTGTAAAAATGAAAGCTTCCCAGATCGCTCTTATTCTCCTCTTTTTTGTAGTGGTACTTGCAAAGATGTGCAAATGCGCCGTCCCTGACTTCGTGGTCTTCAAGATATGCCAATGTCTTGACATCATAGCGATGCAGCCTCATCCTGTCCGTCGTCAGACGGAAATAATGACCCGCCAGTTTCTCCGCGTGCTGGAACGCGCCGTTTGCCATGGTCATCTGTGTTGGATTAAAGTACATGCTTGAACCTTCAACTTATTGAAAGTAACCCCGGAATGTGGCGTTAATATAGTCATATAGTTTTTTTTGTCAACATCTTCTTTTAGTTGACCTGCCGCTCCTCTTTTTATCGTTTACCTTCCCTGGATGCTTTGGCAGATTCCTTGATTTTGAATTCCCGGTTTTTCATTCTTTTCACCAGTGCTTCGTAAGAGGATCCCGTGATGACTTCGTTGAACTGAATCCGGTAATTATTCACCGCGCTGATTCCTTCGATGACCACGTCATACCCGAGCCATTTCTCGCCCTTCTTGATGAGACGGTAATCGACGATGTATTCCTCTCCCTTTTTTTTGTTGATTACCTTGGTCTTCACAACCGCCCGGTTTCCCTCTATGGTTTCTGACCCATAGGCTATCTGTTCCCCGGCGTAAATGTCCAGCTTTTCACTATATGTCCTCTTCAACAGATCCCGAAACAGATTGATAAATTCCTCTTTTTCCTGCGGGGTCCTTTTTTTCCAGTGCACGGCGAGGGCGCGTCTTCCCACTTCCTGCCAGTCGATCATGGTTTCCACGATGTTCGTGACCATTTGCCTTCTCTTTTCCTTGTTTCCCTTAAGGGCCGGATCATTGAGTATCTTCAAGACCTTATCCGCTTTTTCCTTTACTTGCTCCGTTGGCGATGCGGCTGCCCCTGCAGGAAAGACCCAAAAAAGAACGGCAAAAAAACTTATGATGCATGTTATCCATGGTTTAGTTTTTTTCATTACAACACCTCTAATTTTATGATGATTTTTCTGATCACTTTTTTATCTTGCTTTTTCGATTCTCGAAATAGGCATTCCGCATGGATATATAGGGATCGATGGAGGATTCTTTGAACTCCTCGTAAGTGCCAAGGGTCAGTGATGTTTCATTAACGATTTTCGTTGTGTTGATCCCGGTGCGTATGTCCGTATTGATACTCACCATGCCTAAGTCCCTGGTTGGATTCACATATATAAAAGGGTCGGCGAAGAAATCTCCCGCCATTCCGAGAGTATCCCGCGCTGTCGATGGTCCAAATACAGGCCAGACGATATAGAATCCCTCCTTTACCCCATAATGACCCAGGGTCTGACCGAAGTCTTCATTCTGCTTCTCCAGGTTGTGATACTTCTTTGCAACATCGAAAAAGCCGAGCCCCGCAACGGTGTTGACCATAAACCTGGAATATTCGATTGCCGCCCCTTCGAACTTGCCCTGGAGAAGACAGTTCACAAGACGCACCGGCGTTGTAAGATTTGAAATGGCATTGCGCAGCGACACCCTGACCTGTTCAGGAAGAATGGCCTCATACATGAGTGCGACGGGCTTCAGAACATAAAAGTAGAGTTTGTCGTTGACTTCGAACATCAGACGGTTAAAGGGCTTGAGGGGGTCGGCGAGGGTCTCCATTTCCTCTTCAAAGTCGTCCTCTCCCTCATCCTCATCATCGCCGATCTCCTCCTTTTCCTGTGTCTTGTCGGGTGTGCCTGCTGCTGTTGCCTCTTTTTCCTTTGTCTCCCCGGCCTTTTCCATCTCAGCGGACAGCTCCGCCGGGGGTTTCGTTTCTCCCGCCTCTGTGTGAACCTTTGCGTCCTTTAATACACTCTCTTGTTCAGAAACTTCCTGGGCGCAGACAGAACGTACATCAGCGAAGGCCATTCCCACTACGGCGATACAGAGAGCAATGAATAATAAAATCCTCCTCACGTTTCTCCTTTAATCGGACACTTTTCCGAACACAAGCTTGGAAATGGCTTTTTCCAGATCAAAGGGAGGCAGTGTATCCTGGATTTTCCCCCCTGCCTGTATGAAATTGTCCGCCCCGCCGGGGGTAATCTCAATGTATTTCTCTCCGACCAGACCCTTCGTTTTGATAGAGGCAATGGCGTCTTCTTGAAGCTTGACGCCGGAATCGATCTGGAGTTTTACCTTTGCCTGATATTCCTCCAGCGTAATTTCCTTGACCCTTCCGACATTGACCCCGGCTATCTGCACCTCCGCTCCATTTTTCAATCCACCGGTATTGGAAAATACGGCAAAGACCACCGTCCCTTTGCTCCCCATGATGTCGAGTTTGCCCAGTTTGACGGAGAGGTACGTCAGACAGAGGATACCGGCGATAATAAAGATGCCTACGTATAGTTCCAGGCTGAATTTTTTCATTACATACTCCTTTTCCGGCGACTTCCGGTCGTCAATCATCCTTCCTCCTCGAAGAACTGCCGGATGAAGGGATCGTCCGAGGAACGGACTTCCTCCGGCCTGACAACACTTTCTATTTTCCCCTCGTTCAATACGGCCACCTTCTGAACGACAGAAAGGATCTGGGCAATATCATGGGTAATGATGATGCCGGTAAACTTCAGCCGCTCATGGGTTTCCCGGATCAGATTGTTGATGGAGCGGGCGGTTATGGGGTCTAATCCTGTTGTCGGTTCATCGAAAAGCATAATCTCCGGATCGGTGCTCAGGCACCGTGCGAGGGCCACTCTTTTTTTCATTCCGCCGCTCAATTCTGCGGGATACTTGTTTCCCGCCTCCGGCAGACCCACCTGCTCCAGTTCCTGAATAACCCTCTGCCGGATATTTTCCCTGTCCATCCGGGTCTTTTCACGAAGAGGGAACGCCACATTGTCAAACACGTTGATGGAATCGAACAAAGCGCCGCCCTGGAACAGGAAACCGAATTTCCTTCGCAGCCCCTCCAGTGCACTGCCCCGACTCTGTCCGATGTCCTCTCCATCAATGAGAATCTGCCCGCGGTCCGGTTTTATGATTCCCACGATATGTTTCAGCAGAACGGATTTTCCATGGCCGCTCTTGCCGATGAGGGCCATGATCTCTCCCTTTTCCACCCGGAATTCTATTCCCCGGAGGACATCAATCCCGTTAAACGACTTATAAATGTCGATAGCTTCAATCATAATCAAAACAATACGGATGTCAGGAAGTAATCCCAGACAAGAATCAGAACAGACGAGGTTACTACGGCTTCCGTCGTCGCCTTGCTGACCCCCTCAGCCCCATAACTCGTGTTGAACCCTTTATAACAACTAATCCAGGCCACGATCAAGCCGAAACTCAGCGATTTATAGAGCCCGATCCGGATATCTTTCATGTCGAGGTAGTTGACCATTTCTCCGAAAAATCCCCCTTCGCTGACCCCGAGAAGCTGGACGGCTACGAGATATCCCCCCAAAATGCCCGCCGCATTGAAAATGGAGGCTAAAAGGGGAAAGGAAATAATTCCGGCCAGAAGATTGGGAACGATCAGGTAGCGGAAGGGGTTCAACGCCATGACCTCCAGAGCGTCGATCTGTTCACTGATCCTCATGATTCCGATTTCCGCCGCAAGGGCTGAACCGGCCCTTCCGGTAATCATGAGGGCGGAAATGACCGGCCCGAGTTCCCGGATCAGCGCCAGAGCGACCGTGGGACCGAGAAGGGCCGTAGCCCCGAATGTCTCCATCCCGTAGTAGGTCTGGAGGGTGAGAACCATCCCCGTGAAGGCTCCGGTCAGAATAACGATCAGGGACGACTTGACTCCGATGAAACTGATCTGCTTGATGACCCTGCCGACCTTCAGAGGCGGGACAAAAGTCCAGAACAGGGCTGACCCCAGAAAAACCCCTGTTTTTCCAATGTCTTCGAAAACGGAGATGATGCGACTTCCCAATCTGCGAATGGACTCCAACACCACGTGGAAACCTTTCTGATGATTAAAATAAAAAAAGCGAATTGCATCAACAAATCGACGATTCCCGACTGATTGATTCCCGACGCTGTCTGGAATTTCGCTGGAAATATAGGGGAAAGCCCATTGTGTGTCAAGGCATATTAAGCACAAAAGGTTGGGGTTAGTTTCAAAACTGACCCCGAATGACCATATCGAAAACTTATAGAGGTCCTTTCTTGTTTGCATGTGCCTCAAGGGCGGACTGAATGATCCGGTCAATAAGATCCGTCTGTGTGATTCCGGAGGCGGCAGCCTGATGAAAAAGAACGGTAGATGGTGTCATCCCGGGCAGTGTATTGGGTTCAAGAACGGCAACCCGTCCGTCTTTTCTGACAAACATGTCTATGCGGGCATATCCCCTCAGATTGAGGGCGCTGAATGTCCCGACGGCCGTATCCTGGATTCGTTTCAGTATTTCATCGGACACCCTGGCCGGCGTCTTGTTCTCACCCTGCCCGTAAAGGAACTTGTCTTCAAGAGACAGGACATCGTCGGTAGGAATGGTTTCGGAAGGCGTCAAAGCCACAGGATGCTCATTCTCGATAACGCCGCAGGTCACCTCAATTCCCTCGATGAATTCTTCGACCAGAGCCGTATTATCCCATTGAAAAGCCTCTTCCAGGGCGGAGGATATCCCCTCTTTTGAAACGACCTTCTTGACGGCGGTACTGCAACCTTCTCTGGTCGGCTTGATAACACAAGGAAACCCGATATCTTTTCCGATCAGATCTATAATGCCCTCCATGTTTCCGGGGATCCACTGATGTCTGTAAACAGGAACAGTCCGCGGCACGTCAATGCCGCTTAAGGCAAGAATCCTTCTGCCGGTGAATTTATCCATCCCGAGGGCGGACGCCAGGACACCGGAGCCCGTATAAGGAATTTTCAAAAATTCCAGCAGCCCCTGCAGGCATCCGTCTTCGCCGTATTTGCCGTGAAGCCCAATGCAAATCACATCCGCTGTGGCTGTGAGGGCCTCGTAGGGAATGCGTGTCGCCTCTTCGGGCAGGTCTTCTTCAATGTCCCTGGTACTGTTGCGCATCAATAACTTCAGAGGTATTTCCCATAAACCCCCTCTGCTGTCCATGAAGATAGCGACGGGCATATATTTCGCTCTGTCGATCTTGCTGAAAATATTCCTGCCGCTTTCAAGGGAGACCTCCTTCTCGGAGGACACTCCCCCCATAATGATCCCGACCCTTGCTTTCCTGCTGTCTTTGTCTAACGTTGTTGACACGTTTTCTCCTATCATTACCAGCCGACGGTTAAAGCTATGAAAGGTCCCTGAAAGCTTGGGTTTGCCGTTACATCGTTCACATTATCAATCTTGACAGCTATCACTTTATATCCGCCGTGTATGTCCACAAACGGGAAAGGAGTGACAGAAATGTCGGCAAGAGCCTCGTATATATAATTTCCGGAATACCCCATTCCTGTTATTTTAGCTCTTGCTTCCAGAATATTGGCCAGGATTCCCAAATGCGCACCGACCCCGACCATGGGAATCGGGAGACGGAATGTCTGGGACGTTTCACCATTCGCGGAATTATACAATTTTGCTTCGCCTTCGAAATACTTGATTTTGCCGATAGCCCCGATGGAAAAACCCGCCAGAAAATTTTCGAGGTTCAAGAGATCATACTGGTATTCCGCGTCGATCATTCTGAAACTGAAATCACCCGTGACATTACCGCCATATGATTTACCTCCGAAGGTAATGGGGGATGAAAGTGTTTGCGATCCCGAGTATTTGACCCCGGTATACATCAGGCTGACGTGATGTTTGCCGATTCCCGCATAGGCTTCCACCGAGGGAATCCCCTCGGAAGGGAGACCGAAGGTGTCTTTAATGTTGAATTCGGTGCCCGTCGTACTGCCTGAGTTCAATTTCAAGTCCGATTTTAATGTGGGAAACCAGTAATAACCCCTCACGCCAAATTCAAGGGCGTTTGCCGGCGTAACAAAATTAACTGTTAGAAAAAAGACAGCCAATACATAAAAAACTGATAACGCACATTTTTTCATAAGTCCTCTCCTCAATCTATTATTTTTTCCCAAAGCTTATTTGATAAGTCGTAAAAAAATCATTCCTGCTTATTTCAATATAACACTCATGCATCTTTTCTAGTTTCATGCCGACTATTATAACGGTCCACGCTTTTCCTGATGGATTCTGAGGGCATTCTGAATCAGGTTGGATATGACCATTGAGGGAAGCATGCCGGCGCACGCTGCCTGTTCAAAGAAAAAAGAAGAAGGAGCCATGCCCGAGGACGAATTTGGATCTGTGATGAGGATACTGCCGTCCTTTGTGAGAAAACCGTCGATCCGGCCGTAGGATCTGAATCCCAGGGCATGGTAAGCGCGAACAACTTCCGCCTTGATCTTCTCCACGGTATCAGGTGGAATATTTTTTGGGGGTGTGTACTTCCGGCACCTCCCCGGCATGTACTTGTCGTCATATGTGTAATATTCGCTCTGAGGATAAATTTCCGTAAGGTCGAGAGGGGTGGCCTTGCCGTTTTCTTCCAGCACGATACAGGAAAATTCGATGCCGTCGAGAAACTCTTCCACCAGAACGGCATTATCCCATTTCAAGGCCTCTTCTATTCCCTTTTCCAGAGAGGCTTCATCCTTTATGGATGTTACACCCACACTCGATCCTTCTCTGATGGGTTTTGTAAAGAAGGGAAACGGGAAGTGATCCGTCAGTTTCTTTTTTATCTCCTCCCTGTTTTCCCGCCATTCCTTTTCGTGAACAATCACGCTGTCCGGTGTGCCCAGTCCCGCGTCCTGAAGGATTTTCTGCTGGATGTGTTTGTCCATACCCAATGCGGATGCCAGGACGCCGGGCCCCGTATAAGGAATTCCCATCAACTCCAGAAGTCCCTGAATGCATCCGTCGTCCCCGTATTTTCCATGAAGGGAAATGAAAGCGAAATCAATCTCGTCCTTCAATTCCTCATAGGGAATCCTTCGTGCTTCCTTTTCCAGGCGTTCTGATATGTCCGTGGTGGTGTTCTGAGAAACCATCTGCCAGGGTATGATCCAGAATCTTCCTTCTGCATCCACAAATATTGGATTCCCTTCGTACAACTCCTTGTCCAGGTTGTCATAGATATTTCTGCCGCTGTTGAGTGAAACTTCTCTTTCCGAAGACATGCCTCCCAATAGAATGCCTACTCTCAACTTTTTCATTGTTATTAAAAACCCCAGAAAAAAGTGACGCCGCTGTTGGGGAATATCCATTCGTTATCACTGATTTGAAGCGTGATGGATTTTCCTTTTTTGTGGATAACCTCCGGGTAGGGTTGCTTTCCGGAGAAAAAACTGACCTCTCTGACGTACTTGAAGTTAACCCCGTCATAATGGAATGATATATCCAGGCCTCTCGTGGGATAGACGAGGTAGACGGAAAACGTATTGTTACTTTTCGATTTTTTCGTCAGAATCTCAATTTCTACTTTTGCCTGTTTGTTCAATCTTTTCTTAAGTTTCTCTTCGCCGCACCAGACTTCATAACCCCGTTCGGTATTTTCCGTTCTGATGATCGGGATGTCTTCGTGGTCAATACGCACGCGGCTGACCTTGAAGTCTCTCTCCATGACAAGGTCTTCCCCTCTGTTGAGGAGCCATCTGTATTCACATCGCTTGTCCTCGAAGAAAGCCGCCAGTTGCTCGTCATTCAATGCACATCCGATCATAAAAATTGGATTTTTCAGGGTTTTTATATATTCGATATGGGTTGTCACCTTGAAATAATCCGCTACCAGCGGGTCTGCCATGATCTCCCGCTTGGGAAACTCGGAAACGCGGATATCGTACCTGAAGTTGGTTCTCAGCTCCAGTTGCCGGTCTTCCTTGCCGAACAGGGTCTCGAACATCTCATAGTATATGGCGTCGCCCAGTTCCTCATCCCTTGCCCGTGTCTGAAAGCAGTAACGGATCATGTTGTCGATCCTGGAGATGGATTTCTCTTCTTCGGGAATGAAAATTCTTCTCAGCCGTGGTTCGACAGTATCCTTTTTCCCCTTATGGAGGAATATCCGGGGTGCCCGTTTTCCCAGAGCGCACATGATTTCATAGCTGATGGTATTCACCTTGGAGGCAAGATCATCCGCGGAGATATATTCCCGCTCCTGGCTTCCCATCAGAACGACCTCGTCTCCGATCTGACAATCCGGGATATGCGTGACATCAAGGGTGCACATGTCCATGGAGACGCGTCCGACGACACGGGCCCGCGCCCCTCTGAGCAGCGCTTCTCCCTGGTTGGAAAGGATACGCCCGTAACCGTCACCGTATCCGACGGGAATCGTGGCGATTTTTGTCGGTTTGTCCGTGATATATGAACGGCCGTAACCAATGCTGTAGCCTTTCGGGAATTCCTTGATCAGAACCACCCTTGTTTTGAAGCACATGACGGGGGCAAGGGCGGCTTTTGTCATTGTTTCCGGTGATGGATAGATGCCGTAAGACATCAGTCCCGGGCGCACCATATCAAGATGGAACTCAGGAAAATTGAGGATGGCGCCGCTGTTTGCCATGTGTTTGACGGGGATGTGAATGGCTTCCTTGTCGAGCGTGTCAAGGAGCTCTCTGAAGAGCGTCCACTGCATCCGGTTATAATCATCCATGACCTCGCTGGAAGAGAGGTGGGTAAAGATGCCTTCGACATAGAGATTGGGGAGGTCGACGATCTCGCGAATCATCTTCAGGGCTTCCTGATGCATCGTTCCGCCTCTGCCCATCCCCGTGTCCACCTCTATGTGAATGGGCGTCCTGATGTCTGCTTTTTTGCTCCTTTTCTGGAGCTCCCGTGCAAAATTGATATCCGATACCGACGGGATCAGATTGTATTTGATAATTTCATCGGTTTCGGAATTTGTGGACGGGCTGAGAATCAGAATGGGTGCCGTAATGCCGCTGACACGAAGCTGTACCCCTTCATCGGCATTGGCCACCCCAAGCATGGCCGCGCCATTCTTCAGGGCAACGTTGGATATCTCGATTGCCCCATGGCCGTACGCATCCGCTTTGACTACCTGAAGAATCCTGACATCGGGACCGACCAGCCTTTTCATTTCTTCCCAGTTTCTGGTGAAATGATCAAGGTCAACCTCGACCCAGCTTCTGTATTTTTGATTCTCTCTCAGCCGCATCTTCTTTTCAATCAAATCATTTTTTCGTCATGGTGAATACGCCGTCCCACGGTCCTTCAGGCGGGATCTCTTTGAGAGTCTGACATCTTTCGATATAGAGGTGAGATGGCGCATCAAAAGGCCTTATCTCCAAAACCTTCTGAAAACTCTCTATGGCCTCATCCCACAGTCCCTGTTTGTATTTTGCCAGTCCTTCCTCAAACAAACTGACGGTATTCCCCCACTTTTCGCTGTCTTTCTTTTCACCGATCAGTTCGAAAATCCGGACCGGAAGCTTCTTCCCCTTCACCCTGACGGAATCCAGTTCCCGGCAGAAAAGGACGTCCTTGACGGCTTCATAGGTGTATTCACTGATGACGATGTTCGTTCCATATTCCTTGTTGATTCCTTCGAGCCTGGACCCCAGGTTCACGCTGTCACCCATGACGGTATAATCGAACCTCATCTCTGAACCCATGTTGCCGACTACCATATCACCGGTGTTGACGCCTACGCCGATGTTGAGTACGGGTCTTTCCTCTTCGGCCCACTTTCTCTGAAGTATTTTCAGTTCCTCCATCATGCCGATGGCAGTCCTGCATGCCCTGAGGGCGTGGTCCGGCTGATCAAGCGGGGCGCCGAATACGGCCATGATGGCATCTCCCATGTATTTATCCAGAAGCCCTTCGTATTTAAAAACCACGTTCGTCATGGCTGTCAGATATTCATTCAACAGGTGGACGAGCTCTTCGGGCGACATCTTTTCAGATATGGATGTAAACCCCCTGATGTCGGAAAATAATACCGACAGGTCTTTTTTGTCACCCCCGAGTTTCAACTTCGTCGGATCTTTCAACATTTCGTTTATGACGGATGCCGTGAGGTAGTACTGAAAGGCCCCCTTTATTTTCTTCTTTTCCCGTTCTTCCGTGATGTAGCGATAAATCGTTATCCCCAGATAGATCACAATCATCGTCAGAACCGGATAAATCAGATTCAGCCACACGTTGAAATGGGCAAAGATGAACGTGTTTGCCACTACAAAGAAGGCAACGATGAAAAAACTCACCAGCATTCCCTGTACGGCTTTGAGTCTCGGAATGACAAAGCCGATGGCAAGACCGAAGAAAACGAGGGCGCAGACATCGATAAACGATGTCCAGGCTGACCGCTGGAGGAAGTTTCCATTGAGAATGTTATCAATGACCGTCGCGTGGATTTCCACTCCGGGATATACCGTGCTGAAGGGTGTGACCCGCAGGTCGTAGATTCCCGTGGCCGTTGCTCCCACAATGACGATTTTATCCTGGAAAGTTTCCGGAGAAAGGCGGCCTTTGATAATATCGGCAATCGAGTAATGCGGGAAGGTCTTTGCGGGGCCGAGGTAGTTGACCAGTATTCTTCCCGCTTCATCCGTCGGGATGTCAATATCACCCAGCCTGATTCCTTCAACACCAAAATCGTTCAGGTTTAATGACAGCATGGGCCAGTCCAGATATTGCAGGAGCAGGGATATGGACAGGGGCGCGTAGTAGTTATCCTGGAATTTGATCATCAGAGGCGACCATCGGAGCGTTCCGTCCGTGTCGGGAAATGCATTGAAATAACCTGCGTTTTCCGCTGCCCCGGACAGGCGTTTGAGATTTGCGGCTGCCGAATACGCATGGATGAGGGTATATTCATCGGGCTTTGCCGCCTCCCGGATCATCTGGTACCTGGAATTGGAGATATTTTCCGCGGCCGTGTCTATTTCCTTCTTGCTGACATGGGCTACATCTTTCGCGGTAAGATGAAAGAAATAGCCAAGGGTAACATTCTTCGCCCGGGCGATGGATCTGGCCAGAATCGCATCGGTGTCGGCAGACATCTTTTTCGCACTGAGAAGCTTTTGTATCCTTTTATCCTGTATGCCCGACCTTTTAACATCATTTGAAAGCTCTGCTATGGTTTTGATGCTCGAGTTTTCATCGGGTTCGGAAAACACAATATCAAATCCCACGGCTTTGGCCTTGTATTGCTTTAATTTGTCTACAAGTCTGGCAATGTGCGTTCTCGGCCACGGCCATCGTCCCAATTCGCTTAGACTCTTTTCATCAATGGTCGCGATGACGACTTCTCCGCTCGACGGAAGGTTGCCCCTGGAGACCATTCTTAAATCAAGGGCCTTCAATTCCATGAATCTAAGAAAACGGACATCTATGAAAAACAAGATAAGGGAGATGAAGATGATGACAATGGTTATTTTGAGGGGTGTTATTGATAAGATCTTTTTCAGTCGCTCGTTCATAGGCGCTCCCCCTTGAATTTTGATGAATCATACCAAACGCATTTTGAAAGTCAAGGCAAAGTAAGGTAACTCGGTACGGATTTTCGATCTTAAGGTCTTGACATGAGAAACGTGTTAAGATAAATGTGGCCTTCGCAAGCGCACGCATAAAGAAACGTTGGGAAAGCCGATGTAGCTCAGCCGGTAGAGCAACTGATTCGTAATCAGTAGGTCCGCGGTTCGATTCCGCGCATCGGCTCCAGAGAAAATCAAGGGGTTAGCCAATAATAAGGTTATCCCCTTATTATTTCCTGTCCTGTTGACGTCTTTTTAGATGTCCTTTTGATTCAAATTATCAAGGAAATGAAATCAGCGATAATGGAATATCATCAAGACATTCCGCATTTTCTGGTCCAGTTGGAAGCTGGCGTGACACTCATTCTGGAAATCAAGGGATATGAAGACGACCAGGATCTTGCCAAACATCAGGCGGCCGAACGGTGGGTCTCGGCAGTCAACAACTGGGGTCAGTTGGGGAAGTGGGTTTTCCACGTCTGTAAGGACCCACAGATGTTAACATTGGAACTTAGGTCGTTGAGATGAGACAAAAAATGAAAAATTCAGGTATAAAGTTTTTTAATGAAATGCCGATTTCCCCTTTACTATACTATAGAATATGATATCAACAAAAATAAGATATTTCTGGGCAACTGATATGAGGTGATATATGGGAGAAAAACCAAAACATCTTAAATTCAAGTATGTGTATCCTGAGGATCTGCGTGATCTTTATGTCAATGGACTTTATGGCGGTGTCACTCCAAGAAATGAATTATACGCCCATTTCTATTCTGAACGACATCCTATACCAAAATCTGTTATACATGAAATCACACCAGGTGAAAAACTTGGACCAGAAGTTTCAATAGAAAAAGGCGGTGATGTTGTTCGGTTCGTTCAGGCATCGATTGCAATGAATTTAGATACGGCTATTGCTTTTAGAGATTGGTTGACCAACAACATTAAATTTATGACCTCTAATATAGAAAAGGGGAAAGTGCATGGCTCAAAAAAATAATACTTGGGAGGGATGGGGAATATCTTCTGCAGCAGATCCAACATTTCCTTGGTGGAAAGGGCCATCACCATCTATAATACCCTATGAGCCAATATCTGCAAAAGTTGCTATGACTCCAGGATCATCGGCAGCTCTTTCTACTTATCCCCAGCAAATCGCCAAACTTCAAGAGGAGATAACTGAATTAAGGGAAAAACTTACCCAGATAGAGAAATATATTCATCCTGATGAACAACCAATCATCCAGTTACGCGATATTTCACATGCTCGGGCAAAAAAAGAAATTGTGAATTACTTCAAGGCACATCATGGAGAAAACCTTGACCAATACGATATTTCATGTGCACTAAATATAGATATGGAAACGGTATTTGATGTTTTTGAGGAATTGACCAAGGAAGGACAGATTAGGGAGGTATAATCTGTGTCAAAAAAGGTGTTTCGCGATGTAGGAAATACAATTGTAGGCGATTCTATTTATGTAGAATGCCGGAAATATACTAAATGGCAAATTTTTCAGATGTCTGGTCAACACAAAGGTAGCTGCTGCCGAATTGAAAAAAATGCGAAAGCAAAAATTCTCAAAGCTCACACCAACGTAAAGAAATGAATCTCTAAAACCCACATTAAATTAACAAACTCATGTTTAGCTATCTCTTAAAGTTTTTAACGAAATCATGATCAAACGGATCCAGGCGCTCTATCCCCAGGGAAAGCTGGCGATCATCAGCGACAACAAAAACTACGAACGCCTCGAGATGGATGCCGGCCAGGTCCACATCAACGGCAAAGTCATGTGGTTCTGCCGGGAGATTGAAAGGCAATAGAGTTATTATGAAAAGGAGTAATGCATGGTTTTTGTGTTGGATTGTTCTCTTTTTCATCTCCGGCTGCACCACCCTCGGCACTGTTGGCAATATTAACTTTCTAAAGTCAGATCCTCCATTCAAAACGTTACGGATAAAAGATAATTTGACCGTCAAACACAATTTGGGTTCCTATACTTTCCCTTCGGGATTCTACAAGGCTCTTTACGAAGACGAACATGGCTATTATTATCCATCTCCTTATAAAATTTGTGCACGAGCCGCATCTGGATCTGCATTGGTTGACGGCGGGTTGTATATTAAGCGAGGTGCTGCCTCCATCACTTCATTTTATACAAGCCCAGGCGGAGACCTTTATATATTCGATGCTGAAATCGATCAAAATCTAATTCAGAAAGGAAACTGATACACCAAGGCTTCTGATTCGAGAAATTTCCATCTCATCCTTCATAAAAAAGGCGCCAATTGTCAATATGAAGCCGACCCAGGGTTTTGATTTTTAGTTTAAAGGGATGGTCATATGAGTTATTTTGTAGTTTGCACTTTTGATTTGAAGAAGGCCAGTTACGATGATTATCAAAACGCATACGCAGACCTCGCCAAATTGGGGCTTTTTAGGGAGATAACATCCGGTAAAAAGGGGGATAAAGTAATGCTCCCAACCACAACGACAGCCGGTGAGTTTAACGGCACGAGCGCTGCATCAGTGCGAGACGATTTGCTGGAAAGAGTTAAGAGAGCTTTCAAGGCGCGAGGGTTCAAGTTCGAAATATTTATATCAGTTGGTGGAGATTGGGCATGGGGTCATACCGCGACATGATTTTCAGTCTTGTTTGAAAGCAACCATTTGATATATAAACCAACTAAATTAAAACAGGGGGGAAGATAATGCAAAATTTATCAGGTTATTGGGTCGGAGAACTTGAAGGTACGAATCAAGGGGGGTTTGCAATAACAATCGAACAAAATGGTGACAAAATTTCCGGCTCAGGACGTTTTTCGGAACGAGGCTTGGGCACCTATGAATATAGCCTTACAGGAACGGTTAATTATCCGGATGTGTCAATATCGCTTACACCAAAGCCGGGTCACAATCCCCTTCTGATTCTTGGACCGGTTAAGGTTAATGGTCAGATTAATGATGAAGGTAAAATCACAGGTAGATGGCGCTCATCAATTGGAACAGAAGGCATTTTCACTGCTCACAGATAATTGAAGCCCGCCAATGTTTGAAATATATTGCCATTATTTGCATTGAGAAGTTCCGTAAAAAGGAAAAATTATGAGTGATTTGTTTGCAGAGATACGCTACCAAAAGAACTTCCTTCGAGAAGTAATCGCGAGGATTGATTTTTTGAACCCTTTACCAGGTATGGACCTTGCGTTGCCAGCACCTCTTACTGAAGAAGCAATCCGCGCATTCCCGATACCAGAGCCGCATGATGTTCTAAGTCATGAAGTACAATTCGGACCAGAAGGTGTCACCAAAGCAAGCGAAGAGAGAATAAAGGAATGGCATTTCCACGGAAAAGAGCGGACAAAAACTCTTACAATCGGACGTCAGGTTGTGTTGGTTAGACATAAAATGTATCAGACTTACGATCCAATCAAAGCAGAGTTTGTCAGGATTCTCGAACAGATTGACAATCTCTTTCCAAATATCCAAGCAGCACGCATAGGGCTTCGCTACATTAACCAAATAGAGCTTACAGAGGGGAACCCAACTGACTGGTCTGCTTATATTGCTCCAGAACTTTTGTCGCTCTTCAGGTTTCCCTCGGATGTAGATCAAGCAGCTCTATCACGTATATTACATAACCTTGAACTGTCGTATGACACATTCAATCTTCGATGTCGCTTTGGAATGCACAATCCCGACTATCCTGCTCGCATTAAACGGAAGATTTTCATCCTCGATCTTGATTCATACGTACAATCAGTTGTTGAAGTGAAAGAGATTTCCCGTCTTCTTGACGAATTTCATTCTACAATTCAGCGGTACTTTGAACAGAGCATCACGGACAATCTTCGGAGAATCATGAATGCCGACTGAAGAGCAAGATCCCTTTGGCGAGTATGCTCCCGCGTCCCAAACAGATGCTGCGTCACCTGTCAGTCAAAAAC
>CAZIQY010000029.1:0-32651 GCA_964541605.1 uncultured Syntrophaceae bacterium | reverse complement strand
TTGTCGTGAATCAAGATCATTTTACGTAACCGTATTTTTGAAATATGGTACTAAGCCATATGTTCTCGAGGCATTAAACTATCTTCTTCATAAAGGAAACAACATACAAAAAATAGAAGCGATTCATACCTTGGGGCAGTTAAAAGAGAGTGACACAATAAAATATTTAGTTGAAGCATTAAACGACAAAGGTAGTAACGTTCGAAAGGCGGCAGTTATTGAATTAATAAACATGCAAGCACAGAGGGATTGTGTTTTTGATTTATTAGTCAAATCCCTTCGAGATGATGACAAGTCTGTCCGTAGAGAAGCTATAGATGGTTTGATAGAAATAGACAAGAAACGGGCAATAACTATTTTAAGAAAGTTTCTTGCTGCGCAGAATAGTCGTGTAAGAAAAACAACAATTGAACAATTAGGCGACATCGGAGGCATAGATCTTTTTAAAGTTATTATTAAATACCTCAGCGATGAGAATACGTCTGTAAGAAGGACGGTGATTAGAGAGTTACGCAAAATCATAGCAGAGCCATATCATAACAATTCTTGGAATCGGAAAGATATGGCTGAAGTATTGAGTAATAGCGAAAATCCACGCGTAATCAACCTACTAATAACGCTGCTTGGAGATGAGGATCCTATCGTAGGAGAGGCAGCTGCGAAAGCATTAACCAAAAGAGAATTTTTAGAAAATGTTGCGATTTCTTTTGACAAGCTGAGTAAGATATTGGAACAAATTAAAAAGGGAAATAGTCAAGCATTAGAATATGCTTATAAACTTTTTGAATTGAAGAACTTAGAACGTAAATTTAGGAGCGTTCTCATAAGAGGTATAGGTTTCAACAATGATCCCGTGTACTTAGTATTGCTGTTAAAAATTCTTGAAACTATTTACTCGGATAAGCGGAACAAATATCTGATTGAAAACATATTACATATTATTATATTTTCAAAAAATTGCCATCTTGTGAAACACTTGGAGGATATCTCAGAAAGATGTCCTAAAAGCACAAAACATTATTTTCAGGATGCCGTTGAAAAACTGAGTCGATTAAAATACCCCCTTCCAATTCTCAAAGCCAGATTTGTCCGCATCCCCGCCGGTACATTCATGATGGGATCGCCCGAAGATGAGCCGGACAGTAACTATGATGAAACATTGCACCAAGTGACGATCAGCGAACCGTTCTACCTTCAAACGACGCCGGTTACCCAAGGGCAATGGAAAAAGGTGATGGGGGGGAATCCGTCATATTTTGAGGGGGATGACAATTTGCCCGTGGAGATGGTATCTTGGAATGATGTCTATGAATTTATCAGGAAGCTTAATATGATGGAAGGAAGGGGCAAGTACAGCCTGCCAACTGAGGCCCAGTGGGAATATGCCTGCCGGGCGGGAAGCACAACAACATATTGTTTCGGCAATGACCCTAGCCGTCTTGGTGAATATGCTTGGTATAAGGTGAATTTCCGGTATAAGGATAAATCAGGATACGTAACCCATCCCGTAGGACAGAAGAAGCCCAATGCCTGGGGTTTGTATGATATGCACGGCAATGTCTTTGAGTGGGTAAAAGACTGGTATGGGGATTATCCATGGGGTTCTGTTACTGATCCTGAAGGACCTTCATCGGGCCCAAACCACGTGTATCGTGGCGGCTCCTGGGACGCTAATGCCAGTGGCTGCCGCTCCGCGCGTCGCGGCGGCCACAACCCATGTCTCCGCGCCCGTGACCTGGGCTTTCGTCTTCTCAGAATAACAGATACAAAAAGAGAACAAAATATACCAAATGGATATGAACTGGCAGAGAACGAGTCCGAATTAGAGCAGGACTTTTATTAAAAAACCGTTTGGCTCTCATTATTCTCGGGGTGATTTTGTCGCTATTTCTCCGGACAGCAAATATGTTCTAACAGAAGGCCATTACATTGTTCTTGTTTCGTTAATACCTCGGATGAGCCTATTACCCTAGGTTTGGAATTATTTAATTGAAACGAGCAGCAAAATATGAACGAGACAAACATCCTATAGCCTGACAGCAAAGCCTTTTTTATCGCGGGGACATGCCGGGTGAGTAAATAATGTCCCGTCTACCTTACCCGCTCTCAAAAGCTTGTTATAAGTGGTAATCGTCACATCCATTATAAATCAAAAATCATTGATAAGTAGATACCGTTCTTGTCAAGCTGAAATTGGCTTAAAGTTTGGATCATACTTTTTCCCGGATTTCAGGACTCCGAAGATAACGTGAACCAGTTTCCGCATAATCGCGCAGACGATAACTTTCCCATTTTTGCCTTTGTCTTTTAAGCGATTATAGAAAGCGATCATCACAGGGTTGCATTGAATCGACACCAATGCAGGCATATACAGGGCTTTCCTGAGCCTTGCATGTCCGATCTTGCATAATCTTGGTTTCCCTTTAATAGATGATCCGGAAAGCGTTTCCTTTGGCGCAAGTCCGATGAACGCCACCATTTCACGAACATGGTTGAATTTTCCCAGATTATCTAATTCTGCCAAGATGTGAGGAATGGTTGCCTTACCAATACCGGGAATAGAATCCAGCAGTTCTTTTCTCCGTTTGAGATTCGGATTTTGTCCTATCAGATCGGCAATCTGCCGTCTGATTTTTTCAATTTCCTGATCCAAATAAGCGATATGTTCTTTGATTAAAAGAATGACCGATTCATGTGCCGTGCCGATCCGATTCTTCTCCTGACTTCGCATGTCGATCAGGCTATCAACTCTTCTGACCAGAGCTCTCAAAGATCTGATCTCCGGTGAAGGCGGAATCCACGGATCAGGTTTCATAGCCAGACAGAACCGGGCAATCAAGGCAGCATCAATCTTATCCGTCTTGGTGCGAAGCAGTTCACTCTGAGCAAACCCCTTGATCCGGGCGGGATTGACTATGCTGACAATGTGGCTGGCTTCATGAAGATAGATCGCTAAATCCTCTCCATAGTTGCCAGTCGCTTCCAGACAAGCATGGACCTTTTGAATCCCCAGCTTTTCAAGCCAGAGCATCAGTGTCTCAAAGCCTTCCACCGAATTCTTGCAGGTCTTATGTTTTGTCTTCCCATCTACAAGAAGTGCGGCATCGAATTTCTGTTTCGCGATATCTATCCCCAGAACCGATACGGACATAATAAAATACCCCTCTTAAATGATTAATTTACCTCCAGTAAAATAGCTTCGTTCGAATCAACCTTGCAAGTGCAAACTCATTCCCATCTGAGAAGGTTTATGATACCGTACGAGTTATTGAACAAAGCAGTGGGAAGAGGATCTACTCTACAAACCATGCTCTCTGGCATTTGGTGCATACACAGATTCACTCCTCCCATTTTACCCCGGCGTCCCAGGGTATTTTATAACATTCATTGACCCATAAGAACACAAGGTGCAACAAATAATTCTGCAATAAATTCAATCATTATCTCCGCAAGCTATATTTCTATCAGAGAAGGCGGCATTTGACCCTCCCCGTTTAACCGGCAGGCTGACAAGTGATCGGCAGTTAAAAATTTCCCCTTGACAAATAGAACAATCGTTCTATTATGAAAGCAAGACGTCATGAAGGCACCACAATGGTAAATTGCGGCGGGGAAGCATGAAAAGAAATAGATTCCGGGGCAAGCCCGGACTGACGATCGGAAAGGTTACCCATGAGCGACATTTTTTTCAGCCTGCATTCGTGGCCCCGGGCCATCCTGCATATCGACGGAGACGCCTTCTTCACATCCTGCGAGGAGGCCATTCATCCCGAGCTTAAAGGAAAGACCCTGATCACGGGAGGAGAAAGGGGAATCGTTGCCTGCGCCAGCTACGCCGCCAAAAGGATGGGCGTCAAACGGGGCGTTCCCCTGCACCAGGCCAGGATTCTCTGCCCCGATCTTATTACCCTGCCCTCCGACTATGAAACCTACAGCCTCTTTTCCCGACGGATGTTCAGCATCATTCGGCGCTTCACGCCCCAGGTGGAGGAGTATTCCATTGACGAGGCCTTTGCGGACATTACAGGCATGCGCCGGGCGCTTCACGCCTCGTACGAGGCCATCACCCTGCGGATAAAAAGAGAGATCGAGAAGGAACTGGGCATCGGGATCTTGGCGGGGCTCAGCCTCACCAAGGCGCTTGCCAAGGCAGCCTCCAAATATCAGAAACCGGACGGAAACACCTGGGGCTCCCCCTCCTCCATGTAAAGGCTTAGAAGTAAAGAATCTTCAATTTTTCCCTTGATTTTCATTATCTTCTCCCTTATCTTTCCCGTCATGGGACCCCTGATATAAATGTTTCGGAGAATTCTGTGAAGGCACTGACAAAGAGAAGAAGCACAGAAACGCTGATTTCCCCAAGCACAATAAGTGAGGATTCGCTTTTTGTGCTCGTTTCGGATCGTTTGCGGTCGCTTTGGCGGATGGATCTCTTCAGAATATGTTTTGTCATCATATTTTTGATATGCATTTCCGCCATTTTCATGCTTTATTTTGAGAAGGATTCCGGGATGTTCAATCCCGATACCGACAGGAATATCCTGATAAGGATGATTTCAAGCGCCTATTATGCCGTCGTGAGCCTTACTACAACCGGCTACGGTGATGTGACTCCGAGAACGCCGGCCGGGCGCGTATACACGATTTTTTTTCTATTAATCAGCGTTATAACGATTTCAATGTTCACGGCAACAATCGCTTCCGTGCTCGTTGAACGCAGACTTAAGGAGGGACGCGGTTTGGGAGACCTTTCACAACTCAGAGGGCATTTTATCATTTGCGGCTGGAAAAGGGATATGTCAAATATTCTGGCCGACATCATGATGTACAACGACCATTTTAAATCAAAAAACCTGGTGATGATTGCGAATGTCGATCCGGATCTTGTTGAACTTATACGGCAGCAAAACCCTGATCTTGCCAATCTCAATCATCTCCGCGGCGATTATTTCAACGAGATGATGCTGACGCGCGCCAATGTGGCAAAGGCGCGCCAGGTATTCATCCTTGCTGACGAAAGTTTGGGCGCGTCGCCTTCCGAGATAGACTCCAAAACAGTCATGACAGCCCTTACCATTAACGCGATCGCCCGTAACGTAAGAATTTGCGCCGAGTTGCTTGACCTGAAATTTGAAAGGTATCTCCAGAACGCCCACGTAGATGAAATCATTTACAGCAACGAATACCATCGCCTTATCCTGGCAAATGCAAGCGACACGATCGGCCTTTCAAAAGTCATCAATGATCTTCTCGACAAGAGAACCGCAGCACGCATTCGCACAATCCCGATACCATCGGAATTCGTCGGGAAACCATTTTACGATATACGGGTATATTACAACGACAGGTACGATGCCAACTGTATAGGTCTGATTGAGAATGTGGGGAGCTACTGGAAATATAAAAAGGAAGCCATCCGCGATGCGCAGAAAACGCCTGATATTTCCGAGCTGATAAACAATCTTCATGCGGTAAAGACGATGGAAAACAATTACGCAAACATTCATCCGGATGATGATTATGTCATTCCAAAAAACTCTTATGCCGTGTTAATCATGCGTACGCATAAGAAATCCGCAGGCTAACCGCCTTTTTTGATAGACAAAAAGGGAAGAGGGGAGATTGAGTCAATTGCACAGCGGCATAGAAAAACTGAAACAGATAAGCATCTTCAAGGATATCAAGGATGACGAGCAGGCGCTGAAAGACCTGTTTTCCATCATGTCCGTTGTCAGATATCCTGCTTCGGCGCATATAATCAACGAGAGCGAGCAGGGAAGCGACATGTTCATTCTTAACAAGGGTAGAATTCGCATTGAAAAGAAAACGCTGCAGAACGAACCATACACCGTGGTCGTGCTGAAGGATGACATGAACATCTTCTTCGGTGAGCAGGCGCTCATGGATTCGGAGCAACGCTCGGCAACCGTGGTGGCGGAAACGGAATGCGAGTGTTTTGTTGTGAAGAAGGACGACTTTGAAGCCCTTGGAAACACAAATCCCCTCATCGGCCTTTATATAACGCGCGAAATCGTTAAAATTATATCGAAACGCCTTCGCAAGGCCAACTCGGACATCATTACCCTGTTCTCGGCTCTCGTGACTGAAATAGAGTCGAGCGACTGAAGGGACTAATAAATCAAAGACCGCTTCATGAATGTGACAACCAGAAAAATCCTGCCGGCCACCCTGGATCATCTGTACGAAGCCATGGAATTTGTCGTTTTCTTCGCCGAAGAGCAGGGTTTTCCACCGAACAGAATCATGGAATTGGAACTCAGCCTGGAGGAGGCGCTGGTCAATATTATCCGGTATGCCTATCCGGACGGCAGCGGCGACATGGAAATATCCTGCATCCCGGGAGGAGATGACCAGTTCATCGTGGAAATCTCCGATACAGGCATCCCTTTTGACGTCTTCTCCGCCAAAGAACCGGACATTATTGCCGGCGTTGAAGATCGGAAAATCGGAGGGCTGGGAATATACTTTATCAGAAGATTGATGGATGATGTCACGTATGTCCGGAAAGGCGGCAAAAACATATTAAGACTGACGGTGCTGAGAGAAAAAGTGGTGGGATGACAGCAACGATATGACGACATCGATCACGGACATCATCATAAACCTGGCCGAGACCATTGCCGTCATATCCGTCGTGGCCTATCTGATCACCCGGACCAGGCTCTATTCGGAAGTGATCGACCATAAGCTGACACTCCGAGGACAGCTTTTCATGGTTGCCATTTTTGGCGCCTTTTCAGTATACGCAGCCGCGCTGGGGGGAGCTGCCAACATCCGGAACCTTGGTCCCATGATGGCCGGTATCGTGGGCGGGCCGGCAGTCGGCCTGGGCGCCGCTTTTTTTGGCGCTTTGTACCGCTATTTAGATCCCCGCTTCGGTGTCGACAATATCGGTATGGTGACCTACTCTGCCATGTTGGCCACAGTGCTGGCGGGACTGGCGGCGGGGATGGTATACACGTTCAGGAAGGGGAAACTTGTCGGGGTTTTAGGGGCGGCCGTTTTTGCCGCCGTCTACGAGGTGTTTCACTTTGGAGAGACGCTTCTTCTCGCACATCCATTTACCGTAGTTTTCCCGGCGGCCATCAAGGCCTTCCCTCTCATGATTGTAGCCCATGCCGTCGGCCTGGCAACTTTTGTTTTCATTCTGAATAACCTGATCAACGAGCGCATGATGCGGGCCGACAAAGAGCGCATTGAAAGTGAGCTTACCGTCGCCCGTGACATTCAGATGAGCATCGTTCCCAAGATATTCCCCCCCTTCCCCGATATACGGGAGATCGATATTCACGCATCCATTGAATCAGCGAGGGAGGTCGGCGGCGACCTTTACGATTTTTTCTTCGTGGACGGCGATCACCTTTTTTTCGTGATCGGCGATGTCTCCGGCAAGGGTGTCCCCGCGTCCCTGTTTATGGCGGTCTCCATCACACTGCTTAAAACGAAGAGCAAGGAAGGGATGCAGACTGACAATATCCTGCATAAAGTCAACAACGACCTTTGCGCAGACAACGAGGCGTCCATGTTTGTTACCGCCTTCTGCGGAATTATCAATATCCGCACCGGCGAGGTGGTGTACAGCAATGCCGGGCACAATCCTCCCTACCTTCGCAGATCATCCGGCGATGTCGAACCTCTGCCTTGTCACAGCGGCCTGCCTCTGGGCGTGATGGAGGACTTCGCTTTTGACCGGGATGTCGTCTCTCTCAAGCCTGGCGATACGCTTGTCCTTTATACCGACGGCGTAACCGAAGCTATCAACCGGGAGGAGGAGTTCTTTTCCGACGGCCGTCTGGAAGATTTTCTGAGAAATACCGGAAGCATTCATTCAACCCGCGATCTGGTTCAATCAATCTCAAGCGCCGTGCATGCCTTTGCTGCGGGCGCTGTCCAGTCGGACGATATCACCCTGCTCGCAATCACTTATAACGGACCCGACATTCTAAGGAGAAACGCATGAGATTTTTATTGCTGGTCGCCGGCATATTCACTATCCTGACGGGAAGCTTTCCCGTATGGTCTGCAGAATCTGTCATCAGGGAAGGCGATCGTCTGACCCTCGAACAATGCATCGACATCGCTGTCAGAAACCAGCCTTCCATTCTTCAGTATCTCTATACGGCTCAGGCGAGCGAAGCCTCGCTGGGACAGGCCAGGGCCTCTTACTATCCCCAGGTGGACGTCAGGTCAAGCTATACAGGGTACAACGCCGTCACAAAGTACGGAGACCCCTACTCGCCCCTTTCCCAGTATGGATATAACTACAACAGCAATAATGTAAGCGTGCAGCAGAAAATTTACGATTTTGGCAAACGGGAAGCAAACGTCGATGTGGCACGGATGAATGTCCAATCCGCACAGTCCGATGTGGATAATCAGATCATAATAGTCGTCAATACCGTCAAATCATCCTATTACAACGTATTGCGGGCGAAACGGGCACGGGACGTCAACATAGAAGCCCGGGATCAGTACCGGGAGCAACTGAAGCAGTCAAAATTCTTCTTTGAGGCGGGCAAGAAACCAAAGTACGATGTCACGACGGCGGAAGTGAACCTGAGCAACGCAGAGGTCAACCTGATCAATGCGGAAAACGACCTCGATAACGCCTGGGTGGCTCTGAATAATGCCATGGGCTATGACGGAGCGGCAAAATATACGATCCGGGATACGCTGGTCCCGGAACCGTATCAGATTACAGAGCAGGCAGCATTGGATCAGGCTTATAAGAACCGTCAGGATCTGAAATCCCTTCTTATGCAGAAAGCCTCGGCGGAAAAAGCTCTCGATGCAGCGAAAAGGGACTATTTCCCCTCCCTGGACGCATCTGCGGGATATGACTTTGCGGGAAGTCAAACGCCTTTATCTCAGGGCTGGAATGCCGGTGTGACCCTCTCCTGGAATCTCTTCAAGGGATTATCCACAAAAAAAGAAATTGAGAAGGCGGCTGCCAATTTAAAGGTAACAGAGGCGAGAATCGCCGCCCTGAAGCTCTCGATCCAGCAGGACATCAAAATAGCGCTGCTGGATCTCAAAAAGGCAAGGGAGACGATCGCCAATACAGTCCTCCAGGTGAAACAGGCGACGGAAAATCTCGAGCTGGCCAATCTGAGATACCGGGCGGGTCTGGGAACGCCCCTCGATGTAACCAATGCCACTGTCGCATTCAGCAATGCAAAATTGACGCAAATTGCAGCCATCTATCATTACATTATATCAAAGGCAAATATTGAGAGGGCTATGGGGAATAGATGATGAGGGAAAGAAACGGTCTTATATATGGTTTGATTGTCTGTCTGTTTGGAACGTTGATCCTTGTCATGCCGGCAGGATGCACAAAAGAGTCACCGCCGCTCGCCTTTCCTCCGGCAACGGTACTGGCGGCAAAGGCCGTTCAGAAGGACGTGCCCGTCACGATAAGCGCCATCGGGACTGTGGAGGCGGATAAATCCGTGAGCATTTATTCCCGTGTCGGCGGCCAGCTTCTCCAGATCCATTTCAAGGAGGGGCAGGACGTCCGCCGCGGCCAGATGCTCTTTACCGTTGATCCCGCATCTTACCGTGAGAAACTCCGTCAGGCGGAAGGTAAATTAGCCCGAGACCTTGCCCTGATGAAATACAACGACGAGGAGGCAAAACGTTATGTCTTCCTCTTTGAAAAAGGGGCTGTCTCGAAGTCGGAGGCGGAAAAATACAGGACGGATGCGGCCACGTATGAAGCCGCGGTCAAATCCGACAGGGCCGAGGTGGAAGACGCCCGCCTCAATCTCGAATATTGTTATATCCGGGCGCCGTTCGACGGACGGACAGGGAGCTACGGCGCAAACATCGGCGCCATCGTCAAGGCCAACGACACGGCCCTTGCGACCCTCAACCAGATCACCCCGGTCAACGTCCGGTTTTCCATTCCCGAAAAACATATACCGGATGTAAAAAAATACATGCGGGCCGGAACCCTTCAGGTGAAGACAAGCCCATCCGCGGATTTCAAGGGCGAGGTACGAACGGGAAAACTTGTTTTCATCGACAATACCGTCGATGTGAACACGGGCATGATCCAGCTGAAGGCCGAGTTCACCAATGCGGACAAATTCCTCTGGCCGGGCCAGTTCGTCAATGTGTCTCTGCAACTGACGGTCCAGTCCGGCGCCGTCGTCGCCCCTCTGCGCGCTGTTCAGATGGGAGATCGCGGACAGTACGTTTTCGTTGTAAAGCCGGATATGACCGTTGACCTGCGGCCTGTCGTCGTGGACCGCAATGTGGGCGAAGAAGCGATCGTCACCGGGGGATTAAGCGCCGGAGAAACGGTGGTGACAGACGGTCACCTCAAGGTACGGCCGGGAGGTACGGTGGAGATCAAAGAAAATCTGACGGAGGCTGCTCCCAAAAATTCAAAACCTGAAGGATCAGGCAAGGGGGGACGAGAGAAGTGAACATCTCCGCCCTCTGGATTCGCCGTCCCATCATGACAAGCCTCGTCATGCTGGCTCTCTTCTTTTTCGGCATTATCGGATACAAAAACCTTCCCGTCAATGACCTGCCGCAGATGGATTATCCAACCATCCAGGTGTCTGCCTCGTTGCCGGGGGCGTCTCCGGAAATCATGGCAGCAACCGTCGCGATGCCCCTGGAGAAAAAATTCGCCACGATCCAGGGCATAGAATCCATGAATTCCACCAGCAGCCAGGGAACGACTTCCATTGTCCTGCAGTTTTCCCTGGACCGCAATATCGATGCGGCCGCCCAGGATGTGAACGCCATGATCACCGCCGCATCCGGGCTCCTTCCCCCACTGCCGTCCCCGCCGACCTATCAAAAAGTCAACCCGGCGGAGTGGCCCATTATGTTTTTCGCCCTGATCGGGGAATCAGTTAAAGAAACGACAATGTCCGATTATGTGGATACGGTCATATCTCCGAACTTTTCTACCATTAAAGGGGTTTCCGAGGTAATCAAGTACGGGAAAAAATATGCCGTCCGCATTCAGGTGAACCCACACGTCCTGTCGGCGAAAGGCATCGGCATCAATGAGGTCGCGAACGCCGTCAGTTCCGCAAACGTCAGTATTCCGGCCGGCTCCCTGGACGGCCCTTACCAGTCCTATTCCCTTGAACCGCAGGGTCAGTTGAAAAAGGCCGATGCATACAACCCGTTGGTCATTGCCTATCAACATGGTTACCCGGTTCGCATTCAGGACATCGGCCGGGCTTTGGATAGCGTGGATTATAAAAAGGCAACCGTCTGGTATGTGGATGACAAGTATTCCGCCAGAACAGCAATATTCGCCGTACGCAAGCAACCCGGGGCAAATGCCGTCGAGGTGTCCGGTCAGATAAAAGCCATCGTGCCGAAGTTGCAGGAGCAGATCCCCGCCGGTATCGAAATGCGGCTGATGTTCGACCAGACGGACTTTATCAAGGAATCCATCAAAGACGTTCAGTATACGCTGCTCCTGACGATATCGCTGGTCATCATTGTGATCTTTCTCTTTCTACGGTCTCTCAAACCCACAATTATTCCCAGCATTGCCGTACCGCTGTCCCTGGTGGCGACCTTTGCGGTTATGTATCTGTGCAAATTCAGCCTAAACAACATTTCCATGATGGCCCTTGTTCTTTCCGTCGGCTTTGTTGTCGATGACGCCATCGTCATGATGGAAAATATCATCCGGCGGATGGAAATGGGAGAGGATGCCATGACAGCCTCGCTGCAGGGCTCGAAGGAGATCGGTTTCACCATCCTTTCCATGACCATGTCGCTTGTCGTCGTTTTCATCCCCGTTCTGTTTCTTGGAGGAATCGTGGGTCGGGTGTTGCATGAATTCGCCGTCAGCATCGGCGCCGCCATTCTCATATCCGGCTTCGTCTCCCTGACCCTGACGCCAATGATGTGCAGCCGTTTTCTGAAAAATGATGCCGAAAAAGAGCATGGCCGCCTCTACCAGGCGTCTGAGCGTGTATTCGGCGCCACGCTGTCCTTCTATGACCGGACGCTACAGGCCGTTATCCGGCGACGCTTTGCCGCCATGTTGATCACCGTGGCCATTATGGGCGCCAGCGTCGGTCTGTTCATGATCACACCGACAGGATTCATTCCCAGCGAGGACCGGAATTTCTTTATCTGCTTCACCATGGCGGCGGACCATATCTCCTATTCCGACATGGCCGCCCACCAGGAGGTTCTCAATAAGATCATCATCGCCGATCCTGACGTGGATACCCTCGTCTCCGTAGCCGCGGTGCCGAACAACAATCAGGGATTCCTCTTTGCCCGGTGCGTCGAAAGCAAGAAACGCAAGGCCCATCTTGACCAGATCATCGACCGGCTTCGGGCTCCCATGAACAGCGTCCCCGGTTTGTTCGCTTTCCCCATGAATCCGCCCCCCATCGAGATCGGGGGGAAACAGTCCAACGCCCTCTACCAGTTTGTTTTACAGGCCGATGATCTGCAGACCTTATACACATACGGGAAAGATTTCGAACAACGGATCCGGGAAATGCCCGGGCTGACGGATGTGAGCAGCGATCTCAACTTCCGGAGTCTGAAGATGGAGATTATCATCGATCGCGATAAGGCCTCCGCACTGGGACTGACAGCTCAGCAAATCGAAAACGCCCTGGCCTATGCTTTCAGCGGCGGCAAGGTCAGCACGATCTATGCGGCCACCACCCAGTATGACGTGAATCTCGAGTTAGAAGACAAGTACACAGCCTATCCGGATATCCTGAACCTTTTATACATCAAATCAGTGACGGGAAAGCTCGTTCCCCTGAACACTGTCGCCACAGTGAAAAAAACCCTGGGGCCCCTGTCGGTCAATCACCTTGGGCAGCGCCCGGCAACCACCGTATCATTCAATCTCAAGCCCGGTTACTCCATCGGACCGGCCACGGAACAGATCCAGAAACTGGCTGTTCAGGTATTGCCCGCAAATATCACTACAAGCTTTGAGGGGGCCGCCCAGGCGTTTCAATCGTCCTTCGCCAGCCTCGGGTTCCTGCTTGTCGTGACCATCCTCGTCATTTACATGGTGCTCGGAATCCTCTACGAGAGCTATTTCCACCCCATTACGATCCTCTCGGCCCTGCCTCTGGCCGGCTTTGGGGCCCTGATCGCCTTGAAACTATTCGGGAAGGAGCTTGACCTCTACGCCTTCGTGGGAATCATCATGCTCGTGGGACTCGTGAAGAAGAACGGTATTATGATGATTGACTTCGCCCTGGAGACGGAACGGACGGAAAAAAAGAGCGCGGAAGAATCCATCCATCATGCCTGTCTCGTTCGTTTCCGGCCCATCATGATGACGACCATGGCGGCCCTTTTCGGGACACTGCCCATTGCGCTGGGCTTGGGCGCCGGCGGTGAATCCCGGCAGTCCCTGGGCATCGCTGTCGTCGGCGGTCTCTTCTTTTCCCAGTTTCTGACGATGTATATCACACCTGTTTTTTATATCTATATCGACACATTCAACACGTGGCTCATGAAGAGGAAAACCTGAAATCCCATTGACACACCGTTACGTCCTGTCTATATTCGAATCACTTTCCTTACCGGACCGGAGGGAAATAAAACATTCATAGCAGAGGTTTCCATGGCCGAGGTCGTCAATGTGAAGAACACAGGGTTGAGGGGGGTTACCGTCGCCGATACCAAAATCAGTTTTATAGACGGTGAAAAGGGAGTGCTCATCTACCGGGGATACCGGATTGAGGATCTGGCAGAGCATGCAACCTTTATGGAGGTGGCTTTTCTGCTCCTGAACGGGGCTCTTCCGGGAAAGAACGAACTCAAAAACTTTGAAAAACAGGTTACAGAAGACAGACAGTTGCCCGGATACATGTTTGACACCATGAAACGGTGGCCGGCAGGAGCAAGACCAATGGACGTATTGCAGGCAGCCGTGCCGCTTCTCGCCATCGGTGATCCGGACATCAATGAAGACACGCGGGAGGCAAATTTCAGGATGGCGGTGCGCCTCATTGCCCGTATGCCTGCCGTTATCGCGGCCTGGCACAGGATACGTCAGGAACTTGAACCCCTGCCACCCGATGCATCTCTCCCCCATGCAGAGAATTTCCTGTGGCAGCTCCACGGGAGGAAACCTGACCGGGAAATGGCCGCGGACCTGGATGTTTGCCTCACGCTTCATGCGGATCACACCTTCAATGCATCGACTTTCGCGTGCCGCGAGGTAGTCTCAACAAGGGCTCACATGTATGCCGGCGTTGCGGCCGGTATCGGCGCACTCTCAGGCAGTCTCCACGGGGGGGCCAACGCGGAGGTCATGAAGATGCTTTTGGAACTGGAATCTGAGCAAGATATTCCCTCATGGGTGAAAGGAATGCTTGACAAAGGGGAACGGATCATGGGCATGGGGCACGCCGTCTATAAGACGATGGATCCGAGAGCCCGGTTTCTCAAGGATATGGCCTTCCGTCTGGGAAAGAAGACGGGGCAGAGCAGGTGGCACGAGATCTCCACCCGGATCGAGGAAACCGTATTGAAGGCGTTTGCCGATCGCGGGAAGACCGACATCCAGCCGAATGTAGATTACTACAGCGCCCCTGTTTATCACATCATGGGCATTCACGGGGATCTCATGACACCTATTTTCGCCGTTTCAAGGGTGGCGGGTTGGTGCAGCCATATCATCGAGGAAAAGTTTGCCGAGGCTCAGGAAAAGCCCGCTCTTTACAGACCGCAGGCAGAGTATGTCGGGCAGTACTGCGGGCTGGTCGGCTGCGAGTATGAACCTCAGGAGGCGAGAAAATAGTCCGTCCCTGCCCGATCCCTAACCGAGGCGGGGCAACAGGTCAGGGAAGGCGCCATGCAGACCGAAACCGCACATATTCCGGTTCGGGCATCTGAACGAGTACGGGCATGGCGTTTGGGTCGAGCCAGCGGAGCAATTCCTCCATGTAGTGTGCTTCTACACCCGTGCATCCCGATGTTCCCCTGGACGGTCCCTCCCAGATATGAATGAAAATACACGAACCGTCGCCCGGGATGACAGGGTTCGTGTTGTGTTCCACCACGACGCCAAGGCGGTACTGATCGTCCTTTCGTCGCATGTCTTCGTAACCCTGCCAGTTTCTTTCCACTTTCGTCGTGTCGACAAGTTTATTGTAATAAGGCGAGCGGGTATCATCCACACACTGGATATGTGACGCCGCCTGCCGATAGGGAAGTTTAATCCATGGGATTTCATCAACAGAAGCATAACCGAAGGCGTGCCTCAAGAGAAAAATGCCTGCCGGGGCTTTCCCGTCGCCTTCCCGTTTTACAGGGCCTTCGCGGAATGACCGCGGATGGACGCCCGTTCCCCATCCCAGCCCATTTCGCCCTACCACGGCCGGAATCTTATCGCCTACGGCAACCCACGGCGTGAGACCGTCCTTTCTTTCATAGCGCTGAAGCGAGGCCCCGGACACGTTCCAGTCAGGCGTTTTTACAACCACGGCCTGCATGGGTATGAATGATCTTTTCGGCATTCTGTCACTCGGCATACAGGATATAAAAAAAAGAAGGGAAATCGCAATTGCAAACCCGAATTTAAATCGCTCTTGCATTTTTTAACACCTCTCCATGCGGATGTCCAGATTTACCAAAGACCTTTCTCCCGAAAAAATATGAACATTCTGTGACGGGTGTCACAGATATTTCCAGCGATCTGCGGCATAATCTCACCAAAACTGCCTAATCAATGGCAGATACATCCTATGACGGAAAAGGAGGAGAAATATGGAAGCATTACTGGAAACACCGATATTCGTGCCGATTTCTCAAATCATCCTTGCCCTTGTCTTCAGCACAGTCGCCCTTCTGTTCGGCCGCGTCAGGCTCGCGATGTTTGCGGCCTACTGTTTCGTATTCTACTGGAGCAAGCCCTGGAACTTTCGGCTCTTCACAGATACGACGCCCGCCAGGCTCAATGGTCCGGAATTTCTGTTCGTTGCTTTCTGCTTTCTCACCCTTCTGCTCAGTTTCATGGCTCTCGCATTTCATCGGGATTAGGTAAATAATCAGCACACTCAGAACCGCTGTCCAAGAAAGAGATAAAGCGACCTGTGGCCGCCCTCTGCCTGGCCGTAAGCCAGGTAAATTGGTCCCAGATATGTATTGGTGCCGATAAAGAGACTCCCCGCGTACGTGACGGAATTGAATGAGATATCCCCTCTCTTGTCCCAGGCATTTCCTGCCTCCGCTGAACCACCGAGGTAAAGAGGCATATTAAATACCCCGAGCCCCGCACTTCCAAGTTTCCGGTATCCAATCAGTCGCGCGACACCCGTATGGCGGCCGGAAAGTTCACCCCCGGCGTACCCGGACAAATTCAGAAAGCCCCCCAACGGATATGAATCCTGTATGGGAACGTCATCACTGTCCAGAACAGTCTGAACACGGATCGATGGAATCAGGGTGTTTTTACCCCAGGTTTTTGCCGTCATCCATTCAAGCGAAAGACCCTGAGCGGAAATATCCGATCCCAGCTCTTTAAGATTGCCCATCCAGATCACATTCGCATCGCTTCCGGCCAGGGGGAAACCGTAATTGTCAAGGGTGCTGTAGGCAAAAGTGGAATAAAGACTCCCCCGCTCGAAGCTGCTCGATCCGAGAGCGGGATCGCCTATGCGGACGCTCAGGTTTCCATGTTCCCGCCTGATACCAAATCTCAGTTCGCCCCAGTTTCCGAACTGCCGCCCCATGTCCAGCCCGACCTGTGTCGTTGACACGCGATACTGGGCGGTGATGTCTCCTGATGGGTTAAAGGCATTGACATTTCTTTCTCTGTATTCAATTCCCGTGGCAATAAAATAGCCCAGCGAATAATCAATGGGCTGATAGAATTCTGAGAAAAATCGAGGAGATTCGCCTATCTGAAGCTCGTTTCGCCATTCGCCTCCCAAGCGGTTGAGGGCCGTTTGCGTGAAACGTGTCGAGACGGAATAGGTACTGGATCCCTTGAAGTTATCCTCCACGCCCAACCCGAAACGGAGGTAATTCGGACCCCATGATTTTTCTGTCGGTTCAATGATCAGACCCGTTTGTTGCTCTTTTTTCTCCAGCCTGAAATCGGCGCTTTCAAAAAAATCGAGGCCATATATCCGGTTTATGTCCTTTTGTAACGTTTCCATATCTAATTTTTCACCCGGTTGTGTGCGTATCTGCGCTTCGATCGTCTTCGTTGACAATGACGACCTGTTCACTACCTCGATGTAATCGATCTTATGTTGTTCTGCCGGTTGCCGTCTCTGGCGGGACAGATATTTGTGATAGAGCTTTTCGTCCAACGCAAGCTTCTCAAGTTGAGGCTTCACAGACACTGCCTTCTCCCGGCCGATCCGGATAGCCTCGAATGCGCGTTTAAAGTCGCTTGTTCCAATGTCACCCAATAGCGGCTGAATATGGATATCCCCCGGACGAAGCGTGCTGAGCTGTTCCATGGAATTGCGCTGAATCAGGATCGTCATGACCTGTGCCGTGATACTGACCGCCGACACCAGTTTATCACGGGATCGAAGCGATGTACCGATATCAACGACAATCAGCACCTCCGCACCCATTTCTCTTGCGACGTCAACGGGTACATTGTCGGCGATTCCACCATCCACAAGGATCTTACCTTCCATCTCCACGGGCGTAAAAACGCCGGGGATGGACATACTGGCCCTTATGGCTTTTACAAGATCGCCTTTGTGCAGAACAACTTTCTTCCCGGTTTCGATATCTGCAGCCACAGCCCGGAACGGGATATTGAGCGCATCGAAATCATGGATACCTTCCGTATGAAGCAGCAGGGACTTGAGAATCATATTAAGGTTCTGTCCCTGGACAAGTCCTTTCGGCATGCGGAATTTTCCGTCCCTGTATCCGAGATCAAAATCGATGAGGTAGTCGGCGGCATCCTGTTTACGACGGAAAGAAAGCTCCTGCGGGGAAGGTTTGTCCTTGAAGGCGTCATTCCATTCAATGCTCGTCACGATTTTTTCCATTTCTGAAGGAGAAATGCCGGACGCATAAAGGCCGCCGACAACGGCGCCCATACTGGTGCCCGCTATGCAGTCAACAGGAATTTTCATTTCCTCAAGCACCTTGATGACACCGATATGGGCGGCGCCGCGGGCGCCGCCACCGCTCAATACGAGCCCGATCCGGGGGCGTCCGGCCGGAGCAGGTTGACCTGCCTTCGCATCAACCGATACAAACAAAAAACAAAATATCAATAGGAATTTCAAGTGATTGTTAATTTTTTGAAGAATAATCTCGAGACGATAACGGTTGAAAATGAAACGGATCATTGAAAACCTCCATCCTTCCTTGACAGGCGGATATGCTTCACTTATACTCAGCACGTTTTGAAAGTCCGCCATGTCATACCATAAACAAATAAATGCCTGCCTCATAAAAGTGATGAAAACATGTTTATGAGGATGTTTTTTAGATTTATGATTCCTCTTGAATGACGGTTTTTCGATTTTTAAATGTTCATCAAGGAAAGGGATGCATTTTTATGAATATAAAAAAACGACTGATTATCCTGTCCGGTCCCTCCTGCGTCGGGAAATCCCCCCTTCTCAAGGCTCTGAAAAGGGTGCACCCGCGCATGTCGTTTGTGATGCCCATTTTTTACACGAGCCGCCCCCCCCGAACCATCGAACAGGAGGCTGTCGATTACTATTTCCGCTCCGAGAAAGAAATCAGGTCTTTCCCGCAGGATCGCTACATCGTTGCCAAGACCCGTACGGTCTGGCAGGGCATTGACCTGGATGAAACGGAGGGACTGTTTGCCGAAAACGATCTGATCATCACGGAAGTCTATCCGACACTGGGAATACTGTTTCTCGAACACCCGCGGATCCGGCAGTTGTCTGCCGATTTTGAGGTACGGACAGTCTTCATCAGCCCCGCAACGGAAGAAGAAATTCAGGCCGTTCAAACCCACATGGGATTCAAAAGCCCCGATGAAGCCTCGGCCGCCATTATGCTTCCGAAGCACATCGCCCGGATGCAGCAGCAGGGAAAGCTTCTGGCTCCTGATGTAATGAAGGATCTTCATATTCGCGCAGGCAAGGCCTATGAAGAGATACAGATGGGCAGAAGTTATTCGCACCGGATCGTCAACCACGATGGCGAGGATTCCAACAACTGGCGTTATACGCCGCCCATCGGTGAAGCAGGAATGACGTTGAAGCGTTTCGTTGAACTTCTGTAGACCAGGACGGAACAGAAGATGAAGCATCAACCGCTATCAGCCATTGCCCGGACCAAAAACAGGATGTCGCTGAACGGCAAGACCGATGATGTGACTGATCATCTCTCCATACGTATAGCCGGCGGCTTCAGCCGCGCAGGCCATACTTGCTTCGGCGCTGACGTTGGCATTGGGATTAACGTCAAGAACGTAAAAGACTCCTTCCCGTAAGCGGATATCCAACCGGGCATAGTCACGGCATCCGACGGCCTGATAGGCCAGAACACATATCCTCCGCAGCCGTTCATGCTCCATCTCGCTCAAGGGTGCGGGCAACAGCAGACCAATTTTCTCATAGTGACGCGACCCGGGTCGAAATTTCGACTCATAGGTACAGAGGCGGTCCCGGGCGTCACCGAAAGCGCCAAAATCCATTTCAGCCGGCGGTAACATTTCAACGGATCGGTTCCCCCACAGAGATATATGAAATTCTCTTCCATCGATAAAATCTTCAACCAAAGCGGGCTGACGGAATGTCTCGATGATAACGGCAACCCGTGCCCGTAACTCATCCGGCGACATGACGACGGCCTCTGCCGTAAGGCCGAAGCTTCAATGCTCCCTGGAAGGTTTTACGATGGCGGGAAAACAATCCCAGTCCTCCGTATTTGCAGAATCATAGACCCGCCAGCAAGGCGTCGGGATCTCCCGCAGATCCATCAATTGTTTGACCTTCACCTTGTCCCAGCAAAATGTAAGTACATCGGGAGGCGAGCCCGTATAGGTGAAATTCAGATCTTCCAGTGTTTGGGCCACCAGCGCCTCGCTGTGCCGAACACCCGGGATTTCTTCACACCAGTTGAACACCAAATGTTTTTCGGGATCATAATCCCGGATAAAGGCAGCAATGTCGGTATTGCGAACCGTTATCACCGTCAGCGGCCGGCCCATCTCCCGAAGTGCGGATTCAAAGACGGCGACTTCCCGAAGGGCCTGCTCGGTTTCATCGGTCTCCCAGGCCGGGTCAATGTTGTGGAGCAGCAACACCGGTATGCTTGCAACGTTCTTCTCGATAGACATGCAGCGAAACCCTATACGAAGCTCCCCGCCAAGCCGGCGGAGCAATGTGATTGATTTGTTTATAGATGATTTCATTGAAGATTTCAACATTTTTCCGGTAGCAATGAGCATTTTTTTATCGCAATGCATGCGATATTTTTTCCCTTGACACTCAAAAACTTTATCTTATATATTTGAACCGCTATAGAAAGGGCCAATGATGAAATCAAAATCCGATAACTGGAAAGATCTATATAAAAATAGTCCCGAAGAGGAGCCGCCCCTTCCGGAGGGTCCCATCCTTTTTTACAATGAAATCGTGATCGATCACTTTACAAACCCGAGAAACGTCGGTGAAATGACCGACGCGGACGGCTACGCCCTCGTGGGAGATCCGTCCTGCGGGGATCAGATGAAGCTCTGGATCAAAGTCAGTGATGGAATAATTTCCGATATCAGATTCAAATCTTTCGGATGTCCGGGCGCCATAGCAACAAGCAGCATGACCACCTTGCTGGCGATCGGGAAAACCACGGAAACAGCGAAGCGGATTACGGATGACGATGTCGTGCTGGCTCTGGAGGGTATTCCTGAAAATAAGAGGCATTGCTCCCTCATGGGCGTCAACGCTCTTCTGGCGGCCATCGAAGACTATGAGAAACGAAGCGATAAAGAAAGCATCGACCGGAGAGGCCATATAAAATCATGATTTATCTGGATCATAATGCGACCACGTCGCTTCATCCCAGGGTTTTTCGGGCAATGGAGCCCTACCTGAAGGAGCGATTTGGAAATGCGTCAAGCAATTATCAAACAGGCAGAGAAGCTAAAACGGCATTGGAACATTCAAGAGCAACAGTTGCCGACTGTATCGGCGCCGGGCCGCAAGAAACCATTTTCACAAGCGGGGGAACAGAGTCGGACAATTGCGCGGTCAGAGGGGTTGCGCGGGCGCTCAGGGAAAAAGGCGATCACATCATCACCTCCACAATAGAACACCATGCCGTATTGAAAACATGCCAGGTGCTTGAAAAAGAAGGGTTCAGGGTGACCTACCTTCCTGTTAACTCGGACGGACGGGTGGATCCCGAAGATGTGCGGAGATATATTGTTCGAAAAACCATTCTCATCAGCATCATGTATGCCAATAACGAAACAGGCGTCATTCAACCAATTCGCGAGATCGGTGCAATCGCCAGAGAAAAGAATATTGTCTTTCACACAGATGCCGTTCAGGCCGTCGGCAAGATTCCCTTTGCCGTCAATGACCTTGGGGTTGATCTTCTTTCCATTTCCGGCCATAAAATTTACGGCCCGAAGGGTATCGGTGCCCTTTATGTGAGGAAAGGCATCCCCCTGCAACCAATAATGACGGGCGGGCATCATGAGTATAACCTTCGCGCAGGCACGGAAAATATTCCTTCCATCGCAGGCCTGGCCCAGGCCATGTCGATGGCGACGCAAAATTTGAACGCTGCATCCGACAAGCTCTCCGCCCTGCGCCAGCGGCTTGAATCCGGAATTCTTAACCGGATTGACGATGTTCAGATCAATGGCCTGCAGGCCCCGAGACTCCCCAATACAAGCAGTGTCAGTTTTCGGTTGATCGAGGGAGAGTCCATTTTGCTGCATCTCGATTTGAGAGGAATCTGTGTTTCCACAGGATCTGCCTGTACGACAGACTCTCCGGAGCCCTCCCACGTCCTTACCGCCATGGGGATACCGCCCCAGACGGCGCAGGGAACCATACGATTTTCTCTGGGTGAAGATAACACAAAAGAAGAGATCGATGCTGTCATTGATGTCCTTTGCGACATTACGACCAGGTTGAGAAATATATCAAGTCTTGCGGGCAAATAAAATCGTCACCGTTTCATGACGTCTGAAAAGCGCTTCAGCTTGCCTTTTTCCATCAACACCTTCATGCCCGTTTCCTGAATAGTCGACGGAACAGGCGGCTCTTCAATGCGCCTCACCAGGATCATCGCATCTGCCGGGCAGGCCGTGACACACAATCCGCAACCGATACACTTGCCTTCGCTGATCTCAGCCACTGAATCCGTCATTTCAATGGCTCCCATGGGACAGCGCTCATCGGAGCAAACCCTGCACCCTGTGCAGGCACCGGCATCCACCCTGGCATGAAACCCGCTGGTCGCAAAGGCATGGGGAATGTTAAGCCGGGTCCAGCATGTGAGAATGGTGCAACAGCATGTGCAGCAGTTACAGATGAATCCCGCCTTGTCCGCACTGTTGCTGCTCGTATGAACAAGGCCGGCTTTCTCCGATTGATCAAGGACACGGTATGCTTCTTCACGGCTTATCTCCCGGGCATATCGGCGCTCGACCAGGAATCGTCCGGGAGCATCGAAAAAGAGGCAAACTTCCTTCGGAGCATCACAGGCGTCCGCGCTGACCCTGCAGGCACAATGGGCGAGGGCAACGTAATCGGCTTTTTTGATCAATTCCGATACCTGCTCATAGGAATGAATGAAAACGGAGGCTTCCACGGATTGTTCGATGGGTACAATCCGGGCGAGCGGCGTCGGTTTTCCGGCAAAGGAAGCAGCCAGGTTTTCATCATGATATTCGACCCATAGCTTCCCCAGTCTGTCGAGGATGGGGGTCCCGCCGCCCCGCATGAGCGGATATTCGAACAATCCCGGTATCGTGGGCAGCAGGCCGTAAGACCTCTTCCTGCCTTTCTCGCGTGCAAAGACAACAACCTTGTCCGCCATGACTTCAAGCATTTTTTCCGCCTCGTGAACCGGCATACCGGACGCGGCGGCAATCGCTTCAACAGATTTTGGAGAAAAGTTCATGTGAAGCGCTATCGCTGCCTCTTCGTGGGTAAAAAGAATCCTCAGAATTTCATCGAAGGCCTTTGATTTCGGTGCACCCGTTGGATGGGTGTCAAGAATCTCCCGCAGTTCCTCATAAACGTCCATTGCTGTTTCCCTCCTTCAATCTCCGTTTTCAAGTTTTGCAACCTTTTTATTTACAGAGATTCATCATCCTGCAGGATCTTCTTTTGCGTAGACGTTCATTTCTTCTGTAAGCCACCGGACCCACATCTGAATCCCCTCACCGGTTTTGCAGGACACCTCGAATATTTTTATTTTCGGATTCAAATTGAAGACTCTGTCTTTCAGGGCATTCATATCAAAATCGGCCACATTCAGATAATCGATTTTATTAACCAGTAGAACATCACAGACACTGAACATCAGCGGATATTTCAGGGGTTTGTCATCGCCTTCGGGAACACTCAGGATCATGACATTTTTTATTGCTCCCGTATCGAACTCCGCGGGACACACGAGGTTCCCGATATTTTCAATCATGATGAGATCCAGATTCCCCAGATCCATTTCTTTCAAGGCCATATCGATCATGGAGGCATCGAGATGGCAGAAACCGCCCGTTTTTAACTGAACGGCGGGGACGCCTTCTCTGCTGACCCTTTCCGCATCAATCACAGAATCGATATCGCCCTCTATGACGCCTATTCTGAAGACATTCTTCAATTCACGGACCGTATGTACGATAAGACTTGTCTTGCCTCCTCCCGGCGATGCCATCAGATTCAACAGAAAAACGTGATGGCTGCGGAGCACCTCTCTGATCTCGTCCGCAAGGTTTTTGTTATCGGACAGGATGTCTTCCCTGATTTCTATCAGGCGTATATCCGCCATCATACCACCTCTATATGCTTTATAAAAAACTCGCGACCGGAGACAAGCGTCACCCTGGTACTATTGCAATGAAAACAAATAATTTTTCCAGATTCCTTTAAAAACACTGGAAACGCTTTGTTACAGTCAGTGCATTGAAATACAACCGGTGATCTCTCTATTTTCAGTATCGCCCCTTCCGCAATGGTATCTTTGCTGAGATAGTTAAAATAATGCTGCACCCATTCATCTACCAGGTCTGTAAGTTCACCAATTTTAAGACTGATACTCAGGACTTTCTTGACCTGATTTTTCGCCGCGTGTTTTATGACAATGCCAAGAATGCTTTCGGTAACGGCCAGTTCATGCATGTGCGGATTATAGAAACAAGCCCGCTAAATAGCAACAAGAAAGACGAACCGGAAAAGTGTAAACATCGCATGTTATTATCATTATTTGATATTGACACAACCGTCCCTTTCCTATAGTAATAAAAAAATGGACTTCATGATTACCTTCATTGATTTTTTTATCCACCTTGATAGACATCTTACCGAGATGATTCAAAATTTCGGTGGCTGGTCTTATTTTATCGTTTTTATCATTATTTTTTGTGAAACCGGACTCGTTGTAACCCCTATCCTTCCGGGAGACTCGCTGCTCTTCGGATTGGGCACGTTAGCCGCCTTGGGCGCTCTTCAAGTCGAATGGCTGTTGATTTTGCTCTCTATTGCAGCTGTATCCGGCAACATTGTCAACTATGCAATCGGATATTTCGTAGGTCCGAAGATTTTTCACAGGGAAAATGTGCGATTTCTCAACAAGACGTACCTGGACAGGACGCACAAATTCTATGAAAAACACGGCGGGAAGACCATCGTCATCGCGAGGTTTCTCCCGATCATTCGGACATTTGCCCCGTTTGTAGCCGGTATCGGGAAAATGACCTATCCACGCTTTATCTTTTTCAATGTTCTTGGCAGCGTGGCATGGATTGCCGTTTTTATCCTGGGGGGTTATTATTTCGGAAACCTTCCTGTCGTAAAAAGTAACTTTACGCTGGTCATTTTTGCGATTGTTGCTATTTCCATGCTGCCGGTCGTGATTGAATATTTTCGACACCATTTTCGATCTTCACAGGTATAATATTGTCAGCGATGAAAAGAAAAACAGGAAAACGACTACTCATCTTGCTGATAGCAGGATTGTTCCTCGGTTTCACCTCAACGGTCCTGGCGGAAAGTGCGAACATCGTCAAGATAGGCAGCGATGTAACAATTGAGGAGGGCATGAAAGTCCACAATGTCCTTGCACTCGGAGGACAAATCACCGTGGAGGGTTTCGTTGAGAATCATGTCATAGCCGTTGGCGGTTCTGTTGTCCTGACAAGAACGGCAGTTGTCGGCGGGAATGTGATATCCCTCGGAGGCATTGTCGTCAGAGGGAGAGGTTCAGAAATTCACGGCAATCTCACGGAGATCAACTCGGACGATGTCTCAGCGGCAATATCAAATGCCCTGAGCGATGAATGGGAAGGATGGTCATGGATTTTTGCCATCGTCTCCCTGTCCATTTTCATTGGTGTCCTTATTTTGACCCTGCTGATCGTTCATTTCATTCCAAAACCCATCCGGATTATCGCGACAGCCGTTAGAGAAATACCGGCTAAAGTCATTCTGTGGGGCATCATCGGACTGATACTTATTGTTCCTCTCGCTGTGTTGCTCGCTATTTCAGTTATTGGAATTGTGCTGATCCCCCTTGAAATGACTCTCGTTCTCTGCGCCATTATTCTCGGTTTCATTGCTGTATCGCAACTTGTCGGAGAAAAATTGTTCACTGTATTGAAAAGACATGATCATAACATCGTCAGGGAGACGATCTGGGGGCTCATTATTCTTTGGGTAATCGGCTGGATCCCCTATGTGGGTTGGATGCTGAAGGTATTCGCCATTGTCCTCGGCCTGGGAGCCGTCCTGGTAACCCGCTTCGGTACCAGCTACAATCGATAAGATTTTTTTAGGAACTGCTGTCACTTGTCATTCCCGTAACAACGGGAATCCAATGTGAGTAATCGTTAACTGTCATTTCCGTCTGTCTGAAAACGGGCGTCGTTTATGACGCAAAATGAATATTTGCACATATTCTTTTATTTCTACCTTGACAATAAAACGTCATTTCTTTAAACTGCTCTGAAGCAATATTTTAACGTTTCTCTAAACAAAAAGGAGGTTAGAGCAATGAAAAGGTATGCACTGGTATTTTTTTGTGTCTTATTTACCATGGGTCTTTTACTCACCGGCGCATCGCCGGCGGCGGCAGTGAAGGTGGGAATTGTTCTTCCGCTGACCGGAGCCGAGGCAAAATTCGGTGAAATCGAGAAGAGATCCTTTGAGATGGCAATAACAGAAATCAATAAAAGAGGGGGAGTTAAAGGGGAAAAAATTAAACTGATTATCGAAGATGATACAGGACGACCGGATGTTGGGCGCTCCGTGGTGGAAAAGTTGATCACCAAGGATAAGGTCGTCATGATCGGCGGCGGATATTCCAGTTCCGTCACCTATGCAGTTGCGGGAGTCGCTCAGCAAAACCGCATTCCATTCCTTGTCAATACCGGGGCGGCAGACAACATTACAACATCCGGATGGGATTACATTTTCCGGTTGAATCCCCCCGTCAGCGAATACGCGGGAGCGATTGAATCCCTCCTTACCGACGTTGTGAAGCCGAAAACAGTTGTCATTCTCCACGAGAACTCACTTTTCGGGACATCAGGCGCCAAATCCTTCGAGGCTACTTGCCAGAGATTGGGATACAAGGTCCTTCTGAAACAGGGATATGAGGCAGGCGGGATTGATTTTAAACCGGTTTTGGTCCGCGTGAAGCAGCTCAATCCCGACGTCGTTTATATGGTATCCTACATCATGGACGCCTCTCTGCTCATGAAGCAGGCAAAAGAGCTTAAAATAACGCCGAAGATTTTTATCGGCGGGGCGGCGGGTTTTACCATGCCGGAGTTCCATAAAAATGCAGGGGTCGCTTCCGAGAAAGTTATCTCCGCCACTTTATGGTATCAGAGTCTCAAATATCCGGGCGCCATGGAGTACTTTAAAAAATACGTAAAAACATATAAGAGCGAAACGGAATATCACGGCGCTGAGGCTTATGCGGCCGGGCAAATTATAGCCGACACCCTGATCAGGGCGAAATCATTTAAACCCGCCGACATTAAACAGGCATTGTCTGAAACCTATGCGATGACCGTTTTCGGGCCGGTGAAATTTATATCTTACGGGAAGTTCAAAAACCAGAATAAACTGCCTACCTATGTCGTACAGTGGATCAACGGAAAGCTCGAACTGGTCTGGCCTGCAAACATCGCCACCAAAAAATTTGTATACCCCGTTGATTGGCTGAAAACCTGGAAATATTAGCTTTAGAATCTCATGAGTGAACTGCCGCCGGCAGACCTGACGGCGGCAGTTCATTTACGCAGGACAAAAGTATCATTTTCCGAAATTACTAAAGGACTGCCTTGAAAGGAACGTCAGATGGACGTCTTGATCCAGACCATTGTCGCAGGAATTCTTATCGGTGGAATCTACAGTTTGATCGGAATCGGGATGACCCTCATCATGGGTGTCATGGGCATCATCAACCTGGCCCACGGACAGTTGATGATGGTGGCTATGTACATCACCTTTGTGCTGTCCAGCGTTTGGGGGATAGATCCATACGTATCCCTTTTGGTCAGCATGCCGGCATTGTTTCTCCTCGGGGTCATTCTGCAGAAATTCTTTTTGAACCCGTTGATCAAAATTGAATCCATCCTTCCCGAAAATCAGGTCCTGATGACCGTGGGCATTGGCATGGTTCTGACGGAAATAGCCCGGTTCATCTTTACATCCGATTACAAGACGGTGGAAACTTCTTACAGTTCCAAGGCCTTATTCATCGGTGACATTTCCTTCAACCAGCCCATGTGCTTCGCTTTCCTTTTTGCCGTCGTCTTTACGGTGATCCTTTTCTGGTTCCTTCTTAAAACGGACACGGGCCGCTCCATCCGCGCTACAGCCCAGGACAAGGACGCGGCGACCCTGATGGGTGTCAACAGCGGCATGATCACCATCATCACGTTTGGTCTTGGTTCGGCGCTGGTGGCCTCGGCAGGAAGCCTGCTGATACCCATCTTCTATCTTTTTCCCGATATCGGTGGGCCTTTTACCCTGAAAGCTTTTGTCATCACCATCCTCGGCGGATTAGGAAGCACGGTGGGCGCCATAGTCGGCGGACTGGTTCTGGGTATCGCGGAATCATTGGGCGCTACGTATATCGGCATGGGCTACAAGGAAATGGTCGGTTTTGTCATCTTCGTGCTTGTCCTTGTGTTTTTACCAGGCGGTCTGAAGCGCCTGACTAAAGTGTAGAGGGAATTATGGGGCAAAAACATCTGACATTAATCTTTATTGGAATCCTGGCTGTCGCATTTCCATTTCTCGTCACGTCCGACTACTACCTGCACCTGGTCATTATTGCGCTTATGTGGGTCGTTATCGGATCCGCATGGAATCTTCTGGCAGGCTTCACAGGGCAGGTATCCTTCGGTCATGCCATGTTCTTCGGCGTAGGGGCTTACACCGCCGGAATCATAGTGACAAAGCTGGAAATGTCCGCCTGGTGGGGCATGATGTTCGGGGGTGTCACCGCCATGCTCATCGGACTTTTCGTAGGATGGGTCTGCTTCCGATTGAGAGGTCCCTATTTCGCCCTCGCCACCCTCGCAGGAAGCGAAATCTTCAGGCTCATTGCCACCAACTGGGAAAGTCTGACGGAAGGGATGGTGGGTATTCTGATCATCCAGACATTTACGAGCAAACTTCCCTATTATTACATTGCCCTGACCCTGGCTTTCCTCTGTATTTTTTTCATACACGTGGTGATGAAATCGAAATGGGGCTATTATTTTGTTTCCATCCGGGAGGATCAGGATGCCGCAGAATCTATGGGAATCAATACAACCCGTTATAAAAACGTGTCTCTCCTGATAAGCTCCTTTTTTACGGGCATGGCAGGGGCTTTCTACATGAACTACATGGCATTCATCGATCCTCACGTCGTATTTTCCCTGCACTACATATCCATTATGGCGATTCTGGTCGGTATCGTAGGCGGTGTGGCAACCATCATGGGACCCGCTGTCGGAGCATTCATCATGATCGGCCTTCAGGAAACGTTCAGAAGCGCCTTTTTTGGCCTCGCGCCGCCATGGACGAGCGAAGCGCACATACTGGTATTCGGACTCCTGGTTATATTTGTAATCCTGTTTCTGCCCAACGGCATTGTGGGTGACTGGTCGAAAATCAAGCGAAATATGTTTAGAATCAAGGCGTCGAGCTGAAAGATATGCATAGGGAGAAAATCATATGGCACTCCTTGAAGTGAGAAATCTTACAAAAGCCTTCGGGGGACTCAAAGCAGTCAACGATGTCACCTTTCATGTCGATGAAGGGGAGATCATGGGGCTCATCGGTCCAAACGGATCAGGAAAAACAACCATTTTTAATTGCATCAACAACTACTACAGCATCACATCGGGCGACGTCATTTTCAAGGGAAACAGTATTAAAGGATTAAAAACCCATAAGATATGTCATCTCGGCATCGGCCGGACGTTTCAGGTTGTCAAGCCCCTGGCGCGCATGACGGTTCTTGACAATGTCACGGCGTCCGCCTTCTGCAGGGTCGGTTCCATAAAAGAGGCCAAAGAAGAGGCTGCCAAGATTCTGGAATTCAGCGGACTCACGGATCATAAAGATAAACTGGCAAAAAGCCTCCCCATCGGGGGAAGAAAGCGGCTAGAGATTGCCCGTGCGCTGGCAACCAAACCGGAAATGCTGCTGCTTGACGAAACCGCGGCGGGATTAACGCCTTCAGAGCTGGACGAAGCCATAGAACTCATTCAAAAGATCAGGGAAAACGGCACGACCATCCTCATTGTAGAGCATATCATGAAAGTGATTATGACCATATCGGACCGCATCCACGCAATCAATTTCGGCCAGACGATCGGGGAAGGCACACCGCATGAGGTTGCCAATAATCCCGCCGTCATCACGGCCTATCTGGGAGAAGCATATGCTCAATGTTAGCGAAATCAACGTGTATTATGGTGATCTTCAGGTCCTATGGGATGTTTCTTTCGAGGTCAAGGAAAAGGAAATTGTCGTCTTGGTGGGGGCCAACGGAGCGGGAAAATCCACCACACTGAGAACCATTTCCGCCCTCCTGACCCCCAGAAAGGGGACGATCGAGTTTGACGGCCGGCGCATAGACCATTTGCCTGCAAATAAAATTATTGAGCACGGCATCGTCCATGTTCCTGAAGCGAGGCGTCTTTTCCCCGAAATGACTGTAGAGGAAAACCTGATCATGGGCTCTCTTTACGGTGAAGCAAAACGTAAACGCAATGACACGATGGAATACGTCTTTTCTCTGTTTCCGAGACTTAAAGAAAGAAAAAAACAAACAGGCGGGACACTCTCCGGCGGTGAACAGCAGATGCTGGCAGTGGGAAGGGGTTTGATGTCCTTGCCCAGACTAATGATGCTCGACGAACCCTCCCTCGGTCTGGCGCCGCTCCTTGTCCAGGATGTATTCAATATAGTAAAGCACATCAATGAAGCGGGGGTTACGATCCTTTTAGTGGAACAGAATGTAAGACAGACTCTGGGGATGTGCAATCGCGCCTACGTCCTGGAAAACGGCCGTATCGTGCTCCAGGGAACAGGGTGCGAGCTTCTGGAAAATGAGCAGGTGAAGGAGGCTTTCCTGGGAATTTGATCAAAAGATAGTCCCCTCCTTGAATCATATCATCACATGACTCCCCGGGACAACACAGTGCCGGGGAGTCATTTTTTTTCGACGGGAAACGTCAATCCCGCACCAAGCCGGCCGATCAGAGACATAAGGGGAACAAACGCAAGGGTTATGACAACATACAACACCCTTCCCATCCCTTCGGTATCCAGCACCACGGGATCGGCAATCCGCCATAAGAGCATCATGATGGAAGACACCAGCACGACGAAGGAGAGGATGATTTTCATTTTCACCGGCTTCATGGGCCTGGCCAGATAATTCAGCCACCATGTAAACAGGCCCGTCAACGCTGCCACAGGCATGAATAAGATCCCGCCGATCAGGCAGTGCAAGGCCGTTTGCTCAAACGACCTGTCGTCCGTCATCAGATAAAGAACATTAAAAAATGCAACCGACAGCAGCAATACAATGGGAAAGTGAACCGTCATCGGGTGTGGATGCCTTTCCAGAAACGGAAAGCGCTCAATGAGTGCCGACAGAAATGCCGGTATCGGCCGTTCGGGTTCAGTTGTCTGCCTGACAATTCCCACCTGTTGGTACCGTTCAAAGACATTTTCTTTGTGAGGGGCTGCCGGGAGTTCCGCGCTGAGATCCTTCCCGGCATGGTGACGCTTCATATGGAGACCGCCTTTCCACAATTTGCTCCCGCTCACATCGAAGACTTTCCCCTGATAGGCGATATAAGCAGGTTTGCCGTCCTGTCCGTTGAACGCCGCCAGATCTTCCACATCGAACTCCTTCACAAGTTCCCCCAATCAATGAAACAGAAATATCGCATTCAAAAAGAAAAATATCCATCCGGAAACGGATGCCAGACCAGTGTAGAAAAGGGGCTTTTTCTTCGTTAAGGCGGAAATGGAAGACAGCATGATGGATATCTGCAGAAATATGAGGGCATATCCGAAATTGCCCGCCCGAGCCTGGGCGTCTTCCTTCGATTTTGACAGATCATCGGCCTTCGCCTTGATCTCCTCCTTTTCCTTGTCGTAGCGCTTAATCTGTTTATCATAATCGTTCATGATTTTCAGGTACTTGTCCGCAAGAGAACCGGATTGGCCGGTTTTTAGAGACAGCATTTCCAGCTCTAATTTTTGCTTCTGTATTTCATATATGTAGGATTTGATGCTCTTTGCCTGATAGTAGGCCCACTGACTCGTTTCCTGTCCCTGGTTTTTAAAATCGCCCGGGATGAGTATTTCCCCATGTAAAGGGTTGTGACGGCTGCAAAAACAGCCATGATTGCTGTGGCAAGGGCCACCCAGGACATCCATTTGTCCGGTTTCGATTCAGACATACGTCAGACCTCCTGAAATCATGAAATGTAGTTTTTTGATTATTTTTTATAATTAAAAAAGGGTTAACCGGTTTCAGCCAACCCTTAAATATGACATTTGGTGGAGCTGAGGAGGATCGAACTCCTGACCTCTTGAATGCCATTCAAGCGCTCTCCCAGCTGAGCTACAGCCCCGCTCATATCAATGAGCGTACAGATTTAGCATACCGTTTCAGGGCTTGTCAATACATTTTTCTTGACATTTCACAGCCCCTTATATAATCAGAAAGCCTCGCCGGAGTGGTGAAACTGGTAGACGCAGGGGACTCAAAATCCCCCGCCCGCAAGGGCATCCCGGTTCGACCCCGGGCTCCGGCACCAAAAGAATATCCAATGGTTACAGCTTTACTGGTTGTAACCATTTTTGTTTGTGTCCACCCAGCTGCCTATTTTGCACCGCTCCAGCCCCACTTTATTTATTAGCATACTGCTTTCAAAAAAGAGATATAACCCAAAGTTGTGGACGGAGTAAAATAGAAGGCGTATCCTA
>CAZIQY010000028.1:0-32665 GCA_964541605.1 uncultured Syntrophaceae bacterium | reverse complement strand
CCAGCTGAATCGGTTAAGGAATATTTCTGATTTTCTGGTCATTCGTCATCGCCCTGGCCACTCCCAGGGTGGAGCTGGCTTCGTCCAGGGTTCCATATGTGTCCGGTCTCGCATCGTATTTCGGAACTCTCTGGCCGCCCAGCAAGCTGGTCTCTCCCCCGTCTCCCTTCGTAGAAAATTTCATCCCTTTCTCCTTTCGATGTATCTCGATATAATTTTCATGATCACTTCGGTATTCCGGCGGGCGTTCTGTACGATCTCTTCAAGGGTCAATGCCTTTTCGACGAGTCCGTGTCCGTAGTTATCCACCGAACATAGTGCCGCATACGACAATTCCAGCTCCTGGGCAATGACGGCCTCGCTCGCCATGGTCATCCCGACGAGATCGGCAAATCGGGACATCATCCGGATTTCTGCCCTGGTTTCAAAACGGGGGCCTGCTGTCTGCCAGTACACCCCTCCAGCGACGACATTGATTTTGCATTCGCGAGCGGCTTCAAGCCATTGCCGGCGCATGTCATCACTGAATCCGGGTGTGATGTGATGGGCTTTTCCATGAATGGCGGTTGGTGTTCCCGGGAGGGTAATAAAATCGTCCGGTACGACGATCATGCCGGGTTTTAACTTCTTTTTCAGAGATCCCGTGGAATTGACTCCTATGACTTCTCTGACCCCAAGGTCTTTTAATGCCTTCATATTGGCCTGATGGTTAATCAGGTGGGGTAAAACATAGTGACCGGGATCATCGCCGTGTCTCGGGATGAAGGCAATGGTGTCGGAGAAGAAGACACGGGCTTTTCCATATTCCGTATCCAGAATACGTTTCTTGAGGTTTCCAAAAATTTCCTTGCCCTGAAGGGGAATGGTGCCTGAGATGATACCGAGGGGTTCCATGAAGTTGTCCGTTCGTATATGATATTAAAGGGTGCTATATCAGAAACGTCCTGTTCTGTCAAAGAACAGGTATTGATTCTTAACCCGAGAGAACCTCGTATGTAATTTGGGTTTGACAGTATTTGGAAGAGTATGCCATAGTAACCGCAATTCAAGCAAGGAGGCAAGATATGGCACAAGAAGAAGTCCTGATCCATCTGACGGACGGCAATTTTGAGCAGGAAGTTCTCAAATCGGATAAACCTGTTCTGGTTGATTTTTGGGCATCCTGGTGCGGTCCGTGCAAGGCAATAGGCCCGGTCGTTGAAGAACTTGCCACGGCATTTCAGGGCCAGGTCAATGTGGGGAAGCTTAATATCGATGACAATCCCAATGTGGCAAAAACCTACGGCGTGATGAGCATTCCAACACTTGCCCTGTTTAAGGACGGGAATATTGTAGATAAAATCATTGGTCTTGTCCCGAAAGGGCGCCTTGAAGAATTGATCAAAAAAGGTCTGTAGTCGGCAGAGGAAGGGCAAAAACATTGCGAAATAAAAAAACTTTTTTGTTATTGCTTGTAGTTATATTTTTCCTTTCAGGATGCGGATGGTGGAAAGACTTCTGGAAACGACCGGAAAGGACGAGGGCTACGCCCGAAGGTCTTTATACGCGGGGCGTAGAGGCCTATCAGGATGGCCGTTACAAGCGGGCCATTGAGTCATTCCAGAGGCTCAAGGAAGAGTATCCCCTTCATCAAATGGCCATTATGGCGGAGCTGGGGATTGCCGATTCCCATTTCAGTGATGAGGAATATGCTGAAGCGGAGCTTGTTTATAACGATTTTCTCCATCTCCACCCAACCAATGAAAATCTTCCCTATGCCATGTATCAACTCGGCATGTGTCATTACAAACAGATGTTTACAATCGACCTGGATCAAACGGAAACAAAAAAAGCGAGAAAAGAGTTTGAACGATTAATTGCCCGTTTCCCGAGCAGCAAATTTTCTTTCATGGCTGAAAAAGTGCTCAGGGATTGTAAACAAAGGCTTGGGGAGCATGAATTTTATGTAGGACATTTCTATTTTAAAAGAGAGAAGTATAAAGCCGCCTTGAAACGGTTTGAAATAATCTCAAGAGATTATGCAAACCTGGGTCTTGACTACAAGGTCGCGTATTTCATCGGCGAAACCAAAAGACGGCTCGCCGAAGAAGAAGCCCGAAAAGCAAAAGAAACCAAAGTCAAAAAATAAACAGCCGAATATGCGGATGTAATGATGAATATTATCGTTTCCGGATCACTGGCCTATGACAGAATTATGGACTTTCCAGGATATTTCGCGGATCATATCCTGCCCGGGAAGATACATGTCCTGAATGTCTGCTTCCAGGTAAACGGCATGAGGGAGAAGTTTGGCGGCACGGCCGGCAATATAGCCTATGCACTCACTCTGATGGGAGAAAAGCCTGTGATTTCAGCTGCTATTGGCCATGATTATCACAGGTACCTCGAATGGCTGACAAAAAATGGGTTGTCTTCCGACAACATCAGAATCATAGAGGAAGAATTCACGGCAAGCGCCTACATCACCACCGACCTGGCCGACAACCAGATCACGGGTTTCAATCCGGGTGCCATGAAATATCCTTCTTGTCTGGATTTTGACGGACTCAGTCCGCGGGATACCATTGTTATCGTCTCTCCCGGCAATCTCGAAGACATGATGAATTACCCGAAAATCTGCCAGGTCAGAGGAATCGACTATATCTTCGATCCGGGGCAATCACTGCCCATGCTGGCTGCGGAAGACCTTATCCAGGCCGTGGAAGGATGCCTGATCCTGATTTCCAATGATTATGAGTTTGATATGATCATCAGCAAAACCGGCTTGAGCAAAGATGATTTGATTCGACGGGCAAGGTTTATCATTGTCACCCTGGGTCAGACGGGTTCACGGGTTATTACTCCGGATGGCGAAATCCTCATTCAGGCTGCAAAACCCAGAAAGGTGGAGGACCCGACGGGGGCCGGCGATTCGTACCGGGGAGGGCTGATCAGCGGTCTGGTCAGGGGCGGAAATATCGCGCAGAGCGCCATGATGGGCAGTGTGTGCGCTTCCTTCGCTGTGGAGTGCCACGGTACTCAGGAGTACAGCTTCAGTACCGAGGAATTCGATGAAAGGCTTGCGAGTTGCCGACAGCAGATTCCTGACTCGTTGGGAGCTCTCTACACCAACTAAAGCCGGTCGGCGAAACCGCTTCGCATGACGTAAAAAGTTTTATTTTCTCAATAATCTTCGGTGTGCATTCCTCAGGAAAATTTCCCACCTGCCGCCTGATGCCTCTCCCTGTAACATTTTTGTAGACATACGCCCTGACAGAGTGTACGCTCTGCAACCACGGAAAATAGTTGCGTATTGGTATGATTCAGAAGCATAAAGAGATAATACTCATTGTAGGCGGTTTTACCCTGATTCGCCTCCTCGTATCCCCGACCTTCGGCCTCGGCGTTGACGAGGCCCATTATGTCCTCTATGCGAAAAATCTGGACTGGAGCTACGTAGATCATCCGCCCCTTGTCGGCTGGATTCATGCCATGTTCTATTACACGCTGGGAAGCGGCGAATTTACCGCCCGTCTTCCCGCCATCATCCTGTTTGCCCTTGTATCTTTGTTATCTTACCGTTTCATCCTGTCCTTCTCCGGTTCGAAAGATATCGCCCTGACAGGCGTTCTGGCCCTTAACGGCTCCTTTATGCTCAATGCCCTGGGCATCATGCTGCTCCCTGATTCCATTCTCTTTGTTCTGGTCTTTCCTCTGATCCGGCTGACAAGAAGCATCGCATCCCATGGACGATTCAGAGATTTCGCACTTCTGGGGTTAGTCCTGGGGACAGCCGGCCTGGCTAAATATACGGCCATCCTTTTTGTTCCTCCCATCCTTATTTACCTCATCATGAAGAAGCGTTACGATCTCATTTTTTCGCGGTATATGATCTTTGCGGGTCTTCTGGCCCTTCTCATGGTGATGCCGGTGCTCTACTGGAATATGCAGCATGATTTTATCAGTTTTCGCTATCAGACGGGGCATGTCCTGGGACCTTCATCGATCAGTCCGGAGAAACCCCTTGTGTCGCTGGCCGCCCAGTTCGGGGCTTACAGCCCGTTTCTTTTTCTAATCGCGTTCTATGGATTTTTCAAAGGGTTCCGCCACCCCGATGACGATATCCGTCTGGCGATGCTGTTTGGCGGCGTCATTTATGTTTTTTTTATCTATTCATCCCTGTATGAGACCGCGCTTCCGCACTGGACGAGCCCTTTTTATCTTCTCTTCATTCCCATCGGTGTTTTTTTTCTGATGAATCCCCTCACACCGTTCAAGCGAAAGTTCCTGAAGGTATCTCTCTGGTTCAGCCTTGTCTTGACCCTCTTTCTTTATGTGGAGCTATCGGCAAAATTCTTCCGCTTTCCCGACTACCAATCGCCCTTCCGAGACATCTATGGCTATGAGAGTATCGCGAAAGAAGCCAGTGATATTATTAAGGCCAACAGCCGTGCTGAAAAGGGACTAGCCATAAGCAACTGGACCATGGGAAGCCGGATGATGTACTATGCCCTGCCATACCGGATGCCCGTTTTCATCATTGATGACAGGAAAGACCAGTTTGATCTATGGCAACCAAACCCGCCCGAAGGCTATGATCTCCTGTTTCTCAACACACATTTTACCCATCTTGATCTGGAGAAAACGGTAATGTGCGATCAGGTCCGCCCGGTGAAAACCATCGACGTTTCATTGAACGGCGGGAAGGTGGATACCGTTGAATATGTGTGGTGCACAAGCTTCCGGGGTGTGAAGAAATGAAAAGTCTGCAAAGACAGCATATCATCATCTTTGCGCTCTTTCTTGTGTCGACGGTTATGAGTTATTTCTTTCTCGATATTCCCATGGCCCGCTGGTGCCGCACGCTGGATCGGTCCATTCTGGATATTGCCGAAATCGTCACTGAACTTGGCAAGTCAACAGCCTATCTTCTTGTATCTTTTCTGCTGTTCATGTATTTTAAATTTTGTCGGAAAAAAGAGATTTACGCGAACCAATCCCTGTTTGTCTTTGCTTCCGTAGCCTCTTCGGGGATTTTTGTGAATCTTGTCAAATGGATCGCAGGACGATACCGGCCGGTCATGTTATTCGATCTGGATCTGTACGGCTTTACCTTTTTCCGTACCGGTTACGAATGGACGTCTTTCGCATCCGGACATGCCGTGACGGCATTCTCCCTGGCGGCTTCATTGTCCATCCTGTTTCCCAAGGGTCGTTTTTTCTTTTTCCCGGCAGCCGTCGCCATTGCGGCCAGCCGGGTCCTTCTTACGTCGCATTACCTCGGCGACGTCGTTTTCGGCGCCTACATCGGCATCGCCGGCGTTTATCTTCTCAAGGCCTTCTTTGACCACAGAAAGTGGAACCTCCGCTGAATTCTAAGCTGATAGTATGTTTCACCTCCTTCTTAAAGCACATGAAAAAAGGCGGAGCCTCAAACAACTCCGCCTTTTCTTGTCATCGTTATTCTTGACATCGAACGCTGCGATCCTTGCTCGTTATAACTCCGTCAACGTAGCAAGCCCCCTCTCGCCAACCAGGATGATCTCCGTATGGGTAAGGCGGGCGGCGATGACCTTTGCGATGGCATGCATGAACGTTACACCCAAAAGATTGTCTTTGTTCAGTAATCCCCTCAGTTTTTCCGCATCGAATACGATGGCTTTTGAGTTATCGATACATCGTGCTCCCAGGACATACTGGTGAGGCTCAACGACGGCCGACCACCCCATGGCATCTCCTTTTGTTACAACATCCACGGTGACCTGCATAGGAGGTCTCTGGGGGCCCATGTACGCCTCCATTAACATCACGATCTTTCCCTCTTTCAGAATGAAGAACGCACCGGCCGGATCTCCCTTTTTCCATATCTGGACGCCGGCCCCATAAGATTTTTCAACGGCAATATTTGCCAGTTTCTTAATCTGCTCTTCACTGAATCCTTTAAAAAACTCGAATTGTTTTAAGATATCTACGGAAATCATGTGTCGCTCCCTCCTTTCTGAAAAATTGACAGCCGTTTCAAACTCCGCTTTCCAACGCTTCCTCAATTTTACATAGGGGACAATTTATTGAATAATATTTTCTGCTATGCACGGTCACGATACTTAAAAAAATTTAACTTTTTCAATATCTTTTGTCAATGATAAAAACATGATAAAAATATAATAAATAGATAAAAATATGAAGTGTTTATTTGCGTCATCCCGCTTTCTGTAGTAGAATTTCAAAGAATGTCATTCCGAATGAATGCGAAGAAACTTAATGATTATTCACATGTATCCCCGTTGGAGAGGAACAGGGTGCTGTTGAAAGAAATCCCGTTTCCCTGAAGGAAGAGGGGTTTTGTCTTTTGTAAAGGAGGCATGACGATGGAGGAAGGCATCAATGCAGGCATCATCGCATCCGGCGGCGGCACGGACGCAAACGCTGTTATGAGCGCTTATAATATGGGCTTTATGCCTGAAATTGCAAACCTTCGACTTATCAGTACCAAAGGCAGCGCCGGCTGTATCGGGAAGGCGGAAATTCAGAAGATCAAGACCGAAGTCATCGAATGCAGAAGCAAGCAGGAAGTTCCTGATTTTAATCTGCGATTAAATCAATATATCAAAGACCAGAATATTCAATTGCTCATCCTTGCGGGCTGTGTCTGGGAACTATATTCCATTGAGGGCGTCCTGATGATCAATATTCATCCGGCGGATACCGGAAAACACGGCGGGAGGCACATGTACGGCCTCACGGTCCATGAACGCGTTGTGTCGGAAGTCATGGATATGATTTATCGTGAAGTGGCCAAGCCGGAAGATGATTTCGAGACATGCGTTACGGTTCACGAAGTCGGCATACCCATCGATCAGGGTCCCGTCGTCATGAGGGCGCCGGTGAAAATTCCCAAAGAAATAATTATGGAACTGCACGCGGGAGCCCTGACCCTGAAAGAGGCCGCCGAAAAACTTCAAAAGCATGTTTTGGAATATGAATGGATCTTCCTGCCGGCGGCGGTAAGGGCGGCAGCAAGGAATCTTATTTCCGGGAACAGGAAATAAGGTGACCCCTAAAAGCGATGTCGTTTTTTGAAAAAGGAATCCATCATGACAACTGGCCGCTCAACTGGCCGCAGACGGCGAGGATGTCGCTGCCTTTGCTGGCTCTGAGGATTGCCGTGTAGTGATGGTTCATCAGAATTTGCTGGAAATTCGATACGGTCTCCTGTGAAGGCGTTTTATATTTTGAGCCAGTGAATTCATTGAACGCGATCAGATTGAGCTTGCAGCGGATTCCTTTCAGCAGACGTGCCAGCTTTTCCGGGTGGCTTTGATGGTATTTTCATAATTGGCCAGGGGTTCTCCCATCCCCATCATCACGATGTTTTAATGTTTTCCCGGGCAATTCAACTATTCATAATCGCAGGCTATGGTTATTCGGAATCGAAACGGGACATTAGAGGCGTCAGAAAGCGTACCGGGCGTTGACATAACCGGAGTGGCCGTAAAAATCGTTTTTGAACTCGAAATCGTAATCCACGGAAAGTTCTATATTATTCATGGTGATCAGGGAGATTTTCGTCCCGAGATGATAACTGCTCCTGGCCGGTTTGAAGCCGCTTGTGGCAAAGGAAGCGCCGCCGCCCGTAAACGTTGCCGTGGACTGCTGCTTATCGTTCATCAGGTCATAGAGCCATTTTGCGTGCAGTTCCGGTATAAACGTTCCGTATGAACCTTGGACGGAATAGCCCAGTTTCAGACCCACGCCCGTCAGCGCCATGTTATAATTTTGCCTGTCAACTTTCAGGTTCAAATCTCCGGCGTTCTTCTCGGTGTAACCGTCAAGGCGTAGATTTTCATATTGGATGGAGGCCAGCGGGGTCAATGCAAATCGGCCTGTTTTCAATGTATGTCCGCCTTCCAGATAGAGGGAGTATTGTTGTCCGTCGTATTCGCTGTTTGCGGTGCGATTGACGCCGGGGAAAACAATCTGTCTCGAGCTTCTGTAGCAATTGTAAGATAGAGACAAAGAGCCATTTATGTAACCGGCGTTTTTCGTGAAACCCGCGTATAAGGTTCCCTGAAAAGAGTCCGCAGCGGCATCTCCGCTATTGTCTTTTGATTTTATTTGGTTTTTGGCGTACCCAAAACCGCCTCCAAATCTTAAATCCTCCCGCAGCAAGACATCGTAACCCGTGGCGACGCCCCATAGATTCGCGTCATAGCCATTGCTTGCATCCCGTGCACCCTGATGCAGATAACTTCCGAGACCTCGCGCCCACATGCCTTGATCACCGGACGCACCGCCTGTGGAGATTATGGAGTTTCCGGCATCGGCCAAAGGTTGGCCGTACCGAAGATGGTCCATACGGCCGGTATCGGCGCCGGGCAAGCCGCCCCATACGGCCCGCCTTGCCGGGGAAATGCCGTTATCGACAACAGGCTGGAACCGGGCGGCGTTTGCGGCGTCGCCCGACGCATCGAGCGTCCCAATGACCCGCTGCATATCCGCACCTGCATTGCCGGAGCCAGCCAGAGCATCGAGCACAGCCCCAAGAGTAGGGATTATGGAGTTTCCGGTAGCGGCCAAAGTTTGGCCGGACCGAAGGTGGTTCAGACGGTCGTTAACAGCGCCGAGAAAGCCGCCCAATGCGGCCCGGCTTGCCTGGAGAACGCCGTTATCGACAACAGGCTGTAGCCGGGCGGCGTTTGCGGCGTCGCCCGATGCATCAAGCGCTCCAAGGACCCGCTGCATATCCGCGCCTGAATTGCCGGAGCCGGCCAGAGCATCCAGCACGGCCCCAAGAGACGAGTTCCCGCTTCCCTGAGCGTAATAACGGTTATCGCGCGAAGCAATCAGCGAAAGATCATTTCCATTTTGACTCAAAGAAAAGCGGATCATCGGATAGGAAGCGTCATTCTGGATATTGATGCGAGCGATATCCGTCTGGAGCGATCCGCCAGCGTTCGGTACAACAATGAGAAAACTTTCCTGATCGCGGATACCGGTCGGCTCGGCTATTCTGGGAATCAGCGTGACGCTGCCCGTATCGGCAATATTTGCCGTTTGCATGCCTTGAATTTTCGCAGTCGCCTGCGTATTCCGGGATATCGCAAAACCGAGCGTGGCGTTGTTGGCGCTGAAGGCGTCGGCGATGTTGGAACCCAGGTTGATGCTGCCGTTGACCTGCCCGCCGGACAGGGCGACGGTGTCATTGCCGGCCCCGGTCTGGATGCCGCCGTTGACAACCCCACCCGATATGTTGACGACATCGGCGTTATTTCTACCGGTAACGCCGCCGGCGCTGATCACGCCACCGGTCATATTCAAGGTTCCGCCGTCAACCATCACCGTGGCATTGTCGCCGGTCGTAATCCGGCCGGTGACGGTACCGCTCGTTCTGACAACAAGCGCATCGATCCCCGTTCCCAGATCGATATGGCCCGTGACGGCGCCGTCGTCGATCCGGATCGTGTCATTGCCGGAGGCCGTTTTAATGGCGTAGCCGTTTCCGCTGCCGGTGATGGTCCCGGTATTGGTGATGTCTGTGTTTCCCGCCCAAACCATCACTGCGGTTCCGTTGTCCCCGGGGGCTGTGATGGTGCCGGAATTGATGAGAATATTCTTCACATCGCCGATATAGGGCACTGCATGCGTATCGCCCTTGAACAGCAGCGCGACGTTCTCGCTATCGGTAATGTTGAATTTTTTCGTGTTCGCAGTGGCCGTAATGAGGCCGGCGTTCATGACCGTATAGTTCCGAGACCCGACCAGGATGCCCTGTCCGCCGCTGACGGTTTCGCCGGTGCCGATGGTGATGGTGTTGGGCGTGGCGGCGTCCAGATGCGCGCTGACCTGAAAAGCGGCGCCGGCCCAGAGCGTGTCGCAGGCGCCGGTTACGTTGAAACTGGCAAAGCCGTTTCCGTATTGAGCGGTTGCGTCATCGCTGAGCGTCGTTCCGTTGTTCTTCGTATAGATATAGGACTGCGGTGCGTAGATGCCGACGGCGACGACCTTTCCCGATTCGTCTGTGCCGGAAGGCGTTTTGCTCGGATCATAATGACCAGCGCCGCCCAGCAGGATGAACTCGGACATGCCCTGAACATCATTCAGGTTCGAAGGGACATTTTCCACCTGGCCCCAATAGTACGTGTAGCCCAGTTGCGTCCAGGGAAAGGGGCTCGTGGAGTAGGCCTGTTCTGCCCAATTGATGTAAGCGGCTTTATAATTGGCATAGACCGCGTCCGCCGCCGCTCCGGTTCCGATGCCGGCCGCCTGCGCATCGGCGGGGAAGGCGCTATATGTCCCGTGATCTGCGGGATTCGTGCTGTAAACGGTGGGATCGGGATTCCGGGTGGGGCGCAGCAGATAGGGATTGGCCGTGTTGCCGACCATTACGGCCATTTCAAAAATTGCGTCATGGGTGCCGGTGTTGTTCATGCCGAGACCACGTTCCAGGCCCTTGACGACTGTGCCTGCGGTCAAACCCTGGCCGTCAATAAACCGCGTCATTTCGTTTCCTGTTGTGACCCACGCACTCATCGCGCTTTTGCTGCCGTAGATCGCGTAGTTGGTCCCGGCGGTCGTCGTCGTTCCCCAGGCGCCGTTATAGGCGTTGCTGGAACTGACCGTGCGGACGATCAACTGATTGTTGGCCGGCATACCGTAGTATTTCAGACCGTAGGGATTGGCCCCCACAGAGGCGGCCCCGGACACCTTGACCATATCGCCGCCCGCCGCCACCCATCCGGTCGGAGCGTCCGCATGCGCCTTGGCATTCTCGACCGCCTGCGGATAAACCTCTTTGGTGGACGTGGACATGGAGATGGTGAAGAGCTGCGGGAGCACAGCGCCGTCCGGTCCCGTCAATGTCCTGTTCCAAGGCGTCGCGCCGCCGTCGGCGGTATAGAAGATGGCGCCCCGGATTCCGTTGGCGACCGCCCAGACCTGGTCGGCGCTGAACGCGCTGATCCCCATCGTGTACGATTCCGTATTGTGACTTTCCCAGGTCGCGCCGCCGTCAAGGGAGAGCAGCACGTGGCTGTCCATGGCGGTCCAGACAGTTCTCGCGTCAACCACCGAAACCTCGTTGCCGTCGCCCAGGCCTGCATCATGCACCTTGATCCACCGGGCGCCGCCGTCGGTGGTCGCCAGCACGATATTTCCCGGATGAGCACCGCCGCCGACGGCCCAGAGTTTTTTGTTGTCTGCGGCGGCCACGCCGATGACATGATCCACGCCGGTCACATCACCGGCCGTGCCCTGTCGCGTCCAGGAAGCCCCGCCGTTATCGCTGTAGAGGATCGTGGCGTAACCGTCCTTGTTGCCGCCCGTCACCCAGACATGCCGGCCGTCGGTCGTCGTAACGCCTTGCAGCAGGGTCGAGCTGTACTCGGCCGGACAGGTATTTCTCCAGGTCGCGCCGCCGTCGCTGGAATTCAGAATCGTCCCCGTTCCGACCGCCCATATCTTCTGGTTTCCGTAACTGTGAACCTTGGCAAGAGCCACATCGGGAATATCCGCCGCCGAACCCAACCGGGTCCATGTGGCCCCCGCGTCCGTCGTCCTGTAAATGGTCCCGTAACCGCTGTCGGCTTCCCCTACCACGTAGGCGGTGCGGCCATTGACGGCATAGACGCCCGACATATCGACGTTCGCGATCTGGCCTGTTCCCTGATAACGCCAGCTCTGCCCGCTGTCGTTCGTATACAGAATGCTGCCGCGTCCATCATACGCCGAACCCACGGTCCAGCCGAATCCCGTTTCCGCCGTCGAGGCCACCGTAACGGAAAGAAGAAACAGGATCGAAAAAATCGCAAAAAGAAAAAGACTCTTTTTCATCGTCCATGGTTTTGAAATCGGGACATCTGGCTCAGCGAAGATTTTTTTCATCATTTTCCTCATGTGCAACCTGTGCGAGATCCGCAAGCACGCTGCTTGATAAGGACTTCCTTTTTCACGGTAAATGTATATAAGGAAGGATTTGTGTGTCAAGAGGAGTTTGACCGCAAAATACCTACGGATTTTCAATGCTGCCGATCATCCGTATGGCCCCTTGGCATTTTGGGCAGATCAAGGGATCTGTCTCGTAGATTTTTTGAATAAGCCGCGCCCAATTCCGCCGGCATGTCTTTGCATTCCCGTGTGGATCGAGAATGCAGAGGGCGGCGTCATCGCTGCCTTCCCCCTGTCTTTTCCCCCGTGAGACGTTGCTGTAGTAGCCTTCCATCTGCTCGCCCCGATTCGGGATATGTGAGAATATCGCGGCCAACCATTCGCGGGCAAGAAAGATCTGGTCGACTTGCCGTTCTTGGCCGTATAGACGACCTTTCCCTCCTGATCCAGGTACAGCATCCTTTCCTGGAGAACGACGCCCGGATGACGTAGCGGGCCAGGTTTTCCATGGCTGTATTATCGTCGGGCGAGATGCGGTTGCCGCAGAAGACGCGGAAGCCGGAATGCAGCAAGGGCAGCGCCGGGGTTCTCGATGCTTTTCTGGAGTTGCTCAAGAGTCCCCCCATCATCCCGGGCTGCTAAACCGATGCTGATTTTCTCTGTGGACAACGGTTCCGCCAGCTTGTAGAACAATGCTTAAATGTCAATATTAAGTCCACGGCGTCCAACGGGGCTTCATTGTCTGGACAGAGGCTGAGGCGCATTCACCCACCCTCGGCCTTATGTAAATACGGCAAAGACAGCCGGAACCACCACCGGGCTGATGACGATATGGGTAAAAGCAAGCAGAGTGGCGGTTTTCGCGGCGCAGTCGTATCGGGCGGCAAAGACGGGGCCCAGTATCGCAGCGGGCATGGCGCTGATGAGAACCAGAATCTGTCTGTTTTCCGCGCCGACGCTCAACAGGCCTGAAACGAAATCGTTGAACCACGGTTGAAACAGCATCTGGACCAGGATGGAAACCGCTATCAATTTCCAGAATCCGCTCATCGGCTGAAAGGAAAGCTGAAGCCCGAGAATGACGGCCGAGATGACCACTAGGGCTCCCTGCATCATCTTCAAGGCTTCCATGATCGTGTCGACAAACGGCGTTCCCGCCGGAACATCGAGGTGTGACAAGACAAGTCCCAGGGCAACGGACAGGAATATGGGCGACAGGAAATAGTCTTTCGCCAGTTTTCGCACATCTTCAATTCCCTTAAACGTCCCCCCGAAATACATCGCCACGGCAGGACAGAATATGAAGATTGGCAGGCCGACGCCGAGTTCACTAATGATGATCCCCTGGGCAAGCGCCTGGGGGTTGTTTGCAAAGGCGTACTGGATGATCGGATATCCTATGAGCGCGGAAGACCCAAAGGATGAGACAATCATTAGCGCACCGGTGCTCTGGCGATCAAATTTCAAAAGGATCCCGATCAGCCAGCTGATTGCCAGAGAGACGGTTCCCGATAAGAACATGACCAGAACGGGAGCCAGACTTTCGCCTGAGAGACGGTGCGTCCAGAGTTGATAAAAGATCGTGGCAGGTAATATCGTCTGGGTGAGCAGCTTCGCGAAAAGGGTACTGTCTTCCTGCTTAAGCATCCCTTTTCTTTTCAGGAGATACGCTGTCATGACCATCAGGGTGAATGCGATCACTGTTTCGGTCACATGCAGGCCTACTGCCGACATTTCTATCCTCCTTACAGAGCTTACTTTTTCACAATGGGAACATATAAGGAAGGATTTTGTGTGTCAACAGGATAATGATCACAAAATATGGCGTCTGTAGATTCATAATCAACAAGGAAGAGTGTTAATAGGAATGGGAATTTGCCTGGCCGCTCAACTGGCCGCAGGCGGCGAGGATGTCGCTGCCTTTGCTAGCTCTAAGGATTGCCGTGTAGTGATGGTTCATCAGAATTTGCTGGAAATTCGATACGGTCTCCTGTGAAGGCGTTTTATATTTTGAGCCAGTGAATTCATTGAACGCGATCAGATTGAGCTTGCAGCGGATTCCTTTCAGCAGACGTGCCAGCTTTTCCGCATCTTCCGGGGCGTCGTTTATACCTGCCATCAGGATGTATTCAAACGTGAGCATTCTTCTCCCCGGCATGGGGTAATCCCGGCAGGCCGCGAGGAGGGTTTCGAGGGGATATGTCCTGTTGATGGGCATCAATTCGCTTCTTCTTTTATTATCCGGCGCATTCAGGGAGATGGCGAGGTTGACGCAGATGTCTTGTCCCATCTGTTTGATCATGGGTGCAATCCCGCAAGTGGATACGGTAACTTTTCTGTTCGAAAAACCGAGGCCGAAATCGGAGGTCATGATCCGGACGGCTTTGACGGTATTTTCATAATTGGCCAGGGGCTCTCCCATCCCCATCATCACGATGTTTTTAATGTTTTCTCCTTCCGGCGTGCCGAACCGGAGGCGGGTGAGCTGACCGGTGATCTCCGAGGGGAGGAGATTTCTCTTAAAGCCCTGCTCCCCCGTCAGACAGAAGGTGCATCCCATCCGGCATCCCGCCTGCGTGGAAACACAAAGCGTCCAGTGGTTTTTCCCGGGGATGAGAACGCTTTCGATGGAATGGCCGTCTTCGAGCCTGAACAGGACCTTCTTGGTACCGTCTGCGGAGGTCTGTGTCTTTGCGATATCAGGCTGTCCGATTCTTGCGATATCGTTCAATGCGACCCTGAAATCTTTTGAGAGGTTTGTCATTTCCTCAAAAGATTCGGCGCCAAACTGATAAAGCCACTTCATGATCTGCCTTGCACGGTATGTTTCTTTGCCCAAAGGCGCAATGCAGGTTTCGATTTCGTGTAGATCCAGGTCTTTGAGGTTCGGTTTATCCTTGCAAGGCGTTTTGGAGATTTTCGGCAATCGCATCGATAAAGGCTTCCGTGTGGACTTGTTTGTTGTTGGGGTGCGGATCTGCGACAAGCAGAAGGTCGCCGGTCATGATTCCGGATTCAACCGTTGCAATGGCCGCTTCCTCAAGCTTTTCCGCGAACGCGATAACCTCAGGTGTGGCGTCCAGTTCGCCTCGTTTGCGCAGACACCCGGACCAGGTGAAAATGATGGCCATGGGATTTGTGGATGTTTCTTCTCCCCGAAGGTACCTGTAATAGTGTTTCTGAACGGTGCCGTGGGCGGCTTCGTATTCGAAACACCCCTGTGGCGAGACCAGGACGGAGGTCATCATTGCGAGGCTTCCGTTTGCCGATGCAATCATGTCGGACATGACGTCACCGTCATAGTTTTTCAGTGCCCATAGAATGCCTCCTTCCGATTTGATGATTCGTGCTGCGGCATCATCGATCAAAGTGAAGAAGTAGGAAAGACCTGCCCGGGCAAATTTCTTCCTCCAGTTTTTCTCGAATTCCTCATTGAATATCTCTCTGAACCGGGCGTCATAAATCTTGGAGATGGTGTCTTTTGCACTGAACCACAGGTCAATTTTCTGATCGAGGGCGAAGGTGAAACATGATTTTGCGAAGCTTCTGATGGACTCATCGGTATTGTGGATGCCTTGAATAATGCCGGGGCCTGAGAATTCCTTGATGGTCCGTTTCGCCGGTCGGCCTCCATGGGCAGGGGTGAAGACGATCTCCGCCGTGCCGGGTCCAGGAATGCGTATCTCTGTATTGCTGTAGACATCGCCATAGGCGTGTCTGCCGATTGTAATGGCTTTCTTCCAGGTGGAAACGGAGGGCCGGATATTTTTTACAAAAATGGGTTTTCTGAAGACTGTGCCGTCAAGCATGGCCCTGATCGTCCCATTCGGGCTTTTCCATTGCTCCTTGAGGTGGTATTCTTTGACCCGGTCTTCATTCGGGGTGATGGTTGCGCATTTTACACCGAGGCCGTATTTTATAATGGCCCTTGCCGCGTCTACCGTGACCCGATCATCCGTTGCATCGCGGTTTTGGATGTGGAGGTCGTAGTAATCGACAGGAATGTTCAGGTGGGTAAAAAGGAGTTTCTCCTTGACCATCCTCCAGATGATCCTGGTCATTTCATCACCGTCCATCTCGACGATGGGAGTCTTGACGATGATTTTACCGAGTCTTGGCATGATTAGACCTTTTTTATCGGAGCTTTTCTTCGAGTGCCCGGCGGTTGAAGCCGACCATAACGTCGCCATCGATAATGATGACGGGGACTCCTCTCTGACCGGAGATCCTGACCATTTCACGTGCCCCCTCCCGGTCCCGACTAATCTCGATTTCTTTATAGCTGACACCTTTCTGCGAAAGAAACTCTTTCGCCTGGTGGCAGTATGGTCACGTGTCCAGGGTGTAGATGATAACTTCCTTTGATGATGGTGCTCTGGCCGTGTCGCTCTTTTTCTGTTTCTGCGGGGAGGCCTTGCTGTCTTTTTCTACATCCGGGCTGTCGTCGATGTAAACACTTTTGGTTTTTTTGCCCTTTGATGAGTTGCCGGGATCGGTGTCCGAATAATGAACCTCTCCATTCTCATCAACCCACCTGTAAATTTCCCCCGCGTATAATGTGTGCGGGGTTGCCAGATAGTCCGTGCAGATGATCATGGCGAACAAACAGCAAAGGGCCAGCAGAACTTGAGAATAAATAAAAACATGTTTCCTGTTCATGGTCGTTTGCCTTTCTCCGGATTTCTACCACAATGGATACGACGTGTCCATTTGTTACTAATCGAAGCTAAAGAAACACGAATCACAGGGAATTGATGTTCTTTAAAAAAGCGGACTTCAAGAGGAAATGTTTGTTATCTAAAACGGCTATTTCTCCTGAATCGACAAGCTTCTTGATGATACGGGTTACCGTTTCTCTTGAAATGGATGCGAACTCCGCAATATCATTGTGCGTCAGTCTCAGGTTGATGATCGTTCCTCTCTGGTCCCTTATGCCGAATTGGTCCCCCATGATTTTCAAGATATTCCGCACCCTCTCCTCCGCATCGGCGAAGCTCATCACCTTGAGCATCAGCCACGCCTGTCTTAATCTGGCACAAAGCATGGCGATGATTTCCATCATGACCTTGGTGTTTTTTAATAAATATTTTTCGAAATCTTCCCTGGAAATAAATCCAACCTTGGTGTCTTCGATGGCGATCACTGTGGCTGGGGCGGTCATACCATCGAGTACTGCCATTTCACCGAAGGAATCTCCCCTCCTGTGAATGGCGATCATCCTTTCCTTACCGTCTGTGCTCAGCTGGACAACTTTCACCTTGCCGGAATAAACGAAGTACAGATAATTCGGTGTGTCTTCCTCCTGGAGAATCGTTTGATTTTTCAGGAAACGCTTTTCGACGATGTTCTTTTTTATTTCATTGATTTCATTATCGGATAAGCAGGCCAGAAAGGGTATGAATCTGATGAAATGATCAAATTCCGTCTTTTGTGAGAAGTTTCTCATGTTTCACCTTCCGTAAAAATTCTTAAAGAAAGCGCATGTGAGTCATAGTCGTTCTGAACTGACTGATATTCGCTTTGAGATTTTCTATCAAAGGAGCAAGGATATTAATGTAATCGTCCGACCATGGGGCTGTCTCGTTCAGACCGTCGTCCTTTCCGAGCAATTTCCAGCCCCGGGAAAGCAGTGGTTGAAGGCGCTCCGGGTTTCTGGCAAGAACGACACACCATGTGGCGTTTTCATGGGTTTTGAGCTTGTCGCTCGTCGGCGGAACATTGATGACGCCGGCAAGCTTCAGGCTTCTGGACGTGGATTTTATGACGGGGCGAAGTTCATAATAACGATTGGAGATATGAAACAGGATAACGCCGTTTTCCGCCAGACGGCTCAGATATATTTCCATGGCTTCACGGGTCAGAAGATGCGTCGGGATGCCGTCTCCGGTAAAGGCATCCATGTGAATAATATCATACCTCGCTGCCCCGTTATCCAGCCGCTGCATGGACAGGCGGCCGTCACCGACAACAATATCCACTTTTCCCTTGCAGTCCTCGAGATACGTGAACCATCGGCGGGCGATTTTCTCATTGTCGGGATCGATTTCATAGTAGGTGATCATATCATCAGGCTTTGCATAAGCCGCGGCAGCGCCTGAACCGAGTCCCAGCACGGCGATTCTTCGCGGCAGCTGCGTCGTCTCATAAGCATCGGAAATACCGCCACCCGGATAATAGTATGTGATCGGCGTAAAGCGCAAGACCGGATCAAGAAGTTGAGCCCCATGCAATGTCCTGCCGTGCAGAAGTTTCCGGAGAACGCCTGATTCACCGCCTGACAATCGGTCATCTTTAATCCGGTACGTCCCGTAGAAATTACGGTATCGATATATGATCGGTTCATTCAGTGATGCCCAGCTTTCCATTCCGATAAGGGTGACCATGGCAATGATGAAAGCAATGCGAAGGCCGGAGGCAAGGAATGATTTTCCGGGCGAGAAAAAGGAAATGGACTTGCCGTGACACCACCAGAATGTCACACAGATGAATGCCAATAGAACGGGATATTCAAACAGACCCCTGAAGGTGAATGGGGCAACGAGGCTGACGATGGCGCCGCCGATCCAGCCTCCGAGAGCAATGAGCAGATAGAAATGGGTAAGATGGGTGGCTGGAGGGTGCAGTTCGTACAGGCTGCCGTGAGCGACAAGACAGATTAAGAAAAAAGCGGTCAGGTGCCCGATAATGGCGAGCCAGTGCGAAGGACCAAGGAGATACAGAAAAAATGATCCCAGCATAAGTTCCGGCCAGTGAATTTTGAGAAATTCGGGAACACCGCCATTACTACGAAAAGTCACGATGAAACTGCCAAGATAGAGTGCCAATGGAAAAACCCACGTCAAGGGGAAAGATCCGACTTCCAGGGCTATGAAATTGGTCACGGCCAGAAGAAGCGCCGATGGCAGACTGCTCAACAGAATCCACCGCATGCAGGCAGATGCTCTTATGGTGTTCCATCCGGATTTCACCTGATCCTCTGGAAACAAAACGGTTGATTCTTTCTCGGGACGAAGCAGAAACCAGGCTGCTGTAACCAGAACCATATAGGCGATATATCCCCCCGTCCAGGTGAGGCTCTGGATACGCAGACCCATCAACGGCTCGGCAAGGAAGGTATACCCCAGCAGGGCGAGCAGGGATCCCGCATTGGAGGCCGCATACAGAGGGTATGGATCATAATGCCTTCCGAGGGAAGAGCGGCTCAACCATGACTGGGCCACAACGGCAGTTGTAGAAAGAACGATAAAGGGCAACGCCGCCTGCAGGAATAGAATCATGAGAACGTCGAGCAACGGTGCATGGGGATCGGGTGTCGCTTGAATCCGCATGGGCAGGATCACAAGGGGGAGGGGGAGGAGAATGAGATGCCAGACGCCGAGTTTCCTGACAAACAGATGGGCGTACAGGTACCCCACGAGGAGCATGGCCTGAAAGAACATGAGACAGGTAAGCCATACATGGGCGGCGCCTCCGAAATAAGGGATTAGCAGCCGGCCCACAAGGGGTTCCATGCCGAACAACAGGATAGCCCCCATAAAAACCATCCCGATCAGCACTGCGATTGTCAACTTTCGGCTTCTTGTGCCGACATCTGCTATTGTGTCCTTTAAAAACAAGCTTCCTCACATCCTTTGGAATGTCTTTTTCGTCTATTAGCATAACGGGCATCGGGTAGCCATAAAAAACGCGGGCAAAAAGTTACATTATGCTTGATATTTAATGTGATGAGATTATAAGAAATAGCAATTATTCAACAGATCGTAAAAAAGGGCGGCCGATGATAGTTCAAACGGTTCATCAACAGGAGGGGTTTTCAATTGCCGTTGGAGGGAGCGAAGGGGGCGATATCCTTTTGACTGTATCGGGACACATCGGCATGGGAGATTTCGATCGTTTCATTTCTCAAGTCGATAAGGTTATAGCTGAAAAGAATCCTTCCTCTCTGACCGTGGATCTGTCCGCGCTTCGCTATATAGACAGTGCCGGCGCCCTATCCCTTGTTCAGTTGGAGACCCGGGCCCGAAGCCAATCCATTCATGTCACTTATGAAAACATGTCCCGGGAAGCGAAAGGCATGATGGAACTCATTGACAAACAAGCGCTCGTCATGCCCTCTATTCACTCCGAAAAGAGAACGCTTCATTTCTTTGACCGGGTGGGTGAGGCCACCGTCGGTTTTTATCATGACTTCATTGCCGTCATGACGTTTTTAGGAGAGCTCCTGACGGCCATGGTATATTGTGTTTCACATCCCCGATCTGTCAGGTGGGGCGACGTTCTTTTCTACATGAGAAAGTCCGGGTCTGACGCTCTGCCTATCGTAGGACTCCTCAGCCTGCTTATCGGGCTCATTATGGCCTTCATGTCGTCGCTTCAGCTGAAGCAGTTTGGCGCGAACCTGTATGTGGCAGCACTTGTAAGTGTTGCCATTGTGAAGGAATTAGGGCCGATGATGACGGCGATCATCGTAGCCGGGCGCTCCGGATCGGCATTTGCGGCTGAAATCGGCACCATGATGGTCAATGAAGAGGTGGATGCCCTCGCCACCATGGGGTTTGATCCTGTCCGGTTTCTTGCCGTTCCCAAAATCATTGCGGCCATGATTGTTGTCCCCTTGCTTACACTCTATGCCATGCTGTTTGGAATCATGGGCGGTTTGCTTGTGGGCGTGATCGGCCTGGATTTGACATTTTATACGTATGTCCAGCAAACGATGAAACACATCGAGATACTTGATGTGGTTTCAAGCCTTGTGAAATCTGCCGTCTTTGCTTTCCTGATCGCGGGCATCGGCTGTCAGAGAGGATTTCAAGTATTCGGAGGCGCGGAGGCCGTCGGGGAATCGACGACGTCTGCCGTTGTTTCCGCGATTTTTCTGATTGTTGTAGCTGACTCGGCCTTTGCCATTATTTTGCATTATGCTTTCTGATGTCATGATGAACCGTTCGTCGAGCATGTCTGAAAGGCCGCCCGTTATCACGGTTGAAGGGCTTGCCGCCGGTTATGGGGATCAGATCGTACTTGAAAATATCAACTTTGACGTGAGACAGAGTGAGATTTTCATCATATTGGGAGGCAGCGGCTGCGGCAAGTCCACCCTTCTCAAATATATGATAGGCCTTTACAGGACATCCATGGGCAGGGTGGTGATCGACGGCGTGGATATCATGTCCGTTGATGATGACGCATTAAAAAAAGTAAGGAAGGGACTCGGCGTTCTTTTTCAGTCTGGAGCACTCATCGGTTCCATGACCCTGGCTGAAAATGTGTCTCTTCCCCTCCTTGAATTTAAGAGACTATCGCCCGCCTTTATTCAGCTTATGATAAAAATGAAGCTCGGTATGGTGAATCTTTCAGGCTATGAGCACCATTATCCATCGGAGCTTTCGGGGGGTATGAAAAAAAGGGCGGGGCTGGCCAGGGCGATGGTCATGGATCCGACGATCCTTTTTTTCGATGAACCTTCGGCAGGCCTTGATCCCGTCACGTCGGCGGAGATTTATGACATGATCAAATCAATCAACGAGAACCTTGGAACCACGATGGTCATCGTCACACATGATCTTGATTTGATTTTCAGCATTGCCCATCGTGTCATTATGCTCGACAAGGAAAAGAAGGGGATTATTGCCGAAGGTGATCCAAGAGAACTTCGAAAATACAGCAAAGACCAAAGAGTATTGAACTTCTTCAATAGAACCTTTAAGGAGTAAAGCGTGGAAAACAAAACCGCCAGGAAAACCTCCAAGTTTATGATCGGCCTCTTTGTCACGGTTGGAAGTCTCATCGGTGTCGTGTTGATTATATGGCTGGGTGCATCAAAATACTTCGAAAAAGGTTTAACCTATGTGATCTACTTCGATGAATCGGTTCAGGGACTTCAGGTCGATTCCAGCGTGAAATATCGCGGGGTCGAAGTAGGGAGGGTGCTGAAAATCGGAGTGGCGCCGGATCACAGGCTTGTGGAAGTCGTGATTAAGATTAACTACACGGGGAAAGTCGATCCTGATGTGCTGGCACAGCTCAAGTCGGTGGGTATCACGGGGATCGTTTTTATTGAACTGGACAGAAGACAGGGGAATGAACCGGTTCTTGGACCGGATATGACATTTGAATCCGAGTATCCGGTGATTCCATCCCGTCCTTCGGATATCAGACAGATTATGGTCGGACTTGCTGCTATTTATGGAAAGATTCAAAAGATCGATTTTGAAGGCATATCCGATCATTTTAAAGGAGCGACAAAATCCGTGCAAAGTTTTTTCAACAATCCGCGTCTGGCCAATACGGTAAAAAATATAGAATCGACGACTCTTTCACTGGAAAGGACGACGCAAAAGATCGATAGAATGATCGCCGAGGGCAAAGTGGACAAGGTTCTTGTGGAGGCTCAAAACACTCTGTCAGAGACGCGAACGCTGATGGCGGAACTCAGAAGAGAAATTTCCGCAATGAAAATGGCTGACACGGCAGGAAAAGCCGGCCGGTTTATGGATCACATTGATCAAAGATCCCGTAAGATATCAGTTGACCTTGAAGATGTCCTGCAGGAAATAAAATCAAATTCGGAAAATTTGAACAGACTCCTCGAAAAGATTCAAAACAATCCCTCGGAGCTGATATTCGGGAATCCCGGGGCTTCCGATGGGACAAGAGAGGATAAATGAAGCTATGAAAAAATCTCTTGTGCTGCTTTTTGTCGGATTTCTGGTTTCAGGTTGCATTGGGGGGGCTCAACCATCCCGGACGGTTAATCACTATACCCTGGAGTATCCGGTTCCCCGTTTTGAGAATCTGTCCAGGATCAATGGTTCCATCCGGGTGGAGAGATTCACGGCGGTCAGGGCCTTTCAGGGCAACGAAATGGTTTACCGGTCAAAGCCGTATATGAGGGATATCTATCGGCACCACCGATGGGATATCGCACCGGCTTACATGATGACCGATCTTATCCTACGGGATATTAGAAGCGCAAAGATTTTTGATTTTATCCTTTCCCGTGAAGATGCAGGGGAGGCCCGATTTCTTCTCGAAGGGCACATTGAAGAGTTTATGGAAATAGATGAACGAGAAAAGCACTGGTCGTCTCTGGTGGTTCGCGTGACTCTTTCGGATGCATTGAAGAAGACCGCTGCAAACCATGTTATCCTGCAGAAATCATACAAACTGCAGGAACCTTTTGGAAAGGACAGGCATCCCCATGAGATGGCCGTGGCCATGAGTGTGGCCATGGAAAGGTTTTCGAAAGAACTGATACCGGATATCCACAGGGTTGCAAAAGGTTCGAACTGATTCTTTGTCTCAAACGCTATAATCTTGAAGTGACGACAACATATAAGTTGTCTGTTTTTTGCCACCGCATCATAAATTCTTTATAGGACATAGCGACCTCGCAACCGCACGCGGGATCTGCCACGACGACGATTCTCCGAACATCGTCGTATCCGATGACCACGGCTGAATGCAATCCTCCCCATCTTCTGCCTTCCGGAACGCGATGCAGCCATATCACGGGAATTTGATTGTCTATCAGCCTTTTGACGGATTCGAGATTCCCGCCATAGTGGTGCTCGACATTCAGCATCAGAATCCTCAGACGATCAAAATATTTTAATATGGCATTCAGCGTCATTCCCCTGTCGCGGGAGATGTCCGATTCCAGAGACACCTGTATCTGACTGATGCCGAAACCGTAGTACCCGGCAATCATCTCAATGGTTGCCAGGGCGCACCAGGGACCGTCCTGCTGTGAGATGCGGAAATTCTTGATCTTATGAAGAGAACCTGTTTCAGTTGTCGCCGGTAACGACACAAGGGACTTTTTGTCAGATACGGTTGATTTTCTGATGCGTGTGTCAGCTTGCCGATCCGGGTCTGGAACATTCAGGTTCTTCGTTTCTTTTATCCCTTCCGGTGGGTCATCCGTGTAGTGGACAACACCCTCACTGTCGACCCACCGGTATATTTCAGCAGACTGTGCCGGAAGAGACAATGCAAAAAGGATTAATACAATGATAATATTTTTTAATATTCGTGATATTCTCATTTTAAGCGTCAGATGATACCGTCAGATTGATCGCCCCTCCCGCTAAAAGGATTTTTTCCTGTCGCTCAGATAAATGGTACAGGACTTCAAATATCTTGTCCGTGGTAACATTTCTGACGAGCATTTTCGCCTTGTCTTTAATGATATTGGTAACATCGGCAATCTCAAGGACATCGCCCTGTGAGATGCGGCCATAATCTTCTGCAGCTGTGAATGTAAGGGGAATAATGCCGAAATTGATCAGATTTGCCGAGTGGATCCGTTCGAAGGACCTGGCAATAACCGCTTTAACCCCCAAAAACATCGGGCACATGGCGGCATGTTCTCTTGATGAGCCCTGACCGTATGAAAGTCCCGCTACGATGATATTGTGTTTTTTCTCCTTCTGGATTTTTTTTGCGCGCTTATGAAAGTGATGATCAACGGTTTCAAAAAGATATTTTGAATATCTGGAAATATTGGAACGGTATTTCATCCGGCGACCCGCAGGAACGATGTCATCCGTGGTGATATTATCGCCCACCTTTATCGTGACAACGCCCTCAATGGCATGCGGAAAGGGATTGTTTATGGGCGGTCTTGCGATATTCGACCCCCTGTAGATTTCAATGGAAACGGAAGAGGCAGGTTCTCCTGTATCTGTTGGTTTTATGATCATGCTGTCGTCGATGTAAAATTGCAGGGGCAAGCTGACGTCGGGATAATCCATGCCGAGGTCCCGCGGATCGGTGAATCTTCCCGTAATGACGGCGGCCGCGGCCGTTTCAGGGCTTACGAGATATACTTCCGCATCAGCCGTTCCCGATCTGCCCGGGAAGTTTCTGTTTGATGTCCGCAGAGATACTCCGTTGGACGGCGGGCTCTGGCTGTTGCCGATGCAAAATCCGCAGGCACTTTCCATCAGTCTTGCTCCCGACTGGATAAGGTCTGTGAGATATCCGTCTCTGGCGAGATTCTCCAGCACCTGTCTTGAGCCCGGTGCAATGATGAAACTGACTCCCGGATGGACCACCTGTCCTTTCAGAATACGGGCCACCGTTACCAGATCTTTGTACGAGGAATTCGTACAGCTTCCTATGCATACCTGATTGACCTCAATCTCGCCCATGTCCCTTACAGGGCAGACATGATCAGGGCTGTGGGGTTTAGCCGTAAGGGGGACCAGATCGGAGAGATTTATGATGACCGTTCGTTCATACCCGGCGTCCGGATCGGCAACGATTTCCTGCCAGTCTTCTTCACGTTTCTGCGCTCTCAGAAAAATCCGTGTCATTTCATCACTCGGGAAAATGGAAGTCGTGACCCCGCATTCAGCGCCCATGTTGGTGATGGTTGCTCTTTCCGGTATTGAGAGGATTGCCGTGCCATCTCCTCCATACTCAAGAACAGTACCTACGTTTTCCTTTGTCGTAAAGAGTTCAAGAACCTTCAGGATGATATCCTTTGCAGATATCCATGGAGATAGCTTGCCTTTAAGATTGATCCTGATAATCCTGGGTGCGATCAGATAGAGAGGCTTTCCTGCCATCGCCAAGGCCACATCGAGGCCGCCGGCGCCAATGGCCAGCATACCGAGGCCGCCGCCCATCGGCGTGTGACTGTCCGCGCCAAGCAGGGTCTTGCCGGGTTTTCCAAACCTTTCGAGATGTACCTGATGACAGATACCGTTCCCGGCCCGGGACAGATAGATGCCGAACTTCTGTGCAACACTCTGCAGGTATCTATGATCGTCGGCGCTCTCAAATCCTACCTGAATCGTGTTGTGATCGATGTAACTTACGGATAATTCCGTCCTGACCCTTTGAACATTCATTGCTTCGAACTGCAGATAAGCCATCGTACCTGTGGCATCCTGGGTGAGGGTCTGGTCGATTCTGATGCCGATTTCGGAACCTGGGACGAACCTTCCGGAAATGATATGAGATTGAATAATCTTTTCGGTAATCGTTTTACCAGTCATTGCACATGCCGATCTGTTTATTCTTTTGGAAGCAGGATAATGGCTATTCTCCGGTTTTTGGCACGTCCCTCGGAAGTGGTGTTATTTGCAATGGGTTTGTACTCACCAAAAGCCGTTGCCGATAAGAGAGCGGGGTCAATACCCTGCTGTTGCAGATATTTTGTAACATTGATAGCGCGGGCAGCCGAAAGTTCCCAGTTGGTGGGATAAATTCTGGCAAGTGAGCCTTTGATTTTTACATTGTCGGTATGGCCCTCGACGCGGATTGCCTTGTCCGTCACCTTTTTAAGGATATCAATGACCCTTTTCAAAACAGCCAGGCCTTCCTTCGTTACTTCCGACTGTCCGGAAGCAAAAAGGATTTTGTCAACCACATCCAGGGTCAGTTTTCCTTTAAGTTCCGAAATGGTAACCTGTCCCTTGGCAATCTCCCCCTTCATTTCCTGCATCAGTTGTTTATACGTGTTGCTCTCAGATTCAACTTTTGCCTCTTTCTTTTTCAGCTCAGCGAGATTTTCCTTGAGCTTTGTGTTTTCAGCTTCAAGATCGGCATTTTTCCGTCTCATATCTGTAATCGTCTTTGAAAGATCATCGGATTTTGACTTCAGAACCTTGTCCAGATCTTCTTTTTCCTTGGTTGCATTTGCAAATGCTTCTTTCAACTGGTCCCTGTCCGCTGTGAGAGTCTTGATTTTATCTTTCAGGGCATTATTTTCGTCGGTAAGGTCTTTGTGCTTCTTCTGGAGAGAAGCGAGTTCCTGCGCTTGGCTGTCCGCCTCGGCGACTTTTTTCATGTACGTGCTCTGGGTAACAAGACAGCCGAAGACAGAAAAAGAAAACAACATTATGACGAAAAGTGAAACGATATTCCTGTACATAATTGCCTCCTTAAATGATTTTGCCAATTCAAATAACCACCAAACATGATCGGGGCAATTCCCCAGTATGTAACAAACAATATAGGGGGCATTTGAATAAATCAACGAAAAAGTGAATACTCCCTACGCACTCTCATCCACGCGCAGGCGGGGAACCACACTCCTTTTAATACTGTATTCCAAATCAGGTCTGAATGGCAATAGAGGTTTTTTATTTTAGTATTATGAGCGATGCGAGGCAAAAAATAACTTTTTATGGAACCGTCACGACTAACATATAAAAAAATGGGACATCGGGATGTCCCATTTTAAGCAACTCATTTTTTATGTTTGACGCATGGGGTAATTATAGTGCGTCTTCCAGCTCTTTTATACGGACCGCCTTGACGAAACGTTTATCATAGTAAGGTTTCTCCAGCGTATCAATCTTGACCATTTTTTGCCGGCCGGCGGCGGCATGGACAAATTCATTGTTTCCGATATATATGCCCACGTGACCGAATGCCCGTCTTGTATTGAAAAAGATGAGGTCTCCTTCCTTAAGTTCCTCTCGAGCTACGTTTTTGCCGACACGGGACTGTTCCCTTGCCGTTCTGGGAAGGCTGATATCAAAAAACTGATAGATCTTCTTTACGAAGGCAGAGCAGTCAAGCCCTCTCACGGATGATCCGCCCAGCCTGTAGGGCGCGCCGAGAAATCCCTTGGCTACCCGGACGAACAACGATCGTTCGTTGACACTGTTCCACTTACCCAGGGGATCAGAACTTGATTGCCGATCCTGATCAATGTCAGCCGGATCATCACCCATGGAGACGTTTTCGCCGTCTTCATCCAGAGAGTCGTCCATCTCTGCGATCTGGTCTGTTTCAAGGACTTTCGCAAGAGCCACTTCTCTCGTATACCTGGTCTTTGCAAGGGCAAGTTTTTGACCGATTTTCAGCCGACGGGAATTGACATGATTCCATTTTTTGATGCTGCTTACGGAATAACCGGTTTTTGTGGCAATGCTTTGAAGGGTATTTCCCTTTGCAACCACGTAGTATTCCGTTTTGTGGGAATTTTTCTTCTTGGATTTTGAGAGTTTTTTATTTCCATGATTCGGTATGACAAGAACCTGTTTGGGTTTGAGGGCGTTTCCCGTCAAACCGTTCGCCTCTCGCAAGGATTCAGTCGTTACACCGAATTTTTTTGAAATTTTGGCGAGAGAGTCGCCGCGTTTGACTTTGTATTCCTTCGCAAGAATTTCCTGGCAAAGGCCGAAAGTAATGAACAGGACGATCAGTCCCACCCATAGGAAAATCCGCCGTTTCATCATGAAGTACCTCCTCTTTTGCACTGGGGGTTACCCACTTTTGCAACGGTGCACAGATTTTGACAATGGATGACAAACTGCACACAGAAAAGCTAATGGGGTTTTCTACAAAAAAAAGTTCTTTTTGTCAAAGTATTTTTTGAAAAAATCACCTCATGTCTTTCATAATATATTAATTTAGTGTATGAAAAACCTCATGTTGAATTTTTCATGGCGGGATCCTGTAATGTTTCGGAAGTGGTTTGTCATTATTATCGGTATACTTATCTCGGCAGCATTTCTTAATATTGGCGTCTGTTTGGTATATCCTGATGTCTCGAAGCTTAAGAAGCTGTCTCCCAAAAAGACGGCCTTCATGGAATATCGGGAGAGAGAGTGGGAGAAACAGGGCAAGAAACGAAAAATCAGCCGTCAATGGGTTCCCTTGTCCCAGGTATCACCCTATGTGGTAAAGGCCGTTATTATCGCGGAAGATGACAAATTCTGGAGCCATGAGGGTTTTGATTATGAAGCCATGCAGAAGGCCATCGAGAAAGATATTAAGAAGAAAAAGTTCATGTTTGGCGGCAGTACGATCAGTCAACAGTTAGCCAAGAATCTTTATTTGTCCCCCTCCAAGAATCCCGTAAGAAAAATCAAGGAAGCGATTCTTACCTGGCGGATAGAGAACAATCTTTCCAAGAAAAGAATTATTGAGCTTTACCTCAATGTTGCAGAATGGGGGGAGGGATTGTTCGGCATCGAAGCAGCAGCCCGCCGCTACTATGGTAAAACCTCTTCGGCGCTGACGGCCAGAGAAGCTGCGCGACTGGCGTCCGTGCTTCCCAATCCACGCAGATTTGATCCCACAAGAGCATCGAAGTTCGTCGAAAATCGTTCGGATAGGATCTATCAAATCATGATTAAAAGAGGGATCGTCATACCAGAATACGATGAGGTCATGAGCGGCCCTGCGCAGACAGGAGGGGAAGACCAGAAAGAGCCCGATGAACCTTCAGGGAAGGAAGATCGACGGGCAGCGGATGAGCCGTCTAAAGAGGGCGACAGCAACTCCCCTCCTTCAGGGAAGGAATCTGTCGGGAAAACACCACGGGATGTACCATAACTCAAAGGAAGACAAGGATGGCTTCGGCCTACTCCTGGACCTGTCCGGCCCGCCTCCAGGACAACAGCAGGAAGTATCCGACGATGACGAATGTTGCCGTCGGTGAAAACCACTCCGGCACATGGATGCCGAAACCGTGTGCCATCATGGCGATACCCAAAACCAGAACGGAATACATGGCGCCGTTCTTAAGATAGACGTACTTCTTGATTTTGTCTACGTTGTACACAGTCAACTGCCGGACAACGACAGCGCCGATGCCGTTTCCCAGAAGAATCAGGGGCACCGACAGTGTAAAGGCAAAGGCGCCTACTACCCCATCGATGGAGAAAGTGGCATCAATGACTTCCAGATAGATGATTTTTGCCACGTCTGACAAATCGGCATCGCCGCGCAAAAGGCGTTCTTCCTGAGCTTCAGCATGACGCCTGAAACCGTGGGTTATGAAAAATGTGGTCGAACCGATAACTGCCCCCAGGGCCAGCATGGGATCCTTTTCCAGGGCGAACCAGACGGTGAGAGTCAGGACCACCGAGACAACCGCATAAAACCAGGCGCCCTGACGGGCAAAAAACCTCTCTCCCGGCAAGCCGTATTTTTTGGGTTCAAGAAACAGCCAGTGGAAGAAGAGAAAGATAAAGAATATTCCACCGCCCAGCAGAAGAATCGGAGCGCTTTGCTGAATGGCCCTGATTGCTGTCGGGTCATCGGTCAATGTGGCTGTAAAGGCCTGCCACGGCCCGAGACCGGATGCCATGACCCAGACGATCAGCCAGGGCAGCACACCCCGGACGCCGAAGACAGCCAGGCCTATCCCCCAGGTCAGGAACCATCGCCTGGCGCGAGGCTTCATGGTTGTCAGAATCTCTGCATTGATGATGGCGTTGTCGATGCTGGTGATGGACTCGAACAGGGCGAGTCCGGCTATGGTCAGCAGGGAAGAAGTAATGTCCATCGCTTGCCTTATTTATGCTCCGACATCAAACTCTGCCAGCTATGACAGTCCAGGAAAGACCCTTCGACACTCTGTTCCATCTCTTCAAACAATGTAAACGGCATGGCAAAGGTCATCAGGTTTGGCCTTAGTTGCTTGCGGATAAATACACGCGCTGATATATCGGTGAGACCGACGACCGCTCTCGGATTCTCTGATTTCGCCTCACGATAGGGGTAAATTCCTATGGTCTGGCACCCGGCAGCATAGGGTATGATGACATTTTCATTGTCTCCGCGGTCATAATTGGCCAGCACCACCAGGGCGGACAGTTGGTCGGGATCGACAAAAAAAATCACGGTCTGAGGCTTATCACGGGCTGGATCCACATTTTCCAGCGGCTTGAAGACAACGAAAGCTGCCGGAATTTCCGTCATGGGAAGTTGTTTGACAAACCTGTCAACCTGCGCGGGCGTTTTGAAGTAACGTTCACCATGAAGAAAGTCGTTAAATGCTTCGGGTTGCATAAAAGGCTTTATTTTTTCCGCCAGCTCCATGCCCCCTTTCCGTGAAGCATGCCCGGTGGACAGGAAATAGCGGAAGCCTTCCTCACCCCCCGGAAAATTCTTATACTGATTTCCGAATCCCATTCCGACACCGCCGCCGAAACATCCGAACGTTTTCATGTCGCATACGGCTGTCTTTCCTCTGGCAGCGCCTGCCGCCAGCCACATGATGCAACCCCATTTCTTTTCCCGGAACTGCATGGCCCCTTCCGGCTTCTCATCAGACCAGATCAGCGCCACGGGATGATGCCTGAGATGAATTGCTTTTGCTATCCGACTTTCCATGGCAAATGTATCTCCTTCAGGAATTTTTTCTTTTTTTGTGGGTTAATAGGATCGATTAACTGCGTCTTATAGAACATATGATCATAATCCGAGAAATGGCATATTCGTTAGACATCGATAGTTCTTTCTGTGCTATGGTCATACTTATAACTTTTACCAAATTTAAAAATTAAGTGCTATCGTTTTTAGCAACAGAAGAGTTGCTCTCGAGAGAGCAGCGGTGCGAGGCGGTTCAGAAAAGATTAAGGGGTAAGGCGATTCGCCCAACCCCTTAATTTATTTGGCTCCCCAGCGCGGACTCGAACCACGGACCCGATGGTTAACAGCCAATTTTTGCCCTTTCACGATCTTTCATGGCTCATCAAAATAATCTTGACAAATCAATAAGTAATGTTTATTCTCCCTTCAAATGCTATCACAAAGATACATCGTATTTCAAGCGTATTTGTGGGACAGGAGTGGGACAAACGGCGACCGGTTGGTTCAAAAGAGCATTAGTTAACCGAGGACGATTTTTCATGTTACAGACTGTGGGACAGGTAAGATAGGGGAGGGGCTTATGGCCACAAAATGGATTAAATCGAGCTTTGAGGGGGTCCGCTATCGCCTTCACCCGACGCGGAAAAATGGGGTCAAGTTTGATCAGTATTTTACGATTCGCTATAGGGTGCCAACAGGAAAGAAGAATGCAAAAGGCCGGTATATAACGACGGTAAAAGAGGAGTCCCTTGGTTGGGCCTCGGAAGGTTGGAGCGCCAAAAAAGCTTTCGAGAGAGCAAGTGAACTCAAAGAGAACCGAAAAATCGGGCAAGGTCCGCAAACCCTGGCCGAGAAGCGAGAGGAAACAAGGGCCGCGAAAGAAGCAGAGCAGGAGCAAGCGGAACGCGAGGGGTTAACCATTTCAACCTACTTTGATGAAACATATTTCAAATGGGCAGAGGGGAATAAGGCACCGAACACGACCCGATCAGAGAAAACCCTTTTTGACGGTTGGATCAGGCCGGCAATCGGGGAAGTCCCCATGTTGCGACTCGCGGAAACCGACATGGAACGGTTGAAACAGCGCATGATGAAGGCTGGCAAGGCGGTCAAGACAGTCCATTTGACTCTGGCGCTTGTCCGGCAAATATACAACCACGCGAAGCGGCCAGACATATATCTACTGGCCAAGGCCAAGATGCCGCGCATTGACAATGCGAAGCTGAGGTATTTGACAGCGGAAGAAATCGAAACCCTGCTGAGTGCATTGAAGAAAAAGAGCGAAACCGTACACGATCAGGCGTTGCTGGCAGTCAATACAGGGCTGAGGTTTTCCGAGGTGGCCGGGCTGCAATGGGAAGATGTCAATTATGAAACCGGGACTCTTGCGATCCGCGACGGCAAGACCGGCAGTCGAACAGTTTTTTTCAATGACACAGTTAAGAAGGTGCTGAAAGCGAGGCAGGGAAAAAAGAAGACCGGCCTTGTCTTTCCGATTGAAACAGGCGACAACAAAGGCCAGCGTCAAGAGGCCGTGAGCAAGACCTTTCAGCGGGAAGCTGACCAGCTTTTCAATAGAGGCGTCAATGATCGGAGGTTGCGGGTTTCCTTCCATACTTTGCGCCATACTTTTGGAAGCCATGTTTACGGGAACACTGGCGACCTGTACCTTACCCAGAAGGCGCTAGTATCTACTTGCATAAATAAGTATCTATGATATAATAGGCGTCATTCTGGA
>CAZIQY010000027.1:0-37052 GCA_964541605.1 uncultured Syntrophaceae bacterium | reverse complement strand
TTCAAACTGACGGCCTATCAATCTTTGTTATAGATATTTACGCGTCTATGCTTAGGATAATGAAGACACAGAATGGATGTGCTTGTCCGTCTGTTATGATTCATTAAGCACCGTGGGGTATATTGTTATTTTATGCGGAAGATTGTGTGAATAAAATGAAAAAGGGACTTATCGGCAGAAAATTAGGCATGACACAGATCTTTTCAGAAGAGGGAACCGCAATTCCCGTAACGGTTATTGAGGTTGAACCTTCTGTGGTCGTTCAAAGGAAAACCGTAGCGACCGATGGCTATGAGGCCATTCAGTTGGGTTACGGTCGGATCAGGCAGAAAAACGTCACTAAAGCTCTTCAGGGCCATTTCAGGAAAGCCGATAAAGGGTTTTTCCGTTTCCTCCGGGAAATAAGGACAGTTACCGGAAGCCATGAACCTGGGCAGGAGTTCCAGGCCGATATTTTTGAGGTTGGCGATTATGTGGACGTGGTCGGGACGACTTCAGGAAAGGGTTTTGCCGGCGGTGTCAAGAGGCATGGATTCAGAGGGGGAAGAGCAACCCACGGGTCCATGTTTCATAGAGCTCCCGGATCAATTGGTGCAAGCGCCGAGCCTTCACGTGTGTTTAAGGGGAAAAAGCTGCCGGGACAAATGGGAAATGAGAGAAAAACCATACAGAACCTGCTGGTTTTGGGAGTGAGGCCAGACAGGAATTTGATTCTCATCAAAGGATCGGTTCCGGGCTGCAAAAACGGGATTGTTCTTCTACAGCAATCCGTAAAAAAGAGTGGTTAATCAGGATTTGGAGTGGTCAAAATGCCGGTTACCGGAGTATACGATATTGAAAATAAGAAGGTAGCGGAGATCGAGCTGAGTGATGCCGTCTTCGGCGCAGAGATTAACGAGACTGCCATTTATGAAGTCGTGAAGATGCAAATGGCTTCCAAAAGGCGTGGGACTGCTTCGACGAAGGTGAGGCATGAAGTCAGGGGAGGCGGTAAGAAACCGTGGCGTCAGAAGGGGACAGGCAGGGCCAGGGTCGGTACCACCAGATCTCCACTATGGCGGGGCGGTGGGATTATCTTTGGACCCCATCCGAGGGACTATTCTTACACCGTTCCGAAGAAGGTCAAGAAACTCGCCCTGGTTTCAGCTCTGAGTATGAAGCTAAAAGAAGAGAGGGTATTGATTCTCAAAGATTTTCCCATGGATGAGATCAAGACGAAGAAATTCAAAGAGGTTGCAGACCGATTTGGGTGGAAGAAAGCGCTTTTTTTAGTGGACAGAGCAAATCCGGTTCTGGAAAAGTCGTCAAGGAATCTCAAAGGTATCAAAATGATGAGATCAGAGGGCATTAATGTATATGATCTGCTGAACCATGATCACGTGGTTATTTTAGAACCATCTGTCAGGATGATTGAAGAGGCATTGTTGTCATAATGGATATGTATCGGATTATTAAGAGATCGCTGGTTACGGAAAAAAGTACCATCGAAAGAGATGAAAAAAACAAGTACGTCTTTGAAGTCAATCGCAGAGCAAACAAGATTGAAATCGGGAAGGCAGTTGAAAAAGTCTTTAATGTCAAAGTGATGGATGTTCGCGTGATGAATGTTTCCGGAAAGAAAAAAAGAGTGGGGAAAATCCTGGGTGAGAAGCGGGCGTGGAAAAAGGCGATTGTTACCCTTGCCCCCGGAAGTCGAATTGAAATCTTTGAAGGCGTATAAGAGAAAAAGGATGTCGTTGGATGGCTATCAGAAAGTATAAACCCACATCACCGGGTAGAAGATTTCAGACATGTTCGGACTTTGAGGAGATTACCTCAACGGTGCCTGAAAAGAGTCTTTTGGCTCCTCTGAAAAAAACAGGGGGGCGAAATAGTTATGGGAGAATCACGAGCCGGCATATCGGAGGAGGCCACAAAAGAAAGTACAGGTTGATTGATTTCAGACGTGATAAGACCGATATTCCAGCCAAAGTAGCATCGATCGAGTATGATCCGAATCGAACGTCGCGTATCGCTCTGTTGCATTATCTTGATGGTGAGAAAAGATACATTATAGCCCCGTTGAAATTGGGGGTGGGGGATCTTGTCATGAGCGGCGAGAAGGCGGACATCAGGCCGGGAAACACCATTCCCCTGAAAAATATCCCATTAGGTTCCCTGGTACATAATCTTGAGCTCAAGATAGGCCGGGGAGGGCAGATGATCAGATCTGCAGGGACCTATGGACAACTTATGGCCAAGGAAGAAGGATATGCCCAGGTTCGACTCCCCTCCGGCGAGGTAAGAAAGGTTTTGCTTGGATGCAAGGCGACCATTGGACAGGTGGGTAACATTGATTGTGAGAATGTAAGCATCGGTAAAGCGGGCAGGTCGCGGTGGATGGGACGGCGTTCCAAGGTGCGCGGCGTGGCCATGAACCCTGTGGATCATCCCATGGGAGGGGGGGAAGGCAAGTCATCAGGAGGACGGCACCCTTGTAGCCCGTGGGGAATTCCGACCAAGGGGCATAAGACACGAAAAAATAAAAATACTGATAAATATATTGTGAAGAGAAGAGGTTAAAAGGTGGCACGTTCAATTAAGAAGGGGGCGTACATAAGTAATAAGCTGATAGCAAAGGTCAGGAAAGCTGAGGATGCGGGAAGCAAGAGTGTCATAAAGACATGGTCCCGCCGTTCCACCGTTACCCCTGAATTGATAGGGCAGACCTTTGCAGTACATAATGGGAAGAAGTTTATACCGGTTTTCATCACGGAGAACATGGTAGGACATAAACTCGGTGAATTTGCACCGACAAGGACATTCTACAATCATGCAGGTGATCGAAAATCAAAACTGCGAAAATGATGAAACTGCAGTTGAGATAAGCGGGTTGGAGTATCAATGATATGGAAGCAAAAGCAGTAGCAAAATATATAAGAGTTTCTCCCCAGAAGGCGCGATTGGTCGTGGATCTGGTCAGGGGGAAAAAAGTTGGAGAAGCCAGGAGCATCCTTCAATATGCAAGAAAATATTCTGCCGGCGTGGTCTCGAAGGTATTAAAATCCGCAGTCGCCAATGCCAGGCAGAATCCCAATATTGATGAGAGTATCCTTTATGTGAAGGAAATTTTTGTGGATCAGGGGCCTTCTCTCAAACGATGGAGAGCAAGGGCGCAGGGAAGGGCAGCATCGATCAAAAAGAGGATGAGTCACATAACCGTTATCTTGGATGAAGAGTAATTTTTGAGGAGGTGAAAGGTTGGGGCAGAAGGTTAACCCGATCGGCTTCAGGCTTGGTGTCATCAAGACATGGCGATCACAGTGGTTTGCGGAGAAGACTTACAGCAAATTGGTTCATGAGGATATTCATATTCGGAAATACCTGAAAAAGAAACTTTATCATGCAGGCATTTCTCGAATAGAGATAGAAAGGGCTGCCAATAAAGCCAAGGTCAGCATATATGCAGCCCGACCTGGAATCATTATCGGCAAGAAGGGTTCAGAGATTGAGAAACTGAAGAAGGACCTCGAAAGAGTTTCCAAGAGTGAAATCATTATTAATATTCTTGAGGTACGCAAACCTGAGATTGACGCGCAGCTTGTCGCAGAAAATATCGCCCTCCAGCTTGAACGGCGTGTTGCTTTCAGGAGAGCGATGAAAAAGTGTGTGATTTCCGCTTTAAAGTTCGGTGCTAAGGGAATCAGAGTAAGCTGTGCAGGCCGACTTGGCGGAGCTGAAATGGCGAGGTCAGAATGGTATCGGGAGGGCAGAGTGCCCCTTCATACCCTTCGGGCCGATATTGATTGGGGATTCACCGAGGCACATACCTCATATGGGTTGATCGGTGTGAAGGTGTTGATCTTTCATGGAGAAAAGTATTGCCGGGAAAGAAGAAGGAAGCCTAAAAACGGTAAAGTGACGTTATTTTGATATGGAAATGAAGGTTGTAGAACCATGTTAATGCCGAAAAGAGTGAAGTACAGAAAATTGCAGAGAGGCCGCATGGGTGGCAAGGCCACAAGGGGGAGTCATATTACCTTCGGTGAGTATGGCCTTCAGGCGACAGAATGCGGCTGGATTACATCCAGACAAATTGAGGCTGCCCGCGTTGCCATGACACGACATGTGAAACGGGGTGGAAAAATCTGGATCAGGATATTTCCTCACAAATCCATTACCAAAAAGCCGGCCGAAACCCGCATGGGCAAAGGGAAGGGAGCGCCGGAAGGGTGGGTGGCAGTCATAAAACCCGGGATGGTTCTCTATGAAATGGAGGGCGTTTCACAGGATATTGCCCGTGAAGCTTTCAGATTGGCAGCGCATAAGCTTCCCATTGGAACAAAGTTTCTTACAAGGGGGATAGCTGGTGAAAATTAAAGAAGTTAAAGATCTGAGTACGGATGAATTGAAGCAAAAGAATATGAATATTGCTGAAGAACTCTTCAGGCTTCGCATACGTCACGCTTCGGGACAGCTGGAATCTCCCGCCATAATGAAAAATCTCAGAAAAGATATCGCTCGCGTAAAAACGGTATTGAGAGAACGGGAGGGGGAAAAGAGATGAATCAGCGTGGCAATAAAAGAACCATCAAAGGGGTCGTGGTGAGCAATAAGATGGAAAAAACCATCGTTGTTCGTGCAGAGAGACTGGTTAAACACCCCATATTTCATAAGTACTTGAGGCGATATGTAAAATATAAGGCCCACGATGAAGGCAATAGCTGTCAGATAGGGGATAAGGTACTTATTGTCGAATCGAGACCATTGAGCAGAGATAAACGCTGGCGGATGCGTGCAATCCTTGGAAGAGCAAAATAGTTACCTGTGATCGGAAGGATAATCAGATCACTGAGTAAGAGGTAGGTGTTATTATGATTCAGATGCAAACCATATTAAATGTTGCGGATAATTCAGGTGCAAAGAAGGTTGCATGCATTAAGGTGCTGGGTGGATCGAAGAGAAGGTATGCAAGCATAGGTGATATTATTGTCGTATCTGTGAAGGAAGCCATTCCGAACTCAAAGGTTAAAAAAGGGGATGTCATGAAGGCCGTTATTGTTCGTACCGCCAAAGAGGTCAGGAGGCCCGACGGATCCTACTTGAAATTTGATGATAATTCCGCTGTTCTGATTACGAATCAACTGGAGCCTGTCGGGACCAGAATATTTGGACCGGTAGCCAGGGAACTCCGGGCCAAGCAGTTCATGAAAATCATTTCTCTGGCGCCTGAAGTCTTATAATGGCCAGGAATGAGGAGATAAATCTGATTACCGGGGAATAGGAAATGCAGGGAAAGCGACTGAAAAAAGGTGATATGGTAAAGGTCATTTCCGGGAAAGAAAAGGGAAAGACAGGAAAAATATTGAAAACCATACGTGATAAAAACCAGATTATTGTTGAAAAACTGAACGTCGTGAAGAGACACAAAAGACCCGATGCGAAAGGGAAAGGCGGTATCCTCGAGAAGGAAGGGCCGATTAACGTCTCCAAAGTCATGTATGTCTGTAATAAATGTGATGTTGGAGTCCGGATAGGATTCAGGATTTTGGGGGATGGCGCGAAAGTGCGGGTCTGCAAGAAGTGTAACGAGACATTGGATTCATAGGTCGAAAATTATGGCAAGGTTAAAGGAATATTATCTTAAGGAAGTTGTTCCGGCGTTGATTAAGGAATTTAACTATCAAAACAGGATGGAGATTCCGAGACTTGAAAAGATTGTGGTCAACATGGGTCTTGGTGAGGCGATTCAGAATATTAAGATCCTTGACAGTGCGGTTGCGGAACTCTCGATGATTGTGGGGCAGAGACCCGTCATCACAAAGGCAAAAAAATCCATTGCGACCTTCAAACTTCGCCAGGGTATGTCCATCGGATGCCAGGTGACTCTCCGAAGAGAGAAGATGTATGAGTTTTTCGACCGGCTTGTGAATGTTGCTATGCCAAGGGTCAGAGATTTCAGGGGTATTTCGCCGAAATCATTTGACGGCAGAGGGAATTTCTCCGTGGGATTGAAGGAACAAATAATTTTTCCTGAGATAGATTATGACAAGATTGATAAAGTGAAAGGGATGAATATTTCGATCGTCACATCGGCGAAAACGGATGATGAGGCAAGACAACTTCTTAAGCTGATGGGACTACCCTTCAGAAGCTGATGGGCAAGGTATTGAAAATCACTGGAGGAAAGTGTGGCAAAGAAATCTCTAATCGCAAAGGCTAAAAGGAAGATGAAATTTTCGGTCAGAACGTATAACCGTTGTCCTCTGTGCGGGAGACCAAGAGCTTATTACAGAAAATTTGATATGTGTAGAATATGTATGAGAAATCTTGCCCTCAGGGGGGAGATTCCCGGTCTTACGAAATCGAGCTGGTGAGAAGGATATTGGAGGAGTGAAATATGGGGATGACCGATCCGATTGCAGATATGCTGACAAGAATCCGTAACGGCAACAGGATCCGCTTTAAAAGTGTCGAAGTCCTGTTGTCCCGGATTAATCTGAACATTGCGAAAGTTTTGAAAAAATCGGGTTATATTAACGGTTATGATGTTAAGAAGGATGCGCGGGGATATCAGGTATTAAGAATATATCTCAAATATCATGACGCCAAGAAAACCGTTATGACGGACATACAGAGGGTCAGTAAACCGGGCAGAAGGATATACGTAAAGAGTGATAACATTCCAAAGGTGTTGAATGGTTATGGTACGGTTATCCTTTCCACTTCCAGGGGGATCATGACGGATCAAGAGGCACGGGAGTTGAACGTAGGCGGTGAGATCCTCTGTAACGTATGGTAAGCACGCCTGGGAAGAGATAAAGGGAATCGGGAGATTGGTTCATGTCAAGAATTGGTAAGAAACCTATTGAAATTCCTGATAAAGTCAGGATTAGCCAGGATCGGTCAACCGTCAAGGTTGAGGGACCCAGAGGATCGCTGTCTGTGCAAATACCTCAGGGGGTTGAAGTTGTTGCGGATCATGGAACCATTGAGGTGAGGAGACTTTCAAACGGTAGAAAGGAAAGGTCGTATCACGGTCTTGTAAGAACACTGGTTGCAAATATGGTGACGGGTGTCAGTACCGGTTTTGAAAAAGGTCTTGAAATCTCCGGTGTAGGATACCGGGCAGAGAAAAGCGGCGATGTTCTTCGACTGGTTCTGGGATATTCTGATCCGGTAGAATATCGTATTCCCGAGGGGATCGATATCAGGGTGGACAAGCAGGTAAGTGTCGTGGTTTCGGGTATCGACAGGCAGCTTGTTGGGAGGGTTGCAGCTGAAATCAGGGATTTGAAAAAACCCGAACCCTATAAGGGGAAGGGAATAAGGTATGCAGGTGAACAGGTGAGGCGAAAAGTCGGTAAATCCGTAGGGGCTTAATCGTCTTAAATACCACATACGGCCATGGAAGAGGTAGAACATTGGCATCAAAGAAGATAGAGAAGATCAGGATCAAACGACAAAAACGGGTGAGAGGTAAAATATCAGGAACCGAGACAAGACCCCGTCTTTCTGTGTTCAGGAGTGCGAAGCAAATTTATGTTCAGGCGATTGCGGATGATGTCGGGAAAACCGTGACGGAAGCCTCAACTCTGAGTAAAGAAATAAAAGATACTCTTGGAGGGTTGAAAAAGGTTGACGCCGCAAAGGAAGTTGGGAAACTGGTTTCGAAAAAACTACAGGCCATGGGTATTTTACAAATTGTTTTTGACCGAGGGAGATATCTTTACCATGGACGGGTCAGGGCATTAGCTGAAGCGGCCAGGGAATCGGGGTTGAAGTTTTAGGAAAGGAAATCATCGTTGAATCAAGAGAGACGTATGGAAGAGTTAGAACTTCTTGACAGGGTCATTGCGATTAACCGCACCGCCAAGGTGGTTAAGGGTGGACGGAGATTCAGGTTTAGTGCGGTGGTCGTGGTGGGTGACGGGAATGGATCCGTGGGAGCAGGTCTGGGGAAAGCCCATGAAGTGCCTGAGGCAATCAGAAAGGGAATGGCGGAGGCCAAGAAAAACATGACCAGGGTTGCCGTTACGAACAGGACCATTCCGTATGAAGTCATTGGACGATACGGGGCCGGGAGGGTTCTTCTGAAGCCTGCTTCTGAAGGAACCGGTCTCATAGCGGGTGGCGCCGTGAGAGCGGTCCTTGAAGTTGCGGGCATCCATAACATCCTGACAAAATGTCTAGGTTCGCACAATCCGCATAACCTGGTCAAGGCAACGATTGAAGGGCTTTGTCAATTAAAAAACCCCGCGGATATTTTCATGATGAGGGGAAAAGATATTTCTGAAGCATAGTGTCTGTATGGAGAGGAACGTTGTGGAGAAGAAGCTGAAAATCACGCTGGTCAGGAGTTATATCGGCAGGCCGCAGAAACAGAGGAAAGTCCTTCGTGGAATGGGTCTTGAAAAATTGAACAGGACCGTACTGCTGAATGATACACCCGAGATCCGTGGTATGGTCAATAAGGTAAGTCACCTGGTGTCTGTGGAGGAGCTTGGGGGGAGCGGGACATGAATTTAGGTACATTAAAGCCGCCGGAAGGTTCTAAGAAAAAGAGAAAAAGGGTCGGCAGAGGAAACGGCTCGGGTCATGGAGGAACTTCCTGCAAGGGACATAAAGGGCAGAATGCCCGTTCGGGAGGAAAGGTAAGATCCGGATTTGAGGGAGGTCAAATGCCCCTTTCAAGAAGACTTCCCAAGAGAGGATTTCGCAATCCTTCCAGAAAGATCATTGTTACCATCAATGTCAACCAGCTGAATAAGTTTCCCGAGGGGTCTGTGATAGACGAGGAAGCCCTTGTCCGGGCCGGAGTAGTGAAACACAAGAGGGATGGAATCAAGGTGCTGGGCAGAGGAAGTATTGATTATCCCGTGTTGTTGAAAATGAACTTGATAAGCCGTGGCGCCAGAGAAAAGATTGAGGCGGTTGGTGGTTCAATCGTAGAGGTAGTCTGATTTGTTAGATGGTTTAAAAAACATACCCAAGATACCGGAACTTCAGAAAAGAATCTTTTTCACATTTGTTCTGTTGGCCGTTTATAGAATTGGTGCACATATTCCAACACCGGGGATCGATACGGCGGCATTGCAGGCTTTTTTTGAGCAGGCAAAGGGATCTTTGCTGGGCTTTTTTGATATGTTCGCAGGTGGGGCGCTGTCGAATCTCTCCGTCTTTGCCCTCGGGATTATGCCCTATATCAGTGCATCCATCATTCTTCAGTTGTTGACCGTCGCCATTCCTCATCTGGAGAAGCTTTCCAAGGAAGGTGAAGCGGGACGAAGAAAAATCACTCAATACACCCGTTATGGAACGGTTATCTTAAGCCTCATCCAGGGTTTTGGTATTTCTGTCGGACTCGAAAATATGGCCGGCCCTACGGGCGTTTCCATTGTCATCGATCCCGGATGGAGCTTTCGCATGATGACAGTGCTGACACTCACCGCAGGGACGGCATTCATCATGTGGCTGGGAGAGCAAATTACAGAAAGGGGTATCGGTAACGGTATATCCCTGATTATCTTTGCCGGTATCGTATGCAGAGGTCCGGCGGCGATCTATCAGACGTTCACTCTCCTTTCCGCAGGGGAAATGGGCATATTCTTTATTGTTATTCTCATCGTGATGATGTTAGCCGTTGTCGGTGTTATTGTGTTTGTTGAGAGCGGGCAGAGGAGAATTCCTGTACAATATGCAAAACGGATTGTCGGAAGGAAGATATATGGAGGACAGTCGACCCATCTCCCCCTGAAGGTAAATACGGCGGGGGTTATCCCTCCCATTTTCGCATCCTCGATCATCATGTTTCCGGCAACGATTGCCAATTTCATAGATCATCCGTGGATGAAGGTTATTTCTGACGCCCTGATTCCCGGAAAAATTGCTTATGAATCACTCTACGTCGCTTTCATTGTATTTTTCTGCTATTTTTATACGGCGGTAACCTTTAATCCCGTGGATGTATCGGACAACATGAAAAAATACGGTGGCTATGTCCCCGGGATACGGCCGGGCAAGAAAACGGCAGAGTATATTGATGACGTTTTGACAAAATTAACGTTCAGCGGCGCCGTGTATGTTTCGGCGGTTTGTGTTCTTCCCAGCATACTGATCAGTTATTTTAATGTGCCTTTTTATTTTGGCGGAACGGCTTTGCTGATCGTTGTTGGTGTGGCCCTCGACACAGCGGGTCAGATAGAAACCCATTTGTTGACCCGACAATATGAGGGGTTTTTGAAAAAGGGCCGCATTGCAAAAAGACGTTAAAGGATGTGAAAGGGTTATCAACATGGTCATCCTGAAGCTTCCTGATGAAATCGATAAGATGCGGGGGAGCAATCAAATTGTCGCCGAGATTCTAAGTATGTTGAAGGAAAGGGTAAAACCGGGCATCACGACTGCCGAACTGGACAGGGTATCTGAAGAGCTTGCCAGGAAAAAGGGCGCTAAGCCGGCATTCAAAGGATATAAGGGATATCCGTTTTCCCTGTGCATCTCAGTGAATTCCGAAGTTGTTCACGGGATGCCTTCGAACAGAGTTCTGATTGGTGGAGATATTGTTAGTCTCGATTACGGCGTGTACTATAAAGGGTATTACGGTGATGCCGCGGTAACGGTGCCGGTCGGTCCTGTTTCCGAGGAAGCGAAGAAGCTTATCCGGACAACGGAGCAGGGACTCTATCATGGCATCGAGAAGGCGAGAGCGGGGAATCGTCTGGGAGATATCTCTGCAGCCATCCAGGATTTTGTCGAAAATGCAGGATTTTCGGTGGTGAGAGATTTTGTTGGTCACGGAATAGGGAAAAATCTTCACGAAGAACCGCAAATTCCCAATTTCGGCATGAAGGGAAGGGGAATCGAATTGAGATCCGGTATGGTTCTGGCCATTGAACCGATGGTCAATGAAGGATCTTATAAGGTCAGAGTTTTAGATAACGGGTGGACCGTTGTAACACAAGATGGAAAATTGTCCGCTCATTTCGAACATTCTGTGGCTATTACCAAAAATGGTCCTGATATTCTAAGTATGGTACATTAAAAAGAGCGATAGTGAATCGGATAGATTTGATACTCATGAAGGATGGGCGAGGTAAAGTATCCGGCATTCTTGTCGTTGATTGAAGTGGGGTTTTATGGCGAAAGAAGAGCCAATAGAGGTTGAGGGTCGGGTCATTGAACCATTACCGAATGCCATGTTCCGTGTCGAGCTGGAAAATGGGCACCGAGTTCTTGCCCATATTTCAGGTAAGATGAGGATGCATTTCATCAAGATACTGCCAGGAGATAAGGTGACAGTTGAGTTGTCGCCTTATGATCTGACCCGTGGAAGGATCATATACCGGACAAAGTAGACAAGGACAACCCAGCAGCCATTAACCGGGTGTGTCCGGACTGACGTCCTGAAAGATGAAAAGCGCGTATTTGCTTTAGGAGTGAGAAAAAGTGAAAGTACGGTCTTCAGTAAAAAAGATTTGTGATAAATGTAAGATTGTAAAAAGGCGGGGCGTATTGAGGGTGATTTGTGAAAACCCGAAGCATAAGCAGCGTCAAGGATAGTATGGAACAAATTTTTAAAACATTTCAATGAGTATGATGATTTATCGGGAGGTTGTCAGGTGGCAAGAATAGCAGGTGTGGATTTACCCAAGAATAAGAGAATGGAAATCGCTTTAACCTATATATTTGGAATAGGAAGGAGCAAGGCTCAGAATATTCTTGAGAAAGCTAATATCAGTTTTAATAAGAAAACAGATGATCTTGCCGATTCCGAGATAACCGCAATCAGAAATGTTATCGATAAGGAACATAAGGTTGAAGGAGATTTGAGAAGGGAGGTTTCCATGTCCCTTAAGCGGTTGATGGATATCGGAACCTATCGTGGATTAAGACACAGGAAGGGCCTCCCCGTGAGGGGACAGAGAACAAGCACCAACGCTCGAACAAGAAAGGGACCAAGACGGTCAATTGCCGGCAAGAGAAAATAATTCCGTCATACTGATATACCGGAGGAAGAATGGCAAAGCAGGTCAGAAAAACAGGAAAGAAGAAGGAAAAAAAGAATATACCGGAAGGTATTGCGCACATTCAGTCAACGTTTAATAATACCATTATTACCATTACGGATCTCAGCGGCAATGTCGTTGCCTGGGCTTCGGCCGGGATGCAGGGTTTTAAGGGTTCAAGAAAGAGTACGCCTTTTGCTGCCCAGGTGGCGGCTGAAGATGCTGTTAAGAAGGCAAAAGAACACGGCATGAGGCGTGTCCAGGTATATGTGAAGGGTCCCGGTTCAGGTCGGGAGTCGGCGTTGAGATCACTTCAGGTTGCAGGCCTGAATATCAGTCTTATCAGAGATGTGACGCCGATCCCTCATAATGGCTGTCGACCGCCGAAGAGACGAAGGGTGTAGCGGAACACCTTTTTCAAGTGCTTTGAAGAATGTAATTCTGGATTTTATGAAGGTTGAATCTTAAATATCCTGGATATTTAAGGTATTTAATTTCTTGGTTTTTATCTTAAGGAGGCATTTTTGGCAAGGTATAAAGATTCTCTTTGCAGGTTGTGTCGGCGAGAAGGCTTAAAGCTGTTTTTGAAAGGTGACAGGTGTTACAGTGAAAAGTGCGCCTTTGAAAGGCGGGGATATGCTCCGGGAGACCATGGTCAGCTTCGAAGAAAACACTCCGATTACGGGGTTCAATTGCGGGAAAAACAGAAACTCAAGAGGATGTATGGCCTTTTGGAGAGACAATTCAGGGGTTATTTTGAAAAGGCGGACAGACAAAAAGGGATCACGGGGACAAATCTGTTGCTGTTTCTGGAGAGGCGTCTTGACAATATGGTATTCCGCATGGGTTTTGCCAGTTCAAGGACTGAGGCAAGACAACTGGTGCGACATAATCATTTCTCGGTAAATGGGAAGGCGGTGAATATTCCTTCCTACATGGTAAACATCGGCAGTGAAATCACGGTGCGGGAAAAGAGCAGGAAAGTTGAACGGATACTGGATGCTATGGAAACAGTAGCCAGACGCGGTGTGCCGCAGTGGCTGGAATTGGACAAGGATCATTTCAGAGGAGTTGTCAAGACACTGCCCTCTCGAGAAGAGTTAACCATGCCGATCCAGGAGCAGTTGGTCGTTGAGCTTTATTCAAAGTAACACGATAACTATTTACAGTATGCCCGAAGGGTGGGGAATTGGAAATATGCAAAGGAGCTGGCGCAGTTTAATACGACCGAAGCGAATCGAAGTTGATGAAAGCACCCATACAAGATTTTATGGTGAATTCACATGTCAACCTTTAGAGAGAGGATTCGGTATTACCCTTGGAAACGCCCTCAGAAGGGTATTGCTGTCGTCCATACAGGGAGCGGCCATCGTTTCCGTAAGAATAGATGGGGTTCTTCATGAATATTCGACAGTTCCGGGCGTTAAAGAGGATGTGACCGATATTATCCTCAACCTGAAGGGGGTTCGTCTGAAGCTCCATCAGGGAGGTCCGAGGACAATTAATATTGATGCATCAAAAGAGGGAACCATTACGGCGTCAGATATTGTTACGGATGGAACGGTTGAGATCCTCAATGCGGATCATTACATCGCGACTCTTTCGAGCAACCATCGTTTGAAAATAGAAATGGTTGTCAAAACAGGGAAGGGGTATGTACCTGCAAAAAGCGAACGTGCTTTGGATCAGCCTGAGGGGACGATTAATATGGATGCGGTTTTTTCGTCCATCAAAAAGGTCAATTATACCGTCACCCATGCAAGGGTTGGCCAGATTGCCGATTATGACAGGCTTGTAATGGAAGTATGGACGGATGGGAGTGTTTTCCCAGAAGATGCTCTCGCTTTTGCAGCAAAGATTTTAAAAGGACAATTGGATATATTTATCAACTTTGATGAGGTTGATGAGGAGGAACAACATGTCGAGGTGGAGGAGAAGGAGAGCGTTAACGAGAACCTCCGCCGACATGTGGATGATCTCGAACTTTCCGTCCGATCGGCCAATTGTCTTAAAAATGCGGGGATTAATCTCATCGGAGAGCTTGTACAGAAAACAGAGACAGAGATGCTGAAGACGAAGAATTTCGGCAGAAAATCTCTAAATGAGATAAAGGAGATCCTCTCTGAAATGGGTCTCTCTTTCGGCATGAAGCTTGATATCCCGCCGTTGAATAAGGAAGAAAAGAAGGATGAGGAACCTGAAGTTCCGTCGGAATAAGGGGACAACAGATTAACTGGAAAGGAATACAATAGATGCGTCACGGCAAATCCGGGAAAAAACTTGGGAGAACGTCAAGCCACAGAATAGCCATGCTGAGGAATATGGTTACTTCCTTTTTAAAATATGAGAAGATCAAAACGACAGATGTCAAGGCAAAAGAGTTGAAGAAGGTTGCAGAGAAGATGGTTACCTTGGGGAAAAGAAGCGACCTCCATGCGCGGAGACAGGCGGTAGCCTTTATCAGAGAAAAAGATGTTGTCGCCAAACTTTTTGATGAGCTGTCGCTTCGTTATCGTGACTGGAATGGAGGCTACACGAGAATCGTTAAAATGGGTCATCGCATCGGTGACAATGCTCCCATGTCTGTTATCGAATTCATCCGGGAGGCAACTCAGGAACAGCCTAAAGCAAAGCTTAAGCCACGTAAATAGAGAGAATGACTTCAACAGGCAGTGCTTCTGAAAACGCAAGGAGCAGGGATATTTATGATCCCTGCTTTTTTTTATCCTGTTTTTTCTTGTTTTTTTATAAAAAAAGATATACTTCATACGCGGGATGGAGATATTGGTTCTTTCTCAATTCAGCTGTGAGGGAAGGAGGGTTCGTCATGGCGGAAAAAAAAGTGGGTGAAGTGGTAAAATTTTTTGCTAAGCCGTGTGTCGCTGCAATCAAGATTACAGATGGTGAGTTAAACGTGGGAGATATGATCAAAGTTACAGGGCATACTACGGAACTGACAGACACCATTGAATCCATGGAAATCAATAATCAAAAAGTTGAAAAAGCAGTTCCCGGTGACTATATCGGTGTTAAGGTGCCTGATCGTGTTCGTCCCGGTGATGAGGTTTTTAAGGTTATACCGGAATAATTTCTTTTCAGTCACACCGGAGAGGCCATGGATTAGGTTCTTGTAATGATGCTCCATGGCTTTTTTTAGCGGTGTCGACAGTTGCAAATACCAGCTTGGGAGGACAGGGCAGGGTGAATATCAGGGTGCTCGGTTGTCATGGATCACAGATGCCCGGGTGTAACACGACCAGTTTTTTATTAAACGGTAATATACTGGTCGATGCGGGTACGATCACAACGTTACTTACGGTGGAAGAACAGTGTAATATCGATTACATCTTTGTAACTCACGCACATCTTGACCATGTCAAGGATATCATATTTCTTTCAGACAATATCTGTTATCTTCAGAAGGGTCGTCCCCTCATGATTTACGGAACCCCCTATATCATCAATGCTCTGAGGACCCATCTTTTTAACGGAACTATATGGCCGGACTTTTCAACACTTCCGAGTCCCGAAAATCCGGTTTTAAAATTTGTAGTCATCAGTCCCGGTGAAAAGCTGAGATTGGACGATTTTGATATAACCCCCATCCTTGTTGATCATGTCGTTGAAACGGTTGGATACATTATCGAAGCGGAGGAGGGATCCGTTATCTTCGTTGGTGATACGGGCCCAACGGAAAAAATCTGGGAAATTGCCAACAGTATAAAAAATTTAAAAGCGATATTTATTGAAACGTCTCTTCCCGACGGCATGATGGAAGTCGCGGATGTGACAGGGCACCTGACGCCTTCAACACTGGAGCAGGAATTGAAAAAAATGAACACCCGCAATCCTGATATTTATCTTTATCATATGAAGCTCCGCTATGAACAATCCATTCAGAGAGAGATTGCCCTGATTGAAGACAGAAATATCCATATGCTCAAGGACGGTCAGATCATCCGTTTCTAATCTTCACTAAAAAAGACCTGTGATCGACAACGCATGAATTAAATGCAGGATCCCCTCGAATATCTTTATGGCCTGAACAGTCTCAATATCCGTCTTGGACTTGGCCCGGTATCCCGACTTCTTGATCGCCTGAATAATCCCCATGAAACGTATGGAACCGTCTTAATCGGTGGAACCAACGGAAAAGGGTCCATTGCGGCCATGGTGGCATCGATCCTGGAAAAAGGAGGTTTCAGGGTTGGCCTTTATACTTCTCCTCACCTGACGGATATTCGGGAACGGATCAGAGTGAATGGCCGGATGATCGGCGGGCAGGATTTTGCATCATGTGTGGAGGATGTACGAAAAGAGGTTCGTGAGGATATAACCTACTTCGAATGTCTCACCGCTGTGGCTTTTCTCCATTTCAGCAGGGTTCGTATCCATGTGGCCGTTTTAGAAGTCGGAATGGGGGGGAGACTCGATGCGACGAACGTGGTGAAACCGTATGTTTCTGTCGTGTCGAATATTTCTCTTGACCACAGGGAATATCTGGGGAATTCTCTGGAAGCGATTGCCCGTGAAAAGGGCGGTATCGTTAAAAAAAGAGGCGTGTGCATCACCGCAGCAAAACAGAGACGGGTTATCAATGCTCTGGAAGATATTTGTCTTCAGAGTGGTGCCACGCTTCTCAGACTTGGACGGGACATGAAAGTCGAGATAAAGCGCAATGGAACCTTTTCTTACAGAGGCTTGGGAGAGGGATACAGGGATCTCGTCTGTCCTCTTATGGGAAGACATCAGATTGAGAATGCTGCCCTTGCTATCGGTGCCATAGAATCCATGAAGGGGAAAGGTTTTGATATTGACGGCGGGACTATTGCCAGAGGTCTCCGGAATACGCAGTGGGAGGGGCGTTTGGAGATTCTTCAGCGTGACCCCACGATTATTGTGGACGGCGCCCATAATCCTGCAGGAATTTTAGCTCTTTGGCGGGCGCTGAAATCGGAATTTGAATATAGGCGTCTCATCCTGATTTTTGGTGTCCTCAATGACAAGGATTATGGAACCATGTTGAGAAGGATTGTTCCCTTGGCGGATCATCTGATCATTACAAGACCGCGAACGGACAGGGCAATGCCTCCCGGTAAAATCGAGCCTGTTGCGTTGAGATACACCCGGCAGGGAATAGAGATTATTGAAAATTCTCTCGATGCTCTGAAAAGGGCTATTTCCCTCGCAGGTGTGAATGATATCATTTGTATAACCGGTTCTTTGTATCTTGTAGGAGAAATTAAACAGGCATTTATCCTTACAGCGGCACTTTGATTCATGTTATCAAAATTATTTATCCCTTTTAGTATTTTTTTCCTTCTTTTCATGACGGCTCAAAACCTGATGGCCGCAGAAGCCAACCTTTCTAAAGGACCGGTGACCATCGACGCCGACAGCATTGCCTATGACAGACAGGAAGACATGTTTCACGCGAAAGGAGACGCTGTTATCAGCTTTTCCAAGGGCTTTCTGATGGCAGATTCCGTGACCCTGAACCGGAAAACGAACGATGCTTCTGCGGAAGGGAATGTCATGATCCTGAGTGAAGATGATCTGCTCGAAGGGGAAAAGGTAAGGTTCAATATTGAAACGAAGACGGGTGTCGCTTATGAAGGCAACATGTTTCTTGAAAAGAATCATTTCTATATAAAAGGATCGAAAATTATGAAAAAGGGGGTGGCGACGTATCATGTTATGGATGCCACAGCCACAACCTGTGATGGAGATTCGCCGGACTGGCGTCTGACGGGCAGGGAAATAAACGTCACCATTGATGGTTATGGTACTTTGAAAGATGGGAAGTTCTTCATAAAAGACATCCCCGTTTTTTACACCCCTTTTCTGATATTTCCCGTAAAGACGAACCGGCAATCCGGCTTTCTTTTTCCTCAATTTTCCTATTCGCAGAATAAATTCGGTCTGGATATTGAAATTCCATTTTATTGGGCCATTTCAGAGAGCAGCGACGCGACATTTTATCAGCGTTATATGGAGAAAAGGGGGTTCAAGGAGGGGGTGGAATTCAGATATTTCTTCGACAAAGATTCATTCGGGACATTCTATGCTGACTTCTTGAACGATACGGGTCGCATAACGGAAACAACAGGAGGAATAAGCAGAAACTGGCAATCGGACCAGAAGAGATGGTCATTCTATCTCAATCATGAAACCGCGTTCAGCCCTTCATTATATCTGAGAACCGATATCGCAAGGGTTTCTGACAGCTGGTACTTCAGAGATTTTACTTCAAGCAACTACTATCTTGATAGTTATTCTTCGAATGAAAAGGAGCGATTTAAGAAAGTTTCATTTGTGGGTAATGAGTCCCTCGGCTCCCTTGATTCGACAGCCCGTATAGTCAAGAGCTGGTCAATGTATAACCTGACGGCTCTGCTTCGGAGCACCGATGACTTTGCAAGTCCATCGAATCATTTAACCCTTCAGAAATATCCTGAAATTACACTTGCAGGTTCAAGGCGGTCTCTTTTCGGTACCCCCGTACATCTCGAATTTGGCGCTGTCTACGACTACTATTACAGATCAGAAGGGCAAAAGGGTCATCTCTATGATTTTCAGCCTGTCTTCTCCCTTCCCCTTAAAGGGGGTGATTATTTCCAGCTAACGCCTCAGGTGGCTTTCAAGGGGACGCTCTGGGATCGTGATGACACCGTGGATAATGATCAGGGCAAACATGGCAGCCGGTTAATGTACAATGCCGGTGCGACCCTCTCGACTGAAATTCATAAGGTATATGCTGTGGACGGTCGGAGAATCGATAAATTAAGGCATGGCATCAAACCGGAATTAACGTACACGTATATCCCTGATACCGGTCAGAATGATATCCCTGATTATGTAACGAAAGTTCCTGAACAGCATACGGTAACATTGGCCCTTACCAATACGATCGTAGCAAAATTAAAAGAAAAGAAAAATGAGAAGAGTTACATGGAGTTCCTGCGGTTTAAGATTTCCCAAACCTATGATATCAAAGAGGCCACAAGGGGTGATATTGCGCCTTCCGGAGACAAAAGACCCTTTGGTGATATCGACATGGAGCTTGATGTCACCCCTATTCAGTATTTTTCCTTTTCAGCAAGAAACAAGGTCAGCGTAAATTCGGGCGAGTGGAAGAAGACCAATTATGATCTGAACCTCAGTGACTGGCGGGGGGATTCGGCCACTGTGGGGTATCGGTATGCCCGCTCTTCACCTGGTGAAATCAACCCCTTTGTCCCTATGTCGCCATTTTCATCTTCTCAATACACACAATCTCCTATCGAAGAAATAAACCTGTCGCTTAAAGCTGTGATCTCCAAGTCTTTTGATCTGACGTATCTGCTGAGAAGAAACGAACTTGACAAGAAAACACTTGAGAACACCTATGGCCTCGTTTACCATAAACAGTGCTGGGGCGTTGAAATTAAGTATTCAGAAACGGAGAACGACAGAAGATATACGGTTGCCTTTTCTCTCTATGGTTTTGGTAGTGTTGGGTCATGGTAACAGAGTCTTGGAAAAAAAGAAGATTCATATCAGGTTTTTCCTTGACAAAAATCATAAAATTGCGTACTCACTCTCTTTACATTCTAGGTGTACTGGGTGATTTTATGAAAACATTTAATGCAAAAAAAGAAGATATTAACAGAAAATGGTATCTTGTTGACGCCGAGGGTCAGGTTTTGGGAAGGCTTGCCAGTGAGATTGCCAAGCGCCTGCGTGGTAAACATAAACCAGTTTACACGCCACACGTCGATACCGGGGATTTCGTGATTGTAGTTAATGCCGAAAAAATCATGCTTACAGGGAAAAAACTGACAGATAAGATTTATTATCGTTATTCCGGTTATCCCGGAGGTCTTAAAGAAACCTGTGCAGGGAAATTGCTGATTGACCATCCGGAGAGGGTATTGCAATTTGCGGTAAAGGGAATGCTGCCCAAAAACTCTCTGGGAAGACAAATGCTAAAGAAGCTGAAGGTATATGCCGGCAGCGATCATTGTCACGAAGCCCAGTGTCCTCAGACGTTGACATTGTAATATGAGAGTTATACACAAATATCGTTCATGTTGAGATGACCTTTGAAAAATGCATTCCGCTCTGCTCAGAATCTTTTTCACGAAAAATCTTCGCTTCGCAGAGCACATTTTTCAAATATCTCGTTGAGTAATCTTCCAATCTGGAGACAGTTGTTATGACGGAAAAACGCTTTTATGCCACAGGAAAGAGGAAATGTGCGACCGCCAGGGTATATATGAAGGAAGGCGGTGGAAACCTGATCATCAACAAGAGGAATTTTGATGACTATTTTACGAGGGACAGCCTGAAAATGCTCATCATGCAACCTCTCGAAATGGTAGGAGCAAGAAATAGATTTGATTTCTACGTAAATGTAAACGGTGGCGGTATGGCCGGGCAGGCCGGTGCCGTTAAACATGGCATCACCAAAGCTCTCGTGGAGTATGATTCGGAATTAAGGTCTATACTGAAAAAGGCAGGATTCTTAACCAGAGACTCCCGCGTCAAGGAAAGAAAGAAATACGGCCAGCCGGGAGCCAGGAAACGCTTCCAGTTTTCGAAAAGATAGAATTGCTGAGGGGGGCTTCATTGCCCCCTTTTTTTTTGTAAGACAATCTGGTAGTATCCTGTTGAAAAAATGTCATCCCGGGCCTGAACCGGAATCCTGTATCTGAGAGAGGAAACGTATGGTGAATGTCGGCATCTATGGAGCGAGCGGTTACACCGGCCAGGAACTTCTCAGGCTTCTGTTGCGCCATCCCGAAGTCAGGATTGCCGCTCTTACGTCAAGAAGGTATGCGGGCATGCAGGTATCTGATGTATATCCGGTGTTTTTCGGATTGACCGGGCTCTCCTTCATGGATGCATCTCCAGCTGAAGTTGCACAGGTTTGCGATGTGGTCTTTCTGGCCTTGCCCCATGGGGTGTCGATGCAGATAGCTGGTGAGTTTTTGAATGCCGGCAAGAAAGTCATTGATCTCAGTGCGGATTTTCGGTTGCGGGATGTGAGGATTTACGAGCAGTGGTACAGAGAACACACCGCAAAGACTATAATCAAAGAGGCTGTTTACGGCATTCCAGAATTATACGGGAATGTTGTAAGCCGGGCCAGACTGATTGCCAATCCGGGCTGTTATCCCACCAGCGCCATCTTGGGTCTTGCTCCTCTGGTTGCGGAAAAATGGATCGATACCGCGTCCATCATTGTGGATTCAAAATCAGGCGTCAGCGGGGCGGGGCGGGAACCTCAGGTTGGAACGCTTTTCTGCGAGGTTGACGAGGGCTTCAGGGCTTATAAGGTCGGCCAGCACCGGCACACCCCGGAAATGGAGCAGGAGCTTGGATGTCTTGCAGACCATGACATCAGGATTTCTTTTGCGCCGCATCTCTTACCCGTCAGCAGGGGGATCCTGAGCACCATGTATGCGACGCTTCACAAAGACGTGACAGCGGCAGACATGAACGATCTTTACCGGTCATTCTATGAGGGCAAGCCATTTGTCAGGATCTGCAGGGAGGGAACGCTTCCCAATATCTCGTCCGTGCGAGGTTCCAATTATTGCGACATCGGAGTGACTGTTGACGGCAGGACAAAAAGGGCCATTATCGTATCTGCGATTGACAATCTGATCAAAGGGGCGTCCGGCCAGGCTATACAGAACATGAATCTCATGTGCGGATTTGACGAAGTTGCAGGACTTCAGATGATACCATTGTTTCCATAATCGGCCCTGCGTCACTTAATCAATAAAACATTTTCGTATTTAAAGGGAGAATCGGTTCGATGCCTTTGAGGTTCTACAACACCCTGACTAAGAAAAAGGAAATTTTCAAGCCCATCAAAGAGGGGAAGGTCGGCATCTATGTGTGCGGGATCACGGCGTATGATGTCTGTCACGTGGGTCATGCCCGTTCGGCCATCGTCTTTGACGTTATCACCCGATACTTCAGCTACCGGGGTTACGACGTCACCTATGTAAAAAATTTCACGGACGTGGACGATAAGATCATTGTCAAAGCCTCTGCCGAGGGGAGAATCATCTTTGAAATATCCGAAGATTATATCGAGCGGCACAATGAAGACATGGATGCCCTCGGCGTAGCCAGACCCGGTGTCGCTCCCAGGGCGACGGAACACATCGACGGCATGATTGACCTGATCCGGATCCTTCTTGAGAAGGAACTGGCCTACGAGGTCGATGGCGACGTTTATTATTCCGTGGAGGGATTTCAGGGATACGGGAAACTTTCCGGCAGGAGCCTCGAAGACATGATGGCCGGAGCCAGGGTGGATATCAGTGAAAAAAAGAAAAACCCCCTCGATTTTGCCCTCTGGAAGGCCAGCAAGGAAGGGGAGCCCTGGTGGGAAAGTCCTTGGGGCCGGGGCAGGCCGGGATGGCATATTGAGTGTTCTGTCATGAGCCAGCACTATCTGGGTGGCACTTTTGACATTCATGGCGGTGGAGAGGATCTGATCTTCCCCCACCACGAAAACGAGATTGCCCAGTCTGAAGGGGCGACGGGAAAACCACTGGCCAACTACTGGATTCACAACGGCTTCGTCAGAATCAACAGCGAAAAGATGTCAAAATCCCTCGGCAATATCTTCACCATCTGCGATATATTGGGCGGATACCATCCCGAGGTCTTGAGGCTTTTTATGCTCCAGAGCCATTATAAAAGCCCCGTCGATTTTTCTGATGAAGCCCTTGCCGAGGCAAGAACAGGCATGGAACGGCTCTATTCCACCCTGAAGTCAATCGGGGACATCTTTACGGGGTGTAATGATTTTTCAGAGGTAACCGTCGATCATCTTTCCGGAGCGGACCGGGATCTCGCGGACAAGTTGACGGCCCTGCCGGACCGGTTTACGGATGCCATGGATGATGATTTTGCGACCCCGAGGGCCATCGGTCATATATTTGACATCGCACGGCTTGTGAACGGGTATCTTGGAGATAAGACGTTTTCCGCAACAGCCGAAGCGTGTTTCGTCCTGGATATGGCGCAGAAGAATATTCGGGAAGCCGGACATGTCCTTGGCTTGTTCCTCGAAGCCCCCGATGATTATTTCAGAAAGGATCGTGTCAGGGAAGCCGAAAAGCGGGGCTTGGATGTGGATGAAATTGACCGCCTGATCGAGGAAAGATGGGCTGCCCGGCAGGCCAAAGACTGGAAAAAGGCCGATGACATCCGGTGCATTCTGTCTGAGAAGCAGGTTGTTCTCAAGGACACACCTTCCGGCACAACCTGGAAGATAGAATAATTAAACCAGTTCCCCCCGCAAAACCGTCACCGCCTGCCCGCTAATATAGACACGATCTCCAGCCGGACGGACTTTGACAATCCCCCCTCTCGATGAGACTTGACAGCCGATCATCTCTTGCTTTCCAAGGCGGTTTCCCCAGAAGGGCGCCAGACAGCAGTGCGAGGAACCGGTCACGGGGTCTTCGTTGACGCCCACCCGGGGGGCGAAGAACCGGGAGACAAAGTCGTAATCCTTTGAATCGGAAAGGCTCGTGACGATCACGCCGCGCATCTCAATGCTGCCGAGGAGGGCAAAATCAGGAGCCATCTTGCGGACAGATTCCCCGGTGTCAACCTCCACCAGATAGTCGAAGCGGTTTTTCCCGACGTATCTGAATCTGGTTCCCAGGGCTTCCTCAAGTTCAGGGGGCAAGGAAGCGGTTGTTTCAGGTTCAGCCGGGAAATTCATTTCGATCCATCCATCCCTGAGTGTTGCTGTCAGAAGGCCACTTTTCGTGAAAAAATGTGCTTCCTCCAGTGAATTCAGATATCCCGTTTCCCACAGGACATGGGCGCTGGCCAAGGTGGCATGCCCACAGAGTTCCACTTCCACGGCAGGCGTGAACCAGCGCAGGATGTAGCCATCATCCTGCCTCAATAAAAAAGCCGTTTCCGACAGGTTCATTTCCTGTGCCACATTCTGCATCCAGTCCGCATCATGCTCCCGGGACAGAATACAGACAGCGGCCGGATTCCCCTTGAACGGTCTGTCCGTGAACGCATCAACCTGAATAATTTTTTCTCCCATTATTTCCTCCTTAAAACGCGCCAGAGTGTAAGCAAACGCTCGGCCAGAATGGCCACAATCAGCCGCGGAATCCAGAGCCAGAACGGGCTGAGTCCCAGAGACAGGAAAAGACTCGGGTCCTCAACCAGTGCGTGATTAATCCCGATGGAAAGATGCAGTTCTTCCAGCTCTTCCTTCGTCAGGTGGCCTGCCTTGACCTCTTCCACAATTACCGCGCCGCCGTAGGCCACTCCAAAAACGACGGCCGTCAGCCACAAAAAGCCGACCTTCTGATTCAAACCCATGAGCCTAAGGACAGGATTCAGGATTCTCACCATCGGGTGAATCAGATCAAAGGTTTTCAGAATTTCGAGTAACGTCAGGATGGCCATGATAATGAAAAAAATCTTGATCATGAGGCCAAGGGTCGTCAGTGCCCATTCCTGTAAGGATTCAAGCAAAGTCATCTGTATTTCAAGGGAAGGACCTATGGCTCCCATGACCGTTGTGGTTATATCGAAAAAAGGAGCGACGGCGATCACCGTGAAAATCGCGGTGACGATACGAAACAGGGTCGCCTTCAGGGGGTGAATGCCCGACTTTGCCTGAATGATACCTTCCTGAATCAGGTTGTGGGCAATCAAAAGAAAAATGGCCATGAGGGTCATCTGATCCTGAGAAAACGGCAGCACCGCCATGGCGGCGATGCCGGCATAGATATTCGTTAACATGCCGATCAGGAGGGGGAGAGCGGCGATAGCCGGCAGACTCATGATGCTCATCAAAGGCTGAAGAAGGAAATCCAGGTGACTCAACCATCCCGTCCAGGCAAACAGGGCCGTGAAGAAAGAGACAGGAATGAGGATCTTCATGATCCAGATGAAGCCGCTCCATCCCTTCTTAAGGCCTTCCTTCAGGCCATCATTCAGTTTTTTCCTGTCCAGTGCCATTGTCTATTCATCGACTGTCATTCATTGTCTTTCCGACGTCTGTTTATATTCTTAAATCATCGCAATATCAAGCATATTAGTCAGTTGAATTGCTCTGTTTGCATTATTTCCAAAAACCGACGGCCACCAGTGAAGCTGGAAAGGTCATGTCTTGTACAAGATCAAATGGAAGGAAGGTGTGAAGTGCTTCAGACCTTTGAAGGTATCGTTTCAGGCTTAAAGGGTTTTCAATTAACAGAGAATTAAAAAGACAAAAACCGTGCGGGATAGATTCTTTTTCATATGCCATCTTCACGAATCATAAAATGAAAAAGTCAATAAGTCAGCAGGGGATTACGGCAGTTTCCTTGCCTCATCGATTAACATGATGGGGATATCATCTTTAATCTCATACAACAGCTTGCAATCGTCACAGATTAATCCATCTTCCGCTTCGTTCAGATAAATGTCCCCCTTGCATTTAGGGCATGCCAGAATGTCAAGCAATTCCTTACTGATTGCCATATTTTTCCTTTCTGTTTATTTTTCCAATATTTTATCCATTTTGTTGATGCAACACAAGCCTATTTCAATCACACCATAGACAATATCCGTTAGCCTGATTTCCGGCAACTGAGATTTCAAGAAGGATTGGCCAATTTTTCCGCTGCTTTCTCAAAGACTTCATCCACACTGATATCTGTCATACAGGTTTTTGCCTCGCATTTCTTTAAAAAACACGGGCTGCAGGACAAATCTTTGCGAATAACTGTGTGTCCTTTTCCATATGGACCCGTCCGCAAAGGATCGGTGGGACCGAAGAGGGCAATGACGGGTGTTCCAACAGCCGCTGAAACATGCATAGGTCCCGAGTCCGTTGTGATCAGAAGAGAGGAACGCCGGTACAGATATGCCAAGTCTCTAAGGCTTGTTTCTCCCCCCAGGTTGACGGCGGGACTCTTCATAAAGGCTTGGATTTCAGATAAAGCCGCACGATCAGTCCCTGTGAGTACAATTCTTGTACGTAATTCATTTATTATCCTGTCGCACAGACAGGCGAATTTTTCGTTTCCCCAGAGCTTTGTATCCCAGAATGCCACGGGATTCACTGCCGCAAACCGGTCTTCTTGCCGAATGTGGTTTGTCGCCAGGAGATGTTCCACCTTGTTTATGTTTTCTTCGGAAATCGGGATCAGAAATTCCGGTTCCCCGACATCGGCACCGAGGTGGCGGAGGAAATCGAGGTAACGGTCAATGGCGTGTTTTCCCATATCTTCGGGAATCTTTTCATTGAGAAACAGGCCGCTCAATTCCTGCATGCTGTCATATCCGAGTTTTCTTTTGCCTGAGCTTAGAAGAACGACAACAGCGCTTTTGAAGAGACCGTGAAAATCGATCACCAGATCATAAGCCTGAGTTCTTACATCCTTGATAAAGGCGCGCATTTCTCGCAGTAGCTCGCTGAGCCTGCCGTTTTTCAGATCATCTATCCATTGCTTTCTGCGAGAAATAATAACACAATCGAGATGCGGATGACCCATGATGAGATCTGAAGATGCCTCTTCGATGACCCAGGTAATGTGCGCGTCCGGATAATGCCTTCTCAATACCGCAAGGGAGGGAAGGGTATGAATCACGTCACCGATGGCGCTCAATTTGACAATGAGAATATTCACTGATCCCTGTCCTTCAGAATCCATTTGACCGCTTCAAGAATATCATCGGCGATATAGGACGGTTGTGTCTTAATCTTTTCATCGAAGGTTATTCCGGATTGCCCGGCCGGGAAATACTCCCGTACGGTATTCAAACCATATCCCGTCCTGACGAGAACGCCTTTTGCGCCGACTCTGCCTGCCGCCTCTATGTCCTTGATCATGTCCCCCACCATGTATGATCGGGCAAGATCGATATTCAAATCCTGTGATGCGCGGATAAGCATACCCGGTTCCGGTTTCCTGCATGCACACTGTTTCAGGTATGGTTCGATTCCCTCCGTCGGATGATGGGGACAGTAGTAGAATGCATCGATAAACGACCCGTTTGACTGAAGGATTTCATGGATGCGTGAATGGACCGTCCTTACAAAACCCTCCGAAAAATAACCCCTCGCTACGCCGGACTGATTGGTAATCACAACAACCTTCATTCCTTGTTCATTGATCATCCGGACAGCCTCTGCCGTACGGTCATAAAGCTTCAGCTTGCTGAGGCAGTCCAGATAACCCACCTCTTCGTTCATCGTTCCATCTCTGTCCAGAAAAACGGCGGTGTTCTTTTTCATTTTTTTAAAAGATCTCTGGCGGTTTCATAAACGTCATCGATACTGATCATGTCCATGCAGCGGAAATCCGTGGGGCATACTTCCTTCAGGCAAGGACTGCACGGGACGTTTTTGCATACCACAATACTTTTGTTTCCCACGGGGGAAGTCGTAGCAGGGTTCGTCGAGCCGAAAATAGCGACCAAAGGAACATCTAAAGCCCCGGCAACATGCATCAAACCGGAATCATTAGATATAAAAAGGTTACACCGTGCTATGACGGCAATAGCCTCTTTGAGATTTGTATGTCCTGACAGGTTAAACAGGGGATGGCGGGACGTCTGTTCGACCTGTTCCGCATTTTTTCTATCGTCGCCACTCCCCAATAAAACGACTTGCGCTGAGAATTCATCAATCAGTCTGTCTGCAACAGCAGCAAATCTCTCCGGAAACCACTTCTTGGCCGGTCCGTATGTAGCTCCCGGAGCCACACCGATAATGATTTTGCCTTCCCTAATCCCGTGTTGACGAAGTATGTCGCCTGATATGGAAGCGGAGGCGCTATCCGGCTGCAGACAAACGCTTTTTTCTGCAAGCATGCAACCAAGTGATTTTACCATTTCCATATAATAATTGATCTGATGCACTTCTTTGATGGTTTCCGTCCTCTGAACAGAGTGGGTCAGAAGGAATCCCCTGGCGTCGGAATTGTATCCCGCCCTGATCGGAATGCCCGCCAGGCAGGTGATAATGGCGGCCTCTATGGCGTTTTGCAGAAGTATGGCTGCATCAAATCTTTTGGTTCTCAGTTCTCCTGCCAGCCTGATTTTTCCCTGGATTCCCGAGTGAGAACCCGGATCGTGAAAAAGGATGATTTCATTCACGGCCGGGCATAGTCGATAAATCTCGGCAACCCAGGGTTTGGCCAATACAGATATTGTTGATTCCGGGAATGAGTTTCTGATAGCGATAACCGCAGGGATGGTCATTACGGCATCGCCGATCCAGTTTGTCCCGCGGATAAGGATGTTTTTTGCCTTCTCAAGGGAGTATCTTGTTGAAATTCTTACGCTCATTTCAGTTTTTCACGAATGACGGAATCGAATAATTCGCGGGATGGGAGAATTTCCATTTCCACTTTTAAAACGAATATATCTTTCAGGAAGTCAGGAAAATCGGTCAATCGAATACCATCCTTTTCTGTGGTTACGATGATGTCCGCGCCGGACGCGGAGGAACTGTTTCGGATCTTGGAGATATCTTCCAATGAATAACGGTAATGGTCGGGAAAAATCAGTGACCTGACCGGGATCCCTTCCAGGGACTCGATCGTTTCTATGAAGGCTTCAGGTGAACCGATGCCCGCGAAAGCGCAGATTTTTTTGCCCCTGATATGTTCGAGGGGCATGGAATCCTTGGTGTTCCCCCGGAAGAGGGCTTGCGGTCTCAGATATCCCGACAGAACGGGGAGGAACTTGTCGATGCCCTGTTCCTGGTATCGGGGATAGCGGCCGTCTCTGACTGTGTCTTTCCATAGGATGAAATCCGCCCGTTTCAGAGCTTCCGGTGGTTCCCGAAGGGGGCCTCTGGGGAGGAGGAAACCGTTTCCGAACGGTTTCTCCCTGTTCAAAAGGACGATGTCTGCATCCCTGAAAATGCGCCTGTGTTGAAAGGCATCGTCGAGAATCAGGATGTCGGCTCCCAGTTTTTCTATGGCGACTCTACCTGTGAGTGTTCTTTTGGGTCCCGTCAGGACCGGTATCCCGTCAGTGGATTGTGCAATGAGAACCGGTTCATCGCCTGCTTCTGTGTGTCCCATCAGGATATGAGTCCCGTCTGACACGATGTTTACGGGAGATTTTGTTTTACCGCCGTATCCCCGGCTTAAAACGGCGGGCCTGTATCCTTTTTCCTTCAGGAGATTGGCCAGCATGATGACTGTCGGTGTCTTTCCTGTTCCTCCGACGGTTACATTACCTATGCTGATGACCTTGCAGGGGAGTTTTTCCTGTTTAATGATCTCACTATCATACATCCGGTTTCTCAGGCTGACAGCCGAACGGTAAATAAAAGACACCAGGCCCAAAATCGAAATCATGGGATTTAATTTAGAGTAGTTGCGGTCAGTGTACCAGATTTGTCTGAGCCGGGTATTCGGTATCTTCATGATTAAAAAATTATCGCTTGTTATCAGCAGTGGAATTAGAAGGATGGCTCCGGTTTTCATCCTTGAACTGCATGTTATGGAATTTAAAGTATTCGCCCTTTTTCTCCAGGAGGGATTCGTGGGTTCCCTCTTCGACAATTTCACCCTTTGCGAGGACGATGATCCGGTCCGCGTTCCGGATGGTTGAGAGCCGGTGTGCGATAATCAGGGTGGTTCTTCCCTTCATAAGGGTTTCAAGAGCATCCTGGACTTCTATTTCCGCCTCTGTGTCGAGGGATGACGTAGCCTCATCGAGGATCAGGATGGGCGCATCCTTGAGGAGCACCCTTGCTATGGAGATTCTTTGTCTTTCTCCGCCGGAAAGTTTTGCTCCCAGCTCACCGATGATCGTATCATATCCGTTTGGAAGCTTCGTGATGAATGCATGGGCGTTCGCGGCCTTGGCTGCCTGAATGATGTCTTCTTCGCTCTTTTCAATATTCCCGTAGGCAATATTATTTCTCACGGTGTCATTAAAAAGAATGGTTTGCTGGGTGACGATGCCAATCTGTCCGCGCAAAGATTCAATGGTAACATGGCGAATGTCATGGCCGTCTATCCGAATTTGTCCATCCGCTACATCATAGAAGCGAGGGATCAGATTAACCAGGGTCGTCTTGCCGCCGCCGCTCATCCCTACAAAGGCAACGACTTCTCCAACCTTGATTGAAAGATGAATGTTCTTCAGAACGGGGATTTCTTCATAACAAAAGGTAACATGTTCAATTTTGATTCCTTTAGAAATCCTTGGGAGATCGATGGCATTGGTTTCATTTTTTATATCGGGGACCGAATCAATGATGGTAAATACCCTTATGGCGCCGGCGATTCCCTGCTGGATGGTGTTATTGACGTTGGTCAACCTCTTGACCGGTTCATAGAGCATAATCAAAGCGGCGAGAAAAGAGAAAAAGGTGCCGGGTGTCGAGAAACCCTTGATGACCTGATAGCCTCCATAGAAGACAATCGTGGCGATACCGATACCTCCCAGAAATTCCATAAAAGGGCTGGACACGGCGCTTACGGAAACGGATTTTAAGGCAAGCTTGAAAAGATGTTCGTTTTCTTTTGCAAACCTTTCATTTTCATAATTTTCCATGCCGAAGGCCTTGACGATTCTGGTCCCCGATATGGTTTCCTGAAGCAGCGTTGTCAGGCTTCCCATGGTGACCTGGGTGCGGGTGGCAATACTCCTCAATTTTTGGCCGAATTTTGCAATTGGGTAAATGGTCAGGGGAAAGACAAACATGGCGATGATGGCCAGTTGCCAGTCCCGGTAAAAGATAACAAAGACAAGAAAGATGAGGGTAAAAGAATCCTTGAGAAGACTTGTAACTGCCTCCGATACGGCCCCTTGAACATAGCCGACGTCATTGGTGATCCTCGACATCAGGAGTCCTGTGGGGTTTTTGGTGAAAAAAGACAGAGATTGCATCTGGATATGCCGGTATAACTGATTCCGCAGATCTGCAACGATTCGCTGACCGATAAAGCTCATTAGTATCGTTTGTGTATAGCTGCATACTCCCTTAATGAGATAGATGACAATGACTGCAACGGGTATCCATATCAGCATATCACTATTTTTTTTCAGGAAGATTTCATCGAGGGCGGGCTTTATAAGAAAAGCCAGGGCAGATGTCGTGGCGCCGACCAACAGCATACAGAACATCGCAAGGATGAACTTCGATAAATGGGGTCTGGCGTACTTTAAAAGGCGTCTAAAGATTTCCATTGTTACAGCATTTCATAGGCGAGCCGGGCAACTCTCTCGGCGGCGCCCGGACTTCCCAGTTTGTTCCGGATTTCTGAGAGTTGGGATTTGATGTCGAACAGTCTTTCTTTGTTTGTCAGGATATCGATGATTTCTGTTGCGATCCTTTCTGCGTTGGCGTCGTCCTGGATCAATTCAGGAACAACGGTTTTTCCTGCAATAATGTTGACAAGACCGATGTGATCAATGTTGATCACCATCTTCCCGATGTAGTAAGAGGGTGCGGAAACCTTATAGATGATCACCATCGGCGTTTCCATCAATGCTGTTTCCAGGGTAGCTGTTCCTGAAGCAACCATGGCAATGTCAGTACAGTGAATGACGTCGTAGACGGCATCGCGGACAACCCTGACTTTCACGGGGAATTGCCTGATGATATTCGAAACAAAGGTGATGTCCAATGTTTCAACAAGAGGAATGATAAATTGCACCGGTTGTATTTTCTTCTCAATGATTTCAGCCGCTTTGATCATTTCAGGGAGATGTTTGATAATTTCAGCCTGCCTGCTTCCGGGTAACATGCCCACGGTTGTTACCCCAGGTTGAAGACCAAGACGACGAATCGTTTCATCCCGCGAATAGTTTGTTTTGACCTCATCGAGGAGAGGATGTCCGACGAACGTCGCATTGACACCGGCCGCATGATAAAAGGGAGCTTCGAAGGGGAGGATCACGGCCATTTTATCGACATTCTTTTTAATCTGTTCTATTCTTCCTTTTCTCCATGCCCAGACCTGGGGACCGATATAGTAAAAAACCTTAACGCCGTTTTTTTTTGCTGATTTCGCTACAGAAAGATTAAAGTCCGGATAATCGATGAGGATGACAAGATCAGGTTTGAGATCCTTCATCGAAGTCTTTAGACAACGCATGACCTTCATGATTGTTCCCAGTCTTGCAAAAACCTCAGTCAGTCCAACCACGGCCATGTCGGAAGAATCAGCAATGAGGTTGACCCCCGCTTCCTTTAGCTTCCTGCCTCCAACACCGTAAAATCGGAGGCTTGGGTCCATCTGGCGCATAGCTTTAACCAGATTTCCTCCATGCAAGTCCCCTGAGACCTCACCAGCCACAATCATGATTTGTTTTGGATTTGTGGTGTCAATGCTTTCCCTGTCAACATGCATATGCGTTTCAGGATACATGGTTGATGACATCGCTTATGTGTTGGATTTCTTTTTTTTCAAGTTCCGGAAACATAGGGAGCGACAGGACTTCTTTTGAACATGTTTCGCTGTTTTTAAGCTCTTTGCCGTTACCGTAAAGGGAAACAAATAGCTCTTGTTGATGAAGAGGCAGCGGATAATAGATGGCGGATGAGATTTGTTGATTCTTAAGAGCCTGCATGATCTGCTCTCTGTGTTTTGATCGAATGGTGAACTGATGATAGACGTGGGTGCATCCGGAACGTTCTGTTGGGAAAATAATGTCGTCCCTCCTGATAAGCGTCCTGTAAAGATCGGCATGGTGCCTGCGCATGTGGTTGAATTCATCGATCCTTTTAAATTTTACCCGGATGATGGCGGCCTGGATTTCGTCGAGACGGCTATTGTAGCCCAAAAGATTATGGTGGTATTTTATGGCGCTGCCATGATTCCTCAGGAGTCTCAGATTGTTTGCCAGCTCTTCGTCCCGTGTGATGATCATGCCGCCGTCACCGTAACCGGCCAGGTTTTTGCTCGGGAAAAAGCTGTAGCATCCGCAATCACCTATGGAACCGACCTTCTTCTTGCCCCGGTATGTTGCCCCGAAAGCCTGGGCACAGTCTTCTATCACCCTGAGATGGTATTTCCGTGCAAGATCCATGATCGGGGTCATATCGGCCGGGTGCCCGAAAAGGTGGACGGGAACGATAGCCTTTGTTTTTCCCGTGATCTTTTCTTCTATCCTGGCGGGGTCGATATTGTATGTGTCCGGTACAATATCAACAAAAACCGGCCTGGCATGGAGCAGTGATATCACATCCGCTGTTGCGATAAAGGTAAAGGGGGTTGTAATGACCTCATCTCCGGGACCGATACCGCAGGCCCGGAGGGCGAGGAGCAGGGCATCCGTGCCGCTGGCTACTCCGATGGCATGAGACGTGTCGTGATATGCGGCAATTTCTCTTTCCAACTCTGAAACATTCGGCCCAAGAATAAATTGGGTATTGACAAGGACATGATGTATGGCTTCATCGATGTCCTCTTTGAGAAGGCTGTACTGTCTTTTCAGGTCAACCATGGGTATCATAAAACATCTCCTGTGCAGTTTTTATTCTTTCGCCGATGAGAAGGGCCAATCCCAGGGCTTCCCGGCCCTCCCTGCCGGATACGGGAGCCGGCAGTCTGTTTGTAACAGCATCGAGAAAGGAACGGATCTCTTCTTCCAGGGGATCATGGTTGCCGACTTCGACGGGATTTCCCGTTATTTCAATTTTCCCTCCCACTCCATTTCTTTTACTCAGAGACACCAGTTCCCGCTTCGCATAATCAACGGCATGGTAACCCTCAATTCCGAAAAACCGTATCTTCTGCAATTTTTTCCCCGTGACGCGACTGGCGGTGACATTTGCCACACAACCGGACTTGAAGGTCAGACGGGCGTTGGCAATGTCCACTTTGTCGGACATGACGGATACACCGACGGCCTCAACGGTCGATATCGGGGATCCGACAAAATGTAAAATTATATCGAGATCATGAATCATTAGATCCAGAATGACATCTACATCCGTCCCCCGCCCGAAAAAAGGATGAAGCCTGTGCGACTCGATGAATAGGGGTTTTCCCATAACAGTTTTCAGTGCAACGATCGCGGGATTGAACCGCTCTACAAATCCGATTTGAAAGACCCGGCCATTTTCTCTGGCGATATCGACAAGCTCATCCGCTTCCGCAAGGGTGGCGGCAATGGGTTTTTCCAGCAATACATCCACTCCGGCTTTGAGAAAATCTTTTGCGATCCTGTGATGAGCGCCTGTAGGAACGGCGATACTGACCGCATCGACACCTCCAATCAGATCACGGTGATCGCTCAATGCTTTGCAATTGTAACTTTCAGCTGCCTGCCGGATGCGTTCCTCCACAACATCCACAACGCCCACGATTTTGCTGTTCGGCAATTTCTGGTATTTCTGCAGGTGGTAGTTGCCGAGATGCCCGATTCCCACCACCCCTATTCTGATTTCATTCATAGGATCCCTTAAATTTCATGCGTGACTGTGGAACTTTTCGATTCCTTCTCTCCCTTGTCCTTCCCGCCCGTTATCTGCAGATCCCTCGTTCGGAGTTTTGAATAAAATCGATCAAATGCCTGACCTCGGGGATGTCGTCAATTTCTTTCCCCACCCTTTCAAGGGCATCGGATAAAAGAAGGGATGATCGAAATATGATCTTATACGCCTCTTTCAGCGCCACGATCGTTTCTTCCTTGAATCCTCTGCGTTTCAGGCCGATCAGATTGAGCCCGTAGAGTTTGGCAAAATTTCCCGATGCTGTGACAAAAGGAGGAATGTCCTTGTTTACTGCCGATGCGCCGCCGATAATGCAATGGGCGCCGATGCGGGTGAACTGATGAATTCCCGTCAAACCACTGATAATGGCGAAATCTTCCACGTGGACGTGACCTCCGAGGTTGGCGGCATTGGCCATGACGATGTGATTTCCCAGCTTGCAGTTGTGGGCCACGTGGCAGTAAGCCATGATAAGGTTGTGATCTCCGATAATCGTTACCCCCGTATCTTCGGTGGTTGCCCGATGGATGGTGACGAACTCTCTGATCGTGTTATGACTTCCGATAATGACCTTCGTTTCTTCACCTTTGAATTTGATGTCCTGGGGGACTTCGCCGATGGAAGAAAACTGAAAAAAGCGACATCCTTCTCCGATGTCTGTATAAGCTTTTATGACGACATGAGGTCCAATAATCGTGTTCCTGCCTATACGCACGTCTGAATCAATGATAGAATAGGGGCCGATTTCAACCCCCTCCTCGATGTGAGCTTTGTGTGATACAATTGCTGTGGGGTGAATGTTCATAATATGTCCGCCATGTCAGATTTTATTGAATGTTTATAAGCCTTATCTGAAGAGATGTTATCCCAGAGATCTTGAGACGCTCATGTTCAGTTTTTTTTCGATGTCTTCGATCCGCTTTAAAAGCAAAGCGACATTCTTGCGCATTTCCGGCAGTTGAGAAACGCAGGCCTGGACGCGCAGCCACTTTCCGTGAGGCAGGTGAGGCGATCCTGAAACAACCCGGCGGGCGGGTACATCTTCATGCACACCCGACTGCGCACCTATCATGACATGATCTCCGATGTCGATGTGACCGACCAGTCCTGCCTGTCCCCCAAGAATCACGCCCTTGCCGAGTTTCGTGCTTCCCGAGATGCCGACCTGGGAAACGATCACGGAATATTCCCCGATCACCACATTATGCGCAATCTGTACCAGGTTGTCGATTTTTACACCCCTCTGTATCCAGGTTTTGTCAAGGGTCCCTCGATCGATAGTGGTATTGGCGCCGATTTCGACGTCATCGTCTATCTGAACGATTCCAACCTGAGGGATCTTTATGTTCTCCCGGCCCGGCCCGGCAAAACCGAATCCATCGCTTCCAACGACAACACCTGAATGGAGGACGACCCTCTTCCCGATACGGCATTTTCGGTAGACAGACACGTTGGGATAGAGGATGGAGTCTTCATCAATCACCGCGTGTCGACCAATGTAAACCCCGGGGTAAAGAATGACGCCACGTTCGATTCGTGCGCCCCGACCGACATAAACCCCCGGGTAAATGGTGGCTTCTTTCGAGATGAAAGCGCCCGCCTCGATGAATGCATTTCTCATGATTTCCGGGGGATCATCTTCTTCGGGATAAAAGAGACCAAGGACCTTGCCGAAAGCGGCATAGGGATCATCGACGATGATCAGATTTTTATCCATCCTTTCCGTTTCCGGAGAGACCAGGATGGCGGAGGCATTGGTTGTCTCCATTTTTTTCAGGTATTTTGGATTTGAAATGAAGGTCAGGTCTCCCTTGCCGGCTTCATCAATTCCCCGAATGTTTTCAATGAGGACATCACCATCTCCGACAACCCGGCCGTCTAAATAAACTGCGATCTCATTTAACGTCTTCTTCAAAGATAATCCTGCTCCTTAACTCTTGGCGTTTATTCTAAAGATTCAGTGATCACTTCTGGGGTTTGTATGTCTTGTTCATTTCTTCGGTTACCCGCGCCGTCAGATCGTTTCCCTTCGCGTAGTAAGCAACCGGGATAGTCCCGATGTCAATGATCAGGGTGTATTTTTCCCGGTCTCCGATGGCGTGAACCACTTTCAGTATTTCGGGTATCAATTTTTTGGAAAGTTCCTGATCTCTCGCCTGAAGCTCTTCGTTGGAATCCTTGACCAGTAACTGGTAATCCCTGAATTTTTTCTGGTAGGCCGCTTCTTTTTCCTTCATGGCCGTTTCGGTTAAGATCGCCCTTTGTTTTTCAAGCTCATCTTTGAGTTTTTTTAACTCTGCCTCTTTTGCCTGGATTTTAGTGCGATCCTTTTCATAAAGTTTTTTGAATTCTTCGGATGCTTTTTTCCCTGCATCTGATTTTATCATGATTTCGCGAACGTCGACGAATCCCGTCTTTTCTGCGGCCATTGCCTGTGAACTGTAGAGAAGGACAGACAGGATCATCAATATACCGGGAATCAGATAACCACATTTTTTCATAACGTTTTTCCTCCTTGTGGAATTAAAATATACCATGAGATGATTACTTTTAAATGACTTTTCAATCCATATCACTACTGTCCGGAATAGTTAGTACATAAAATTTGTAAAAGCTTAACATAT
>CAZIQY010000026.1:0-37189 GCA_964541605.1 uncultured Syntrophaceae bacterium | reverse complement strand
GATACGTACCGCGTAAACCTTAATGGTTTGTCGCCTCCCGCGCGGAGGCGTGGATTGAAACACCATGCATCGTGTCCCTGATATGTATAGGTCCGTCGCCTCCCGCGCGGGGGGCGTGGGTTAAAGTTTTGAAGTCTTTCGACCGGTAAACAAGGAAAAAACAAAGGCCAGGAGGCAGACGAAACTGCCGACGATAAAAGCGACCCGGAAGGCGTTTGTAAGAAGGTCCGCAATAGAGACAAACTGATCGGGCGACGTGTGTTTCAGGGAAACGCCTTCCGGCAGGGAATTGGAAAAAACGCTCTCAAAAAGACAGATGCCCAGAACCATGCTCACATTTATAGCCGTCGTATAGACTCCCGAGGCGGAGCCCTGATTTTCACGGGGCGCCAGGCTCATGACGAAATGGTTGCTGGAAGGAAAGAACAGGCTGTATGCTACGGCGAGCAGAATGAGATAGATCACAGCAGGTGCAAGACCGGGCCGAGAAAGGCTGAAGGCAAAGAAAAGACAGGCGATCAGCCCCATGAACATGGCAGCGGCGCAGATGATACGCGGATTAATCCTGTCTGAAAGACGTCCCGAAAACGGCGCGATAGGTATATATACCAGCGAATAGATCAAAATGACAAAGCCGACCTTTTCCGTCTCCAGTCCCCTGACGAGTTCCAGGTAAAACGGCAGCAGAAAGTTCCCTCCCGACAGAAGCATGACGGCCATCAGGGTTGTCAGGATGGCGAAGGCGAAGTCACGGTTTTTGAATATTTTAAAATCAAGAATCGGGTCGGCGCAGGTTATTTCCCTGTAAATGAATGCACCCGACGCCACTGCCGCAATCGCCAGCGATGCCAGGATGACCGGTGACTGCCACCCACTTTCGTTGCCCATACTCAACCCGTAAACGAGGGTCGAAAGAGCGATGAAACTGAGGGTCGAACCGATTACGTCAAAACGGGGTTTCTCTTTGGCCGTTCCAGCGGGTTTCTCGTCCGGCAGGGCTTTTCGGGCAATCAGAACGGCGGCGATACCCACCGGGATGTTGATGAGAAAGATCCAATGCCAGGAGAAAAACCCCGTAATGATTCCGCCCAAGGGGGCGCCCACCATGATGCCGAGGGAGTTGGCCAGGGAACACAGTCCAAAGGCCCATCCGGTAATGGCCTCGGGGAGGTAATGGGAAATGACGGCGAAGGCGCCCGTCATCATCATGGCCCCGCCGATTCCCTGAATGCCCCTTGCCACATCCAACATACAAATATTGTGAGAAAGACCGCAGAGCAGAGACCCGGCAGTAAAACAGACATATCCGGAGATAAATATTTTCTTGAGTCCGACGCGGTCACCCAGCTTCCCAAAGATGAGCATGCTGGCCGTCATGACGAGGAGATAAGATAGAACCACCCAGGAAGCCTCACTCGTTCCCACATGGAAATAACGAGTGATCGTGGGCAGGGATATATTGACGACATAGCCGTCCAGCCGCACCATGAAAACGGCAAAGGCGACACTGAAAACGATCCAGCGGTAGGGCTTCCTGTCGATGGAAATAGCGGCCTCATGGGTCATGGCTTCTCTTATTAGATGGACTTCAGATCTATGTCAAGGCCTTGTTAGTTCATCTGCGTTCGTTATTACGACAAATCGTCTAATTTATGCTTATCCTATAGGCGGGCGTTCATTGAACCAATTTAGCCTTGACAAACGGATATTGTTATGGTTAATGAGACTTCTTATTAAATTAACCGGGGTCCATTAAATGAAAAAGAACCTGACAAATTTCAGCAATACGAAAAGGAAAAGAACCCACGGCTTTCTGGTCAGAATGTCCACCAGAGGAGGCAGGCTGGTCATAAGCAGGAGACGGGCAAAAGGGAGAAAACGGCTGACCGTATAACCCTGAAGCCAGGGAGGCCATGGAAAAACGAACCTTCGGCAGGCACGAAAGAATCTTCAAAAGAAAAGATTATACGACCATATACGACCAAGGGGTGCGGAGACATTCAAAACATTTCACCATGATCGCATGCCGGAATCAAGCGGGAGCCAGGAGACTGGGAATAACGGTCAGTAAGAAGGCAGGGAGTGCTGTTCAGAGAAACAGAATTAAACGTCTCTTAAGAGAATTTTTCAGATTGAACAAATCCAGGTTATCATCCTCTCAAGATATCGTCATTATTGCCAAAAAAGATGCACATACTCTGGCCTATCGGGATGTATGCCGGGAATTGGAAAATCTCTTAATAAGAAAATCCGATGCTGAATAACATGTTGGTACAAATTCTGGAAAAGATCTTTATCGCATTTATCCGATTTTACCAGATGTGCATATCCCCCCTTTTTATTCCCTGTTGCCGATTTTACCCGACATGCTCCGAATACGCGATCGCTGCGATCAGGAAGCACGGTCCGTTCAGAGGCCTGTTTCTCGGCGTGATGCGGCTCTTGCGGTGTCATCCCTTTCACCCCGGCGGATATGATCCCGTCAAATAACTTGAGACGGAAAAACAGGGAGGTATTTAATGGACAAAAAGGCATTTCTTGCCGTGGTCCTATCATTGATCGTCATCTTTACATGGCAGTTATTTTTTGCGCCAAAACCCGCTAAAAAAGAACCGGAACCCGTTCAGAAAGAGGCAACCGTCGATCAGAAACCGGTCGTGAGAGAAGTTGCCCCGGAACCGGTAAAACAAGCCTCGTCGAGAACCATTTTAACGAAGGCAGTCACAGGGATCGAGAAGGATATCCCTGTCGAAACCCCGCTGTACTCCGCCATTTTCACTACCAGCGGCGGCGCCCTCAAGTCATTCAAGTTAAAGGGTTATCAGAAAAACCTTTCCAAAGATTCCGAACCCATCGAACTGGTTCACGTCATGGATGGAATGCCCCGTCCGCTGACCCTCACTTTCCCGGAATCGAACATCGATATTCGTCCCGACAGTCTGTTTGCGGCGGATAACAACTCGATTGACCTGACCAATACCCAGGACAGCCGTCGACTGACCTTCACACTTTCATACCCCAATTCGATACGGGTGGAAAAAACATATACGTTTTATCCCGAGAAATTTGCTTTTGATCTTGAGGTAAAGGTCTATAACCTCACGGGAATGTCGCTAAACCAGAGCGCGCTTCTCAGCTGGAATGAATTTGTCGATCCGAAACTGGAAACGGACAGCTACTCTCATGAAGGCCCCATCTCTTTCATTGCGAAGAGCATTGACCGCCACGAGGTCAAGAAAATGGAATCATCGAAAGTGCTCGGTCCCGATGCCGCCTGGGGAGGTTTCGAAAGCAAATATTTCATCGCGTCCATGATCTCTCAAAACCCGACCCTGACCAGCATTTCCCTGTCCAAAAACGCCCAGAACATGGTGTCTGTAGGCATGAAAGGGCCTCAGAATCTTATCCCCACCGGTCAGGCAGGCGTATTCAGTTATTCGTTATATCTCGGGCCAAAGGATCACGATATACTCAAGACCCTGGGGGTTGGTCTTGAAAATGCCATTGACTTTGGCGACTGGCTGAAGTGGCTCGCCATGCCGCTTCTTGTTTGCCTGAAGTTCTTGTTCAAATATGTTCACAATTACGGCATCGCCATTATCATTTTGACCATCCTGATCAAGATCATTTTCTGGCCTCTGGGGAACAAGAGTTACAAATCCATGAAGGACATGCAGAAACTCCAGCCGAAGCTCGCCGAACTCCGGGAGAAGTACAAGAATGACAAGACGAAGATCAGCCAGGAAACGATGGCCCTGTATAAAACCCATAAAGTAAACCCGGTGGGTGGATGTCTGCCCATGGTACTTCAGATCCCCGTATTTTTTGGTCTTTACAAGACCCTTCTGTATGCCATCGAGCTTCGCCACGCTCCATTTTGCTGGTGGATACAGGATTTGTCTGAAAAGGACCCCTATTACATCACCCCCATTATTATGGGCGCCACCATGTTCATCCAGCAGAAAATGACCCCTCCCATGGGTGATCCCATGCAGCAGAAAATCATGTTAATCATGCCTGTTGTCTTTACTTTCATGTTTTTGAATTTTCCGTCTGGGCTGGTAATTTACTGGCTGTTTCAAAATATCCTGAGCATCGGGCAGCAACACTATATCAACAAGCGACCATCCTGAAACGAGGTAAAATATGCAGTCCCTTGAAATAGAAGGAAAAACCATCGATGAAGCCATCAAAAAGGCTTGCATCGAATTCAACGTGTCAAGAGACAAACTCAATATTGAAATCATTTCCGACGGGTCGGCGGGATTTTTCGGAATCCTGGGTTCTAAAAAAGCGAAAATCAAGGCAAGCATCCTGTCGATCGATATGACCATCGACGCACCATCTGAACGGCGGCAGTCCCAAATACAAGAAAGTTCCCCCGATGTCCCGTCTCCGGCCCAACCCGTTCAGCCTGACAAATCCGACGACGATGCATTTGCCGTCATGGCAAAAAATATCCTCGATGGCATCCTGCAACGGATGAACGTCCATTGTCCCATTGTGATTGAGGAAACGCCTGACGCCGTTATTCTGAATATTCAGGGTGATGGAAGCGGCCTGCTCATCGGGAAGCACGGCCAGAATCTCGACGCGATTCAGTACATCGTGAACAAGGCCACAAGCAGGTTTGCAAATGGCCGTAAGATGGTCATTATTGATACGGAAGCCTACAGAAAGAGACGGGAAGATTCTCTCGTCCTCCTGGCCGAAAAGCTCGCCGATAAAGTAAAAAAGACAAAAAAGGCGGTAACCCTGAGCCACCTGAATGCGCATGACCGTCGCATTATCCATTTAGCCCTGCAAAGCGATACATCGCTCACAACGAAAAGTCGGGGCGAAGGGGATTACCGAAAAATTGTGATCATGCCTGCCAGGAAGGGATAGGTTTGGAAGATACCATAGCGGCGATTGCAACGCCCCCCGGTATGGGAGGAATTGGCATTATCCGGGTCAGCGGCCCGAAAGCGAGGGATATCGCCCGCCTTCTTTTCCAGCCATCAAAACAGATCGGCGATTTCAAAACCCATCACCTTTATCACGGAAATATCGTCTCACCGGAAACAGGCCTCGCGATTGACGAGGTTCTCATGTCTCTAATGACGAAACCCCACTCCTATACAGGAGAAGATGTGCTGGAGATCAACTGTCACGGCGGTTTCATCATCCTGCAAACGGTTCTGACCGAAGCCGTCAAGGCAGGCGCCCGTCTTGCGGAACCCGGGGAGTTTACCAGGCGGGCATTCCTGAACAATCGCATCGACCTTTCTCAGGCAGAAGCCATCTTCGACATGATCACGGCAAAGACCGAAGCTGGTCTTAAACTGGCCATCTCCCAGTTCAAGGGAGATTTAGCCGGGAAAATCGGGACCATTCATTCCGCCATCATCGATCTCCTTGCCATGCTTGAAGTCTCCATTGATTTCTCGGATGAAGATGTGGAACTCACAGATGCTTCCGAAATGGCGGACATTCTTCAATCGATTGTATGTGATCTCCAGACCCTCGTATCAACCTATCGGGAAGGAAAGATTTACAGGGAAGGCATCAGCGCCGTGATTACGGGAAGAACCAACGTCGGAAAATCGAGCCTCTTAAACAGGCTTTTAGGTGAAAAACGCGCCATTGTGACTCCCTTGCCGGGAACCACCCGGGATTTCATCGAAGAGACTGCCAATGTCAGGGGAATACCCGTCCGGTTGACAGACACAGCCGGTATCAGAAAACCGGAAAACCTCGCTGAAAAAGAAGGCATCGATCTGGTTCGGGAAAAGCTGTTATCGGCGGATATCGTCATTGCCGTCTTTGACGGCAGCGAAGCGCTCACAAGTGAAGACATCGAGATCGTGAAAGAAAACCGGGGGAAGAAACTGCTGCTGGTCATTAACAAGGCGGATCTTCCGCATGTTTTAAATGACGGAGAACTGAGGCAACTCCTGACTGGCGTGATTCCGCCTCCTCTCCGGATATCGGCCAAGTATGGGGACGGGATATCCGAACTGAAAGATTCCATCCACGCACTTATTCTAACCCACCCCTGCGATCACCTGCCAAACCACATTATCACCAATATCCGACACAAGACGGCCATGGAAAAAACGTCAGCGTTTCTGTCAAAAGCCGAAAAAAACCTTCGCAGGGGGCTCTCTCCCGAATTTGCCGCCTTCGACGTCCGGGAAGCCCTTGACTGTCTGGGCGAAATCACCGGAAAAACAACGAATGAAGAGGTTCTGGACAGGATTTTTTCAACCTTCTGTATCGGCAAGTAAATGAATCAGATATCAATATCATCCGATATCTCTAAAAAGCCGTAATTTCTGATCATCATAATGACTTGATATTATTTAAGGCTTCCTCGAAAAACATGGATAAATTTATCTCTTGATATCGGGAGGTCTTCTAAGTGTTGGACCGATTTCCTAATCCTCATAGGGTCCGAGAAAGCGTTCACCATTAAAGTGGATCAAATGTGTTGGAGACTCGGCAATCCAGACTTCCGTTTCCCAGGAAATGTCATTCAGGTATTTCAACATCGCCCTTCGATCAATAAATGCAGTCACAAAAACCAAACCAGCAGTTGATCCCGAAAACAATTCCTTCAATTCCTTTCTTCGCTTGGGATTCACAGGCCCGTGACTGGTCACGGCTTCAATCAAAACCAGCCAGTTCTTTTCCACATGATGCACCACAACATCGGGCATCTTTCCATGTTCTTCAATCTCAACACCTAATCGTGCCAGAGCTTTTAAATCAAAATAGTCCCACTTCGCCTGGGTATCGCCTACATAGATGATAAAACCTCCCGGCGTGAACAAGGGACAAAAATCATCAATGATTTTCTTAACCAGAATATTTTGACCGCCGGGGGAAAGCCTGATTTCCTGATCATCTGATAACCGGACGGGCAGTCGTCTCATATCCCTTTCGCGTGCGTATAGTCTTTTCAATGTCTTGACTGTCTTCAAATATTTCTGCAAATGTTTCTTCCACCCAGGATTTCCGAAACCCCGAAGCAGTTTCAGTGCGGACGGCTCGATCTGATAGACCGCTTTAGGGCTATTGGTCGGTCTTGAAGGTTTATCAGGATTGGCAACAATCAAGGCGGCTTGCAGAAACTGGTGGACGGTTTGACGACGCACCGTCTCACGTGTATTGGGTGCATACCTTTTCCCGTAATGTTCGTGAAAGAAATCCATCATGGGAGTAATCCCCATTAAAGGATCGATTGCGTCCTTCCACTTGGTTTAAGGTTTAAGTCCCAGCAACGATAGGAGAGTCAAGGCGGATCGTTCGTTCTGTTGCTGCCTTGGAAAATCCAAATCGTTCAGAATTGCAAGAGCTTCACTGATCTTTCCTTCTGCTTTCAGGACGCTTTTTTTACTCACCATTCAAGCACTCCTTTTCTATAATTCCATCAATGGAATCCTGATCAGGCATTCTTTCTTCGATATGGGATCCAAGCCGCAAAAGTTGTTCCTGAGAGGGATAGGGCATTTTTCGAAGATCTGTCGCATTGACCTGGGTGTGCCCACTGAACAGCCGAAAATACCGGTCAACAATCGTAGAATTGAGATACAGGGCAAGTCCCTTGGCCAGATCAGCCGGTAATCCCTTGCCATATCTGTGAAAATAATTCACATGATTTTCAAAGCTTACATAAGGCGCTTCAATTTTTGCGGGGTCATATATCGCCGCCATGACTCTTCTGTGCTGCTCCTTCGACGAGAACCTTTTTGTGAGTACATAATATCCCGCTTCTACGAAAAGATCGGATGTCTCGTGTGATGCTATGATGGCGTTTGGTTTTTTTCCTGACTCCGCAGGCCACTTGATAAAACCGTCTTGAAAATGACACGGATAGATCAGCGGCGCTGTTCCCTGCTGCGGCGACTGCCTCAGGTGTTCCCGCGCCCTGAAATCAACCGTGCGCCCCGTGGAAACGCTCAGATTCAGTTTGCTGAGTGACGATGTGAAATGTTCCATATGCCTTATAACGTCAAAATTGGCGTCATCACCGCCCAGATGAATGAAGGCGTCCCTGTCCCCGGGGTGAACAAGGTTACTGTATGGGATTGCGAATTCGTTCGCTTTGTCAAAATCAGTGCTCTCGGAGGCGGAGATTATGACAGACTTCGATTTCTGCCGCTCCCGAACAGCATGATAAATTACATTCTCTTGCAGCACATCATCATCTCCGAACGCCTTCTTGCGCGATATGAATACATGAATACGCCTGAAACTCATCATTTCCAAAAACGCCACTCGGAACTTCTTAAAATAAGGGCCATTGCAGAAACTCCGGGGGGTTATCGCAACCAGTTGGCCGCCCGGTTCCAGAAAATTCATCGCCAACCATACAAAAGCGGCATACAGATTTGCCACCTCGATGCCGGCGGCATAGAGCATTTTACTCATTGCCGTCTGACCGTTGATTTTTTTGTAGGGCGGATTAATAATGGCATGGGTAAAACGGTTGTCTGGAACAATAAAAAGAGATTCTTCCGTTTCAGCTATACCAGACGAAATAAAATCCTCCATCCTTATGGTTCCGTGAAAGGTTACACCGGCAGACCTGCAGAGCGATTCGCACCGATTCATGGTTTCTTTCAGGTGAGGCAGGATGATGCTGTCTGTTTCATAAGCTATAACCTCAATGGAAACAGGCTGAGTCTTTCTTGAAATCAGCTTTTCCACAAGCGCCGCAAAGAGCACACCCGCGCCTGCTCCGGGATCCAAAATCCGCACCTCCCGCCCCTTCGTTTCAAACATTGATGCCATAAAATGGGCGATCACGGCAGGTGTCAGGAATTGACCGATCTGAGACCGATCCGCTCTACTCGTTACAGAGTTGAACGACTTGCGGATATGATCGAGCATGCTTAATGGTTCAAGGGACATATCGCTTTCTCGGATAGCGGTATTACGTGCATTTATGTTTGGCGCTCCAAAAAATAGTTACAAAGAAAATAGCTGCCGCCTGAGGCGATTGGTTGAAATGAATGGTCATCCTACTCTTCTGTAAAATAATCAGAATCCATGCGCTTGAGTTCATACGTTGCTGTAGATGTTACGCCAACGTTGAAGTCAATCATCATTTGTGCAAGTTGCTCACCATCAATAAGAACGATCTTACTTTCAATCACCCCTGCGAATTCCCTTGCGTCTTTCGTGAATTCTGATGTTGTGATAAAGATGCCTTTTTTCGCCTTTTTCCCCAGTAAGGCGCCGGCAAATTTCTGGATTTCCGGTCTTCCAACGGAAGCACCCCATCTTTTCGCCTGCAGGTATATTATGTCGAGACCTAAACGATCTTCATTGATGATTCCATCGATCCCTTCATCGCCGGTCTTGCCAATCGCCCGGCCTGCATCTTTTCTGCTCCCGCCGTACCCCATCTTGACGATAACCTCGACAACAACTTTTTCAAAAAATACTGGCGGTGCCTTCTTCAGAAGTTGAAGGATATCATTAGTCAACGCTGACCTGAGAGTTTCATAGGCTTCCTCAATTTGCTCTTCCGGTGTCTGGGGTTGTATTGCCCCATTATTCATTTTGTCTGGCTTTTCTCCCTTATGACGATTCTTGGCCTCAATATAGTCTGGATATTGCTGAAGATACTTCAAATTGATCTGGATTGGTTTCTGTTTCAGGGCGGCCAGCCCTCTATCGGTGATGCGAAAGATACCTCTTCCTGGATTTTCCAATAGTCCGGCCATTTTCATGTGGGCACGCGCCCAAGCCACCCTATTGTCAAATGTGGGTTGCTGGCCACTTGGCAGGAGTTCTTTTCGTTCCGATTCGGTTAATGACAACTCCTTGGCAAGATGTTCGAGAAGCTCCCTGTTTGTATGTTCCTTTTGATCTTTACAGAAATTCAATATTGGAAGCATTAAGGTTTGAAAATCTGGAATCGGCATATAGTCTTCCTTCCCATGGTTATTATTTACAGTAACGCCTATTTTACATATGCGACTTTTTTTTAATCATGGTTAGCAGATGATCACGTTTTCATTTAACGAACAAACCGTACAACCGATGAAATTTGTTTCCGTTCTGTTTATTATATTTCACGATGTCGCCTTGATATAAATACTGGTTGGAATGAAGCTCGTAGAGAAAAGTCGGTTCCGCACACAGGAGTCACTGGACGTCATGAGCGCCTTCCTCTCTCGTCATGGAAAAGATCAACATACAGGGCCGCTATTTTGCATAATACAAAGATTCGTAGAATACTCAAGCGTTAAAAACGAAAATCGGCCGGTGATGATGGCGCAGCCATTCCCCCTCTGGTCATTTCCATCTTGACACGAAAAACCGTCTCATGCCTATACTTCTTCATTAAAACATAATTTTTTTTACCGGTCGGAAAGGAATTATTTTATGTCACCCCTCAGGATTTTCGTCTGTTTGTTTGTTTTGCTGTTTGCATTTATTTCCACCGCGAATACGGCATATGCCGCGAAAGATGAAGCGGAAAGGTTATGGGAACTTGGCGAAAAGGCCTACAATGCGGGCAGATATCATGAGGCCCGTTCCCATTACAACAAATCGCTGTCTCAATGCGCGGGGAATCTTGAATGCGTTGCATCCAACCTCAATGGGATCGGAGCGGTTTATGAGGCGCTGAACGACGACAGGAATGCATTTAAATACTACGAAGATGCACTGGCCGCGGCAAGGAAGGCGAACAACCGCGATCTGATCGCCACAAACCTGTTCAATACGGGTGCGATCTATCACCGCACCTTCAATCAGTACGAAAAGGCCCTGAGCCTTTTCGAGGAGTCATTAAGAATATTCAGAGGATTGAATGACAGGAAAAGTACCGCCATCGTTCTTTTCAACATGGGAAAAGCCCTGAACTCCCTCGGCAGATATGACAGGGCGCTGTCCGTTCTCAATGAGTCGCTCAAGACAAATAGAGAATTGAACGATCAGCAGGGCATTGCGGGAAGCCTGAACGTGATCGGCAATTTGTACGCGAACCTCGGGCAATACGACAAGCCCCTTTCCTATTATCAGGAGGCGCTCAGGATAAACAGGCGGCTGAACAACTATCAGGAAATAGCTGTGAGTCTGAGAAATATCGGAGACGCCCATTGCGACCTTGTAGAGCGTGACAAGGCCATCACGTATTATCAGGAGGCGCTGGACATACAACAGAAAAGGAAAGAACTTCGTTTCGACATGGTGATAACCCATACCAACATGGGGGCGTTGTACAAGGCACTCGATCAGTATGACAAAGCCCTGTCCCACTACGAGGAGTCGATGAAAATAAGCAGAGAACTCGACAATGCCGCTATGATCGCCACAAATCTGAATAATATCGGTAATGTCTATGCAAGTCTCGGCAAGTCCGACACCGCCCTTTCCTATTATCAGCAGTCATTGAAACTGGACAAACAGCTGAACAGGCCGCAAAGGATAGCGGTGACCCTGAACAACATCGGGATGGAATATTTCCGGCTCGGCCAGTATGAAAAGGCGCTTTATTCTCTCAATGAGGCCCTCGAAATAGAAAGGAAGCTGAACAATCCGCACAATATCGCTGCGAGGCTGAATAATATCGGCGCTGTTTATCTCCGGCAGAAAAGATACCGGGAAGCGGAGCACGCGTTTTTAGAAAGGAAAACCACCGGCAGGCGGATTACAAAAACCCGACTGATACATGCAGGGCTGGTGGAGGTTTATCTCGCAACGAAGAAATATGAAGAAGCGCTGGCCTTACTGAAGGAACTGCCTCCCAATTGGCGGGACAACAGGAACCGCCGTATGGAGTATCACACCCAGTATGGTCTGGCCTTGAAAGGCAAGGGCTTTCTTCGGGAATCTTCACTGGAATTGTTGAAAGCGGTCTCAATCGTCGAAGAAGTCAGGCGTTCCGTGGGTGAGCGCGGCGAGTTTTTCGCCGGTGGTGGTTATATCGGCAGGCTGATCCCTTACAGGGAGCTGATGGCTGTTCTTTCGGAAATGGCTGTCAGAGGAGAAGCGCAGGATAACGCTTTCAAGTCTTATGGAAGGAAAGCGGCATCCAGCGCATTTTATTTTGCCGAACTCACAAAGGCAAGGACGCTTCTTGAGATGATGGCAGGCGCTGCAAGAAAATATGAAGAACCGCAAATTCCATCCAACATAAAAAACAGGGAAGCGGGGATTCTCCAAGAGCTTTCATCCATAGAGAAAAACCGGGAAAGCGCTTACACCAGGGGCGAAGCAGCCTTTAAAAGACTCTCGCAGAAGGAGGAGGACCTTGTAAAACAACTCGACTCCCTCGTCTCTGATATAAGAAAGCATTATCCCCTGTATGCCGCCATTAATTATCCGAAACCAATCCCCGCTGAAGATTTGCCCTTGAAGGACAGTGAAGTATTGATTGAGCTCGGGGTGACCAATGACGCCGTTGTCGTGTTTGATGTAAGAAAGGGCGGTGTGAATAAAATTTACAATATAAACATTTCCGGAGAGGAACTGACCGAAAAGGTGAAGAAATTTATCGAACCTTTAAATTCCGGAAGATTCACCGAATTTTCAGCACGAGCGGCCGAAACACTTTATGATCTTCTTTTGTCGGATGCTGCAAAAGCTGTGAAGGATACAACGGAAAGGTTGATCATCATTCCCGACGGCATTCTTGGACTTTTGCCGTTTGAAGCACTTGTCGTGAAGGATGGCAAAGACTCCGGGGACAGCATTTATGCCGGGGATAAATGGACTATCACCTATTCGCAATCCGCAACATCCCTTGCCATGACAAGGCTTTTGAAGCATTCAGCGGCGGGAAAACCCCTCTTCGCCCTCGGTAATCCTGTTTACGACAAAGCGGACCCGCGGTATGTAGCTTATACGCAAGGTAAACCGGGGACTGTTCCCGCTCAAAACCTGAGACAATACGCCTATCGAGGCGTTACGGTACTGGCAAAACCGGGCACGACAGGAGATGCGGTTGCATGGGAAGATTTGATATATTCGGCGCTTCCTGAAACGGAGGATGAAATCAGGGAGATTACAAAACTCTTTGGCCTCAAGCCTGATCCTCCCGATATTCTTCTTGGCGTTTTAGCTACTGAAACAAATTTCAGAAATGCCGATCTTAAGAACTATCGCTACCTGCATTTTGCCACGCATGCCGACCTGCCGGGAAAGATTCAGGGGATTAAGGAGCCTTTTATCATCCTGGGCCAGGTTGAAAACAGACGAAACGATGACGGATTTTTAACGCTGAGCGAGGTGCTGGAATTAAAGTTGAATGCGGATCTTGTCGTTTTATCCGCGTGCTCGACGGGAAAAGGGAAAATATCGGAAGGCGAGGGGGTGGCAAACTTTGCTAGGGCCTTTCAGCATGCAGGCGCCAGAAGTGTTGTTGTAAGCCTTTGGGAAGTGGCCTCGGATGCAGCGGTGGAATACATGAAGTCATTTTACGGCCACATAATATCGGGCAAAGGCAAGGCAGAAGCATTGAAGCTTGCCCGCAAAGAGATAAAGGCAAAATATCCGAATCCCTTTTTCTGGTCTGTGTTCGTTTTATATGGAGAGGGATAAGAAAAGCTCGACTGCGGCCACGAATACTTCCTGGCATGACACCCCTCATGTTCATGATCACCAGAATCAAACCCACATTGTGTGGTCATTATTCCATTGACACACAAGACCGTTTTTCTTATACTTCCTCGACGAAAAAGGAAGTTCTTATCAAATAAATGCTTTTGTAACCATAAACACGATGGGAGACAGGCGATGAAAAGGATAGAAATCATATTTTTGTTGTCGATAGCACTTGCGCTTACCGGCTGTGCGACGATGAGCGACATCAAGAGTTCCGTTTCCACGAAAGTCACATCCATTACCTCGAATGTGGATCCGAATCTCGTGGCAAAAGTCCCGGACGACAAACGCGGCGGATTCCCCAAGGCCGAATTTGCAGTCAAGGTCGCGGAAGAGAAATCGAAGCTGGCGAATATGAGAAGCGAACTGGCGGCAAAACAGAAAAAGGTTGCCGACTATGAGGAAGAACTGGCGGATATCGACGTGAAGGATGCCGGCCTTGACTATGACATCGTGAAGATGGGGGCCATCGATGCGGCGGGTCTGGGCAAGAAAGAAGACAACATCAAGGCGCTTACAAAACTGAAGCTGAAGAAAATTGACCTGCAGGGAGACCGGATCAAGACGGATGGAAACCTGACCGCCATTAAGCAGCAAATGAGTGATCTGGCCGAAAAGATCAAGGCTCAGGAAGAGCAGATCAAGGGTTTGACGGCCGAGAAGGCAAAACCTGAAAAAGAAGCGAACGTCCCCGCTGAAAAAGATAAAGCAGCGGAAGAAAAGCCCAAAGAAAAAGCCCCTGTGGCGCCTGAGGCAACTCCAGCACCTGCGGGAACGGTTGTACCGGCAGCGCCCGCAGAAAAATCAAAATAAGAACTTCTATCATCGGCGTCGGGGTCACGGCGTCGGGGTCAGGCTTGCAATTGTGTAAATAGACTGATGTAAATGATCTCCAATGGCTCGCAAACGACGCATTCAGTTTGAAGGTGCATTCTATCACGTCATCACCCGGGGCAATCAGCGCCAGGACATTTTCTTTGACGACCAGGACCGCCACAACTATCTTGATCGTCTACTGAAATACAAAACCAAATGCGGGTTCATCCTCTATGCCTATGTCCTCATGTCCAATCATATCCATCTTTTAATAGAAACACCCAAAGAGCCTATTTCTCGCATCATGCAAATGATCAACTTTACCTATACCCAGTATTTCAACAAAAAATATGGGAAGGTAGGCCACTTGTTTCAAGGGCGATACAAGGCGTTTCTTTGCGACAAAGATAGTTATCTGCTCGGTCTTGTGCGTTATATTCATCTGAATCCGGCGCGCGCAGGACTTGTTGAGAATACTGACGAATACCGGTGGAGCAGCCATAAAGAATATCTTTACGGTAACACCGGTCTCGTTGATACCGATAATGTGCTTCGTCTTTTTTCGGGACGTTCCGCGGCTGCTCGAAAAAAGTACTATGAGTTCATCACTGGCGAACCTGACGAGAATCTCTCTCCTTATGCAGCCCATGAACAGCAGATTATAGGTGACGAACAATTTATCGAAAAAATCGTAGCGAGGACAGATCGAACCCATCTGAAGTTTAAAAAGTTGCCAATACAGGAACTGGTAAGTGCAATTGAGAAGGCAACGGGCATAGGCCTTGGGGACATGGCATCGCGACGACGGGATGAGCGAGTGCGCTTGACAAGGGAAGTGTTTGTGACATTGGCAAAGGAGTCGGGCTATTCCGGGGTTGAGTTGCAGGAAATACTGAAGCGGGATGGCTCTGTAATATCTCGAATGGCGAATACAGGGGAAAAAGATGAAAGAAATAAAATTCTGGAAGAGGTTAAGGGTGTCCTATATGCACAATCGCAAGCCTGACCCCGTAGAGGGGGAGATTTACGCTTTACAAAGGGTATCCTTTTCAGTATAGTGACCGCTAAGATCACACAGTAAAAACGGGAGGTAAAGGTACAATGCGCAAAACAATCATGGCCCTTGTTTTTCTGCTGGTCAGTTTCTTATACATACCTGCCGGCATTGCTCAGGAAAAATGTGTAAACACCGAGGGGGAAGCAGCCATCGTCAACAATGACATCCCCTCCGCAAAGGCTGAAGCCGTCGCCAGAGCAAAGTGGGCCGCCATTGAACAGACGGTGGGCACGGAAGTCAAGGCGCAGAGCATGGTTCAGAATTTTACTCTTGTTGACGACGCGATCAAGACCAAGGTCCGGGGGGTTGTCAAGAGTTACAATGTGCTCAACCAGGTCAATAAACAAGATACTGTTGTGGTAAATATCAGGGCCTGCATTGAACCCTCAAAGGCCAAGGAAGCGGTCTCCTCGCTTGCCCTCAACAATTCAATCGCTGTTTTTATCCCCGCGAGAAAACCGGGAAAACAGGGTGATGAATACGATGAAACAAATATCCTGTCGGAAACCCTGATCGGAAAACTCACAGACCAGAACTACAAAGTGATAGACGTCGCTCCGACACAGGCTGTGGACGCCGCAGATATTGAGAAGGCCGTAAAAAGCGGAAGCACCCTGGCCGTTCGGAGTATGATGTATAAATTCCTTTCCAATGTCATCATCATCGGAAAAATCGATTATACTATTTCGACCAAAAAGGGGGAGGATATCGGTTACGGCCTCTCCATGCCGTTCAACAATGTAACGGTCAGGCTGATTTACCGCATCGTCGCCAAGAACAATGAAACGGGCAAAATGGAAGTCCTCACGGCAGGGACGGAAAGCGGCAAGGGGATTCGCAACAACGTTGAAGACGCCGCGGCCGAGGGACTCAAGGATCTGGCGGAGAAACTGGCCCCAAAAATCCTTGACAAGGTTGCATCCTATATTCAGGGCAATGTAAAGAAGGTTTTTGTCAAGGTCAAGGGTGTAACCGACCCGGATACAAATATGGATGTCAAGGGGATTTTCCAGAACATCGTCTGGGTAACCGGCGTGGAAGAGAAACAGATGGGTGAGTTCATCATCAGCTATCCGGAAAACAGCATCTACCTGGCCAACAGCATCAAGCAAAAAGGGAATTTTAACGTCGTAAATTTTTCACCCTATTCCATAACGTTGGATTACCAGAAATAAGGGGGCTAAAGGCATGTGCAGGAAATTTTCATTATTGTTTATCGTTTTGTTCTTTTTAACCGCCTGTGCAACTGTTCCCAAGGTCGATCCGACCGCATACCAGATCGACAGGGGGCCGAGAGAAGTGGTGCCGAAAGTCTGCAGGGCCTCCTATGAAGCCGTTTTCCCAAGGGTTGCGGTGGTGAACTTCACCAACAACTCCACCTTTGACTATGCCAACGTGGTGCAGGCCAACGTCACCGGCTCCGGGCAGAGGACGGCGGTCGGTGGAGCAGCCGTGGGCGTCGTTCCGGGAGCCGCCGGCATCGTATGGGGAACAAAGGAAAGAACGCAGTTTCAGCGTGATTCGCAGAGGACGGAAAGACAGATCAATGCCAAGCTCGCCGACAGCGTTGAAGACGGCGTGATGGACGAATTGATCAACATGGGGGGCGCCAAGGTATTTACGAGAAAGGAAATGGAGAAAATATTCTCCGAACATAAGTTTCAGCAATCTGGGTTGACCGATGAGAGCACCCTGGTCAGGCTCGGAAAACTCGCCGGCGTGAAATACATCATCACCGGCTCCGTCAACAACGTTGACCTCTCTTACAAGACCTATGATTCCGCCAGAAAGGGACTCTCCAGAGGCGGAAGCGGAAGCCCTTTGCTGGATCTTCTTGGTACGGCCGTTGCCGCGGGCCTGGAAACGCAGGAAGGCTGGAACATCGGCACCGAGTTGACCCTGAGAATTCTTGACGTGGAAACGGGAGAAGTGCTGTTTTCAGACAAGGTCATCGGAAAGCATATCATCGGCAAGATCCCCTACCCCAATTACGACGCCCTCATCGGAGGCATCAAGAAGGCGGCGTCAAAAGGCCTCGAGGATGCGCGGCCGAAACTTTCCAAATGGTTCACTGTAAAGGGGTATATCAGACAATTGAGGATCAGTTCGGACGGCAAGGACAGGGTGGCCAGCGTGAATATCGGAGAGAAGATGGGTTTGAAACCGGGATCACTCCTTGTCGTCTACACCTTTGAAGAACTGGAGGATGAAGATCCCGTAACCGGCAAGAAGACCGTCACATGCAACCCGTTCAGGCTGCCCGTGGAACTCATCGTGACGGATCAGATTCAGGCGGACAGCGCCTGGACCAAAATCGACGGCAAGCCGGAGGCCGCAAAAAGAGTAAAAGTCGGACAGCTTGTCGAAAGAAAAGCTCTGGAGGGCCAGAGCTTTATGAAGAAAATGGGGTATTGATACAGCAAATATTTGTTAAGGGAGGCGGGTTGAAAAAATATCCCGCCTCCCTTTTTTATTACCCTTCCATCCCTTCGATAAAGGCCATAACGTTCTGCCCCAGAACGCGGTGGTTGTATCCCCCTTCCAGGATGCCAAAACATCCGCCGCCATGCATTTTGCTTGCTCTCCTGACGAGCCCCCCGATCTCTTTATAATCCTCCGTGGAAAGAAGTCCTCCCCAGTCCTCGGCATGATTGTCAAAACCGGCGGACACACCGATAATATCGGCTTTTAATGAAAAGAGAAAATCCTTGACGTTCTTCAGGTATGCCCCGGCATGAGACGCCGACGGGTTATAGATGGTGACGTATCCATTCCCTTCAAGGATATTGACGGTTCCATCGCCAAAATGAAGATCAATGTCCAGAATAAGGGCGTTCTGAATCCTGCTTTCACGTTTCAGTTTTTCGAGGGCAATAGCCATATTGTTGAAATAACAGAATCCCCAGGCGTTCCCCCCAGAGGCATGGTGCCCCGGCGGACGTATGAGAGCAAAGCAGGGCTCCTGAAGGCCGATCTCTGCGGCCTGGATGGCGCCCCCTGCTGCGAGTGCGGCAATGTCGTAGATCGCATCACTTTTCACCCTGTTAATATGGGATTGGGTGTGCACTGCCGCAATATCCTCCTCTTTCGCCGGGGTTGCCTCTACAAAAGTGACCCTGTTACGGATTGCCTTCACGACGGCTTCAATCCGTCCGGGTGCGGCAGCAGGATCAGAACAGTATGACTGGGTGAAATCTTCGTGATAGACGACCTTCATGGTTACACCTCCTGATAAAGTTATGGAATAAACTGCATACTCTTCAGAATTTTAAGCGTATTGTTCGATACCGGCAAGTCATTTAATTCTTCCGGTGTTATCCACCGGGCAGAGAGGGCGTCATCGGCTCCCCGTACGTCACCACTGATATAGTCGCCCTTCATATCGACGATAACATAATGAAAACGTATTCGACCATTATCATCCCTCTCAAAAAAATCGAAAGAATAGAACGGGTCGCCTGCCTTGATGGTGATGCCCGTCTCTTCGAGTATCTCCCGTTCAGCCCCTTCCTGCAATGTCTCCCCCAGTTTCAGAGAGCCGCCCGGAATGGCCCATATTCCCTTGTTGGGGTGAACGCCCCGCTCCACCAGAAGAACTTTGCCGTCCCTGATGACTACGGCTCCGACTCCGACTACGGGGCTGTCCGGATATTCACGTCTCGACATCTTGATACCTGCCCTTTCTACTTTAAAAGTTTGTTCATGGTTTTCAAAAATTTTTATCGGTCCCGTTGAATTCTGAACCCATACTTCGCCGTCATCCAGGCTTCCGGGTGGCAATTGTAAACCCGCTCGGCAAGGATGACGCAGTCCTTACGGTCAATCATCAGAACCGTCGAGGAACGGGTTCCATAGACAGGGCTGACGATGAACATGGCGGAAAGGATTCGTTCCCATTCCAGTCCGACCCCCGTATCGGGCAGCCGGTCATCGTCCGGTCTCGACCGGTCTGAAAGGATGCTGAAAATCTCCTCCGGATCGGGTTTTTCTTTCCCGGCAAGCAGCGAGGCGAGGGCAGCTTTCCCCCGCTCTACTTTCGGCCAGGACGTGTCAAGCAGATGGTTGCTCAGCCCGTAAAGACCCGGAGGCAATGCTTTGATGCGCCCCCGGTTCGGAAAGTCCCTGTTTGAAAAGTAATAGAGTTGAGATGCGTCCCCTGCAATCAGGTTAAATGCGTTATACTGATCCGCCCTTCGCGCTATTTTTTCAAGATACGCTGCCGGGTCTTCCGTCCCATAGAGATAATCCCTTACAAGCCAGCCACGGGAAGGGGCGTCATCTTTAATCGAAGCCGGATCCCGATAGTTGGTTATCGCCGCGATCCGACCCTTCCGGGTGATGCCCAGCCAGGTTCCTCCGTCCTTCATGTCCCTTCCGGCAAGGATGTCCGGTGCGTCATCCCAGAAAGTCACGGGTGCTGACGGTCTTTCATAAAATTCGTCCCGGTTGGCTGCAAGAATAACAGGATACCGGGAATGCCGTTTAAAGGACAAAAGGATCAGGCACATTTATCCAGCCTCCACCAGAGGCTTCTTTCCGTTTCCTTGTAAACTTTCATCCCCGCCTTTTCCAGAACCCGGTGGGACGGCAGGTTCGATTTCGTTGTCTGGGCAACCACGGACATCACGTCCGGACGCTCGAATATCCACGCGATGCCACTCTTCAGAGCCTCTGTCATGTATCCGTTTTTCTGGTACTCCGGCCGTATCATGTAACCGATCTGAACACTGCCGTCTTCATCCGGATGCATCTGAAAACAGAATCCCCCTATAATTGCGTTTTCCTCTTTTAATACAATGAGGACGCTCTGCCAATCAAGATACCATTGATTTTCCGTTTTGTTTCTGATCACATTTTCGAGCGAGGTTCTCATGGCCGCCTTGATTTCCCTGTCGATCTGCTCACCAAGGATCATGCTGGCCAGTTGCAGTCCCAGTTTCTGCTCAATCATCTGATGCTCTTCGGGGTCGATACTGTCGAAATTCAGGGGGATTAATCTCAATCTGTCCGTCTTTATTTCGGCTAAACTCGGCATTCATGAAACCTCGGGTTCAGAGCTTTCTTTTCACCTCTTCCAATATTTTCTCCATGACTTCCCCGGCTGAATGATGAATGAGGACGTCCGCCGTACTGTCGCAGGGTGTTGGCGTATTATTGATGATCACCAGTTTTGCCCCTGAGTTCTTGGCATAAGTCGGAATGGATGCAGCCGGATATACGATGAGAGACGATCCGATGACAATGCAAAGATCGCAGCGCGTTGCGTGGAAGGTCGCCTGTTTCAGGATCGTTGCCGGTAGAAGCTCCCCGAAGAAGACAACATCGGGTTTCAAAATTCCACGGCAGTGCTCACATTCAGGAATGTCATCCACGGACCGGTATCTATCCACCATTTTTTCCATGGGGTAACGCAGGTCGCAGTCCATGCACTTCAACCACCTCATATTGCCGTGCAGTTCATAAATTTTCTCCGGCGAATTTCCCGCCTTCTGATGGAGATTATCCACATTCTGCGTAATGACGCACGTCAGTTTTCCCATCTTTTCCAGTTCGACGACGGCAAGATGCGCCCGGTTCGGCTCCGCATCGGCAATCAGTCCGCCTTCAAGAAGAATGCGCCACTGCTTCTGTCTTGTCTCCGGACTGGAAAGAAACCGGTCGATGGTAAAATCTTCCGGATCAAATTTCGTCCATATTCCTCCCGGACTTCGAAAGTCAGGGATCCCCGATTCCGTGCTGATTCCTGCTCCTGTAAATACAACCACATCCCTGGCTTTCACAATCATGTCCGCCACGATGCCGATTCTTCCGTTCAAGACTTCATCCACCGCTTTTCCCTCAGTAAAAATTTTATCATTCTCTGACCGATTTTAATACACCATCTGTTCGAAAAAAACAAAGTGAAATGGGAAATACACGATGAAAATGTCCTGAATCTATGGTATCAGAGAAACACGAAAATAATGACAAATACAACACACAGATCTTTTTTAAAGGGAGGACATTTCATGAATGGAGCACAATGGCAGAAAACAGCATTCGTCGTTTTCACTTGCCTGTTTTTTTTCATATGGATACTGGAAATTGATGCACTTGCAAGGGTCGGCGGGGGGCGGTCTTTTGGAAGCCGCGGCTCACGGTCCTACAGCGCGCCGAGCCGGTCTTCTGCACCGGCATCGCCATCGCGGCAATCCGTCGCCCCAGTGTCACCTTCAAGACCCATGAGTCCTCAGACGTCTCAACCCAGTATGTGGAGAAGCCTTGCTTTTGGAGCAATGGGTGGCATCCTGGGCGGCATGCTTTTCAGTGGTTTTGGCCATGCAGGCGGCATGGGCGGTTTTGGCGGGAGCGGCATCGGCTTTATTGAAATTCTTCTCATCGGCGGGGTTCTATATTTCATCTACCGCTACTTTGTGAGACGCAAGCAGGAGGAATCCCCAGCCGGAGCGTATTACAGGACAGGTTCCGCATCTTCTGCGGAGCGTCAGACATCCTATACACCCACCTCTCAGGACCAGAGTTATGCAGGAAATGATGTCCCTGCCGGAATCGACCATATCCGTCAGCTGGACCCTGCTTTTAACGAAAACCGGTTTACCGATCTGTGCATGGATTCCTTTTTCAGGATTCAGGGGGCGTGGATTAACAGGGATATGAGCAGTGTCCGGGGAATTCTGACGGATGAAATGTTCGGCATCATGCGGGGTGACACGGAAAAGCTGAAGGCGGAAAAGAAAATAAACAAGCTTGACAACATCGCCGTCCGTTCTGTAGAGATCGCGGAAGTCTGGCAGGAGGGGGGAATAGATTTTATTACCGTCAGATTCCTGGCAAACCTTCTGGACTATACCGTCTCGGAATCGGGCGAGCTTCTGTCCGGCAGCAAGACAGAACCGGTAAAGTTTGAGGAATACTGGACATTTACCCGTCCCGTGGGAAACAATCCCTGGCAGTTGTCCGCCATTAACCAGGCTGATTAAGATCATTGTTGGAATCGTGTTCGATTCTACCGGCGCCTGTGTTTCCTCTGCAGCGCACTGATGCTAAATCTTTGTTTTATCGAAATCAAGCTTTTCTCTGCATTGTTGCATCAGATCCGTCATCCCGTCAGTGTTATTCTGATGGATAAACCCTGCAATTTCGGTAACGATATTTGTATATATTTCGACGAATGGGGATATTTCGGTATTCATAGTGAGGATTTCAGCGTACAGCTTGGGGTTTTGCCGGAAGACTTTCTCAACGATTTTCAGTTTTGCATTGAACGCCGGGGTTGAAAACGGCTTCAGTTCCGAAAGCGCAGCGCCCGATTGAGCCAGAGCCATACCCATGGCCACCGTGTTGAAATGATTGAGCCCCTGAACAATCGCCATCATCCGGTCATGGATTTCAGGGGTCGTTTCCACCACGCAAGCGCCATGCTTAATAAAGACATTCCGGAGCCAGGAGATCCATCGTTCGCCTCTTGCCGGGCAAAGAACAATGTTCTGTCCCTCTATGGAATCAATCCGGGGGCCGAAAAGGGGATGGCAGCCGATAATCTCTGAAACGGACGATGCCAGCATCGATCTAACCGGTTCCTGTTTCAGCGACGTAAGGTCCATGAGGAGGGCATCTTTTTGCATATGGGGGCCAAGGGCATCAATCACAGCCGCGGTAACGCTAATGGGAACACTGACAATGACAATCTGACAGCTTTCAGCCATTTCTTTGGCACTCAGCCCCGTCTGACTGCCGGAAACATGGACGGCATACCCCTCTTTTTCAAAGAACCGGGCAAACCATCTTCCCATGCCCCGAGTTCCGCCAATGATGCCTATTTCTGTGTTATTCATCCCGCAATCGCTTTCTGTCTCAGCAAATGATCCGCCAGAACCATGCTGACCATGGCCTCGCAGACCGGAATGATCCGGGGAATTACCGACACGTCATGCCGCCCCCGGACGGACGTTTGTACCTGCTCACCCCGTACATTAATGGTCTGTTGGGGTATTGAAATTGAAGAAATCGGCTTGCAGGCAACCCGTATGACAATCTCTTCTCCATTTGTAATTCCGGCAAGCATCCCCCCGGCATAATTGGAAAGAAAACCATCCGGCGTGATGGGATCATTCGCCTGAGAACCCGTCATGTGTGCAACCGAGAAACCGGCGCCGATTTCCACCCCCTTGACCGTTCCGATACCCATGAGGGACTTGGCCAGATCGGCATCCATCTTATCGAACACAGGCTCCCCGAGGCCGGCAGGGCATCCCCGGACAAGGATCTCGACAATCCCGCCCAGAGAATCACCACGCTCTCTCGTCTCATTCAATTTTTTCTCCATCGCTTTTGCCGCATCGGTATCCGGACATAGCAGACTGCTCTTTGTTATATCCCCACGGGATATGCTCCCCGATGACACACGGTTCAGGTCGGCAACAATCCCACCAAGAACTTTCGTATAGGCGAGCACTTCCATTCCTGCTTGTGAGATGATCTTGCATGCAACAGCCCCTGCGGCCACGCGGGCCGCCGTTTCCCTGCCCGAGGCACGTCCGCCCCCCCGGTGATCCCTGATCCCGTATTTCCTGAAATACGTATAATCGCCATGGCCCGGTCTGAAAATTTCCCGGACGTCTTCATAGTCTCTGCCTTGCGCATCTGTATTCCGGATAATCAGGGAAATGGGGGTGCCCGTTGTTTTTCCCTGAAACGTTCCTGAGAGGATTTCAACGATATCGTCTTCGCGCCTCGGCGAACTCGATACCACCTGTCCCGGCTTTCTTCGATCCAGCGCTTCCTGAATGTCCTCCTCCACAAGATCGATACCCGGTGGACATCCCTCCACGACCGCGCCTGTGGCCGGTCCATGAGACTCACCCCAGGTGGTTACTCTAAAAAGGACGCCTATGGAATTCCCGGACATGTCACTCCTTTCCTGACAATGTTGTCATTTTGCAATTCATTCATGAAACCTTCTATATACAAGGGGGCAGAGCGGAACCCATTTTTTAAATTTTTTCTTTTGTTTTAAGAAATTGATAAATTTCATCAACAATCTCCTCAACGCCCTTCCCATCTGTATTTACTGAAAAATCTGCAAGGCCTCCGTAAACCGGCAACCGCTTCCCAAGAAGATCTACCGTTTCCTTGTAAAGGTCGTTACCTGATAAGGGAGGTCTCTTTTTGTTATTCTGTGAATCGGTATAAATTCTTTGAATAATGGTCTCTACGTTCGCATCGAGCCATATCAATGTGCCGTTTCTCTTTAGAACCCCGGCATTTTCCTCATCCATGACGGCGCCCCCGCCTGAAGCAACAACTCCCTTTTTCCGGGAGGCTACTTCTTGAATAATCTCTTTCTCCAACCGGCGGAAACAGGCCCAGCCCTCTTCCGACACGATATCCCCGATAGACCTGCCGGCAGAGGCTTCAATAAGATCATCCGTGTCGTAAAAAGGCGCCTTCAATTTCCGGGCAAGCCTTTTTCCGACTGAAGATTTCCCTGTGCCGCGATATCCGATCAGGACGATCTTCATAGTTTTTCCATTTCATCCCAGAATCCGGGAAAGGACTTGTCAACGCATTGTTTGTCGCGGATCCTCATTCCCGGTATTGCAAGTCCCGCCACGGCAAAACTCATGGCGATCCGGTGATCATTGTATGTCTCGATCTCGGCGCCGCGCGGCTTTCCTCCTTCGATGATCAGCCCGTCTTCCGTTTCTTCGGCACGCACGCCGATCCGGTTCAATTCATTAACCAGGGATAAAATCCGGTCGCTTTCCTTGAATCTGAGGTGAGAGACATGGGTGATGACCGTACGCCCGGGTCTGAATGCGGAAAGTACGGCCAGCGTCGGCACCATATCGGGCATCTTTCCCATATTGAGAGACAGCTCTCCCCCGCGCAGCGGTCTTCCGACAACTTCAATCCATGAATCACCCCGTATCACGGAACAACCCGATGCTTCCATAATATCAAGAAACCCGATATCTCCCTGCAGGCTGTCCGGATTCATGTTATCTACTCTGATTCGGCGTTGACAGAGAGCGGCGGCAAGGAAAAAATAGGAAGCGCTGGAGGCGTCTCCCTCAATGAGATATTCTCTTCCGGTATACTGTCGGCCGCATTTCACTTTGAAATAATTTTCCCCTTCACGGACGGTCTTCACTCCGAAATGCTCCATCACTTTCAGTGTCATATCGATGTAGGGTTCGGAAACCATCCGGCCTTTCAATTGAATCTCCACGTCTCCACCGGCATAAGGCGCACCGATCAGAAGCGAAGAGACGAACTGAGAACTTTCCACATCCGTCAACGTGACCTTCCCCCCGGAGACGCCTCCTGTCTCGATCGTCACGGGTGGATATCCCTTGCCGTCTCTGCTTACGGCAGTCACTCCCAGCTTGTTCAGGGCCTCAAGAAGCGCCCCTACCGGCCTTTCCCGCAAACGGAGATCGCCGTCAAGGACGAAAGTTCCCTTTCCAAGGGAAACCAGTGTTGTCAGGAAGCGAAGCGCCGTCCCGTTATTTCCCAGCGAAATGGTCCTGCCGGGGTTTTGAATATGCCCCTCCGTTCCCGTTATGACCATCTCGTCGCCGGAGATGGAAATACCCGCACCAAGCGCGCGCAAACCTTCCACGAGATGCCGTGTGTCCTCCGATACAAGTCCATTACGGAGCGTTGATCTGCCCTTTGCGAGAGTCGCGATCACCAGAGCCCTCTGGGTCAGACTCTTAGAACCGGGCACTTTAACCGGTCTGTCCGGGCAACCAGCCGGTTTAATTTCCATCATAGCCACGCGACCTCAATTTTTCCGCCACAATCTGTCTCATAAACGCCCGCGGCGGTTCCTGGCCTGTCCAGAGCTTGATCTGTTCCGCTCCCTGGTGAACAAACATGTCGAGACCGGGCACAGTGATACATCCCGCCGTTTCTGCATCTCTCAGCAGTTTCGTCCGCAGGGGATTATAGATGACGTCCACAACCAACGGGAATCGCTTCAGAACAGCGCTATCAACCGGCGACTTTTCCGTATCCGGCATCATGCCCACAGATGTCGTGTTGATGAGGCAATCCGCAGAGACATTACCGGCCTCATTCAGGGGATAGAATGAGCACCCCCATTCATGCGCCAGACACTCACCCCGTTCTGTGTTGCGGCTGAGGATGACAGGAAGGCCGCCTTTCTTCAGGATGCCGTATATGGCCGCTCTCGCTGTACCGCCCGCTCCCAGAATGGCAAAAACCTTTCCCTTGATATCGAAAACGTTCTCAAGGGACAAAACAAGTCCCAACCAGTCCGTGTTGCACCCTCTCAATCTGCCGTTATCGTTCACAAGGGTATTGACGGCTCCGATTTTCACCGCATCATCGTCAACCTCGTCCAGATATGCCATGATTGAGACCTTGAACGGGATGGTGACGCTGACACCCCGGATGTCCATTCCTCTCACACCGTGTACGGCGGACTCCAGGTCTTTCACGCAAAACGGAACATACGTTCCGGCAATATTCATCCTTGCGAGCGTCGCATTGTGCATCAGAGGCGAAAGACTTTGCTTCACGGGGTTGCCGTAAAGAGCAAATACCCTATTTCCAACCGCAGGGCGCGATTTTTCGGCAAAGGAGGCATTTTTTATAATTTCCATCGCGCGTTTCATCTCTTCCACGGTAAGCTGACCCGGCGCCGACTCTGCGCCGCGTTCAAGAACCGCAAAGCTGAGGAGTGATCCCAGCAAAGGCGCCACGATTCTGCTCATCCTTCCATTTTCACCCATACAGAAAGCAATGATATCCTGATTCTTCTTCCGGGCATAACCAATAAGATTCAGGATTTTCAGATTATCCTCCGGACGTGACGCCAGGGTAACGATCTTCACAATATCGGCGCCGGCCCGGACACACCCATGAAATATTGTTTTCAACGCCTTTTCGGACGGGGTCTTTTTGAAATCGTGATGAGAAACGATCAGCGTGGACCGGTTGTCGTGATCCCTGATTATCGACAGAATCTCCTTTCGGAGCGCTTCCGTCACACTCAGCTCAACATCTACAAAATCCGCGCCAAGGGCAACCGCCTCCTTCAGTACGGCGATCCTTTTCCTTTCAATGGAGATCCCTCTGTTCCGCCCTTGTCTGTTCGTCACAAGAATTTTGACCGGTACGGGACATCTTCGCCCCGCATCCATCAATGTCCTCAGATCACTGTCCCGGACAAGATCCATCCTCAGCTCGATGACGTCTGCATGATGAATACCGGTTTCCATGTCCCGCAAAGCCTCGGCCTGTGTGCCCGCCGTTATGGGTATGCAGATCACGACGACACCTCTGCTTCAGGATATGAACCCAGGATCTTGAGAAAGGTGGTTGCCTCTCTTAAATCCTCCATGCATCCTTTGATTTTTTCTTCCTCCATGTGACCTTTAAAATCCACAAAGAAGAGATATTCCCACAATCTTTCCTTCACGGGATAGGATTCAATCTTCATCAGATTGATCTGCCGTTCGGCAAACGGTTTCAGGGCATGATACAGGGCTCCCGGGTTATGGGGCGTCCCGAACAGGATCGACATCTTGTCCCTGCCTGTCGGTCCGCTGTGAGCCTTTCCAATCACCAGAAACCGTGTTGTGTTTGACGGATGATCTTCGATGCCTTCCGAGAGAATATTCAGGTGATAGGTCGTGGCCGCAAGACGGCTCCCGATGGCGGCACTGCCCGTTTCTTTCTGGACCACCAGTGCCGCAGCGGCGGTGCTTTCCACCTCAATCAGACGGCTCCTGGAAAGATGACGACGCAACCATCCCTGGCATTGTGCAAGAGCCTGGGGATGGGAATAGACACGCGTGATGTCATCCATCCGTTCGCCTGAGGAAAGAAGGCAATGGCTGATACGGAGATAGATCTCCGCACAGATTTTCAAAGGGGTCACAATCAATCGATCCAGGGTCAGGTTGACGGATCCTTCAAGGGAGTTTTCCACCGGCACAACACCCCATTGGACATTTTCCTTCTCAACCGCTTCAAATACACTGAAAACTGATGCTTCGGGAACATGGCGCGTACTTTTTCCGAAATGGGATTGAGCGGCAAGATGACAGAATGAGGCTTCGGGGCCAAGACATGCCACGGTAACAGATTTTTGCAGGGCGCGTGAAGCGGAGAGGATCTCTTTGAAGATGATCCTCAGGTGCTCATTCGGTAATGATCCGCCATTGATTTCTTTTAAGTATTCAAATATTTTTGTTTCCTGGGCGGCATCGTACACGTCCAGCCCCCGGCTTTCCTTTATTCTTCCGACTTTTATGGACAATGCCGCCCTCTCATTGAGGAGCCTGACAATTTCACGATCCGTTTTCTTCAATTTACCCCGAAGGTGTTCGAGTGATATTTCCGTCATCTTCTGAGTTCCTCCATTACGTCATGTAAAACCATTTCCGGGACGCCTCCGTTGATGAACGGCATGCCTATTTTCCTCAGCAGAACAAAGTGAATGGTGCTGCCATCTTTCTTCTTGTCCATCTTCAACCGCGAAAGAATATTTTCAAAAGCAATCGTTTGGGGAATATGGCCGGAAAATCCTGCTGATTTTATCAGACGTTCAATCCGCACACGATCCTCCGCGGGGAGATCATGCAACCTTTCTGAAATCCTGACCGCCGCGATCATTCCCAGCGCGACAGCCTCTCCGTGGGACATCCTGTATTCGGACGCCGCCTCGACGGCATGACCGATGGTATGACCAAAATTGAGGACACGCCTCAACCCATCCTCTTTTTCATCAATTTCCACAATTCCTTTCTTTATTCTGCAGGAATTTTCCACAATCCGCTCGAGAGCATCTCTCTGCCGCTTCCGGATTCTATCCATATGTTCTTCCAGAAAGCGAAAGAACCCGGCATCTTCTATGATTCCGTATTTGACGACCTCCATCATGCCATTATTGAACTCTGCTTCGGGGAGCGTTTCCAGAAACTTCAGATCGACGAATACGCCCCTGGGCTGGTGAAAGGTCCCTAATAGATTTTTACCTTCCGGAAGGTCAATGGCGGTTTTTCCGCCGATGCTGCTGTCGACCTGGGCCATCAGCGTGGTGGGAATCTGAATGTACGGGAGAGACCTCATGTACAGGGACGCAATCAGTCCGGTCATGTCGCCGACAACACCGCCGCCCAGAGCGAGGAGCGTCGATTTTCTGTCCGCACCGATCTTTAACATCTTTTCCACAATGCCCAGAGCAGTTGAGATATTTTTCGACCCCTCTCCCGCCGGAAATTCGATCATGTCAGTCTTCAACCCCATTCCCTTTAGCTTTTCAAGAAGACCTTTTCCATGAAGAGCCGAAACATTCGAATCCGTGACAATAATGTACCGGGAGGCAGGGTGATTCTTTGCAATGATCAAACCAATACGATCCATGATATCATAACCGACACAGATCTCATACGAGTTGGATACCTTTTTGTCGAGGTTGACTTTTATTTTTTTCATGACGGCACCTGTATGTCTTTTTTCATCACCTCTTCGAGGATCTTTATTTCCTCCATGAGCCTGTAGAATTTCTCCGGTTTGAGGGACTGGCCTCCGTCCGACACGGCTTTTTCAGGTTCGGGATGAACCTCCACAAGAAGTCCATCGGCCCCCACGGCCAATGCCGCCCTGCTCAATGGAATGACGTATTTCCAGTTGCCCGCCGCATGACTGGGATCAACAATGACAGGAAGGTGGGTCAATTCCTTTAAAACGGGAACGGCGCTGATATCAAGGGTGTTGCGGGTGGCCGTTTCAAACGTACGGATGCCTCTCTCACAGAGAATGACCTCATCGTTTCCCTCGGACAGGATGTACTCCGCCGACATCAGGAGTTCTTCTATCGTTGTCATCATCCCACGTTTCAGCAGGATAGGCTTTCTCGCATGACCGACCTTCTTCAGGAGGGCAAAGTTTTGAACATTCCGCGCTCCGATCTGAAGAATATCGGAATACGCTTCTACCAGATCCACGTCGGTGGTATTCATGACTTCCGTGACGACAGGCATCCCCGTTTTTGCCCGCGCCTTTTCGAGAATCTTGAGTCCTTCTTCTTCCATCCCCTGGAAGCTGTAGGGGGAGGTCCTTGGCTTGAAGGCCCCACCCCTGAGGATATGCGCCCCTCCCTTTTTGACGATGTGGGCGCTCTCCATCATCTGTTCTTCACTTTCCACAGAGCATGGACCGGCCATAACGATAAACCGTGAACCGCCGATCTCCACATCACCGACAGAGATGACCGTATTGCCATCCCTCGCTTCGCGGCTGGCCAGTTTATAGGGCTTCAGAATGGGCAAGACTTTGTCCACGCCCGACAGGGATTCGGCATATTTGAGATAAGCCTTTCCCCGTTCATCCCCGACAGCCCCGATGATTGTCTGCTCAACTCCCCGGGAAGGATGCGCCTTGTAACCCACCGATTCGATCCACCGGACGACATGGTCGATCTGTTCTTCCGTTGCATTTTTCTTCATGACAATAATCACTTTACCCTCCTTACACATGAAAAAAGGCCATGACAATTTCTGCTGCCATGGCCCAAAAAGAAAATAAAAAAGCCATGGGCAGCTTCCTTCGATCTACCCATGGCTTAAGTTGCTTATTTAACTGAGGTTAATTCCTCCAAAGCAATGGGCAGACCCACGGAAAATAATAATAGCCCCAAAAGCCATTAAACCTGATATTTCCATTGCTGTGTCGTCTGTCCATCATAAAATAGAAACCTTTAACTGAACTTTTGCGCAATAAAACAGAACTTCCGATCATTGTCAAGAAAAATTTTATGACAGGCACTGATTGTCTATTGCATTATCGAACCCGCATGATTATAAGTATTTCAATTGATTATTTTCTGAAGGAAAAAAAGGCGACGCATGACGGACAATATCCTGGCAATTTTTCAAAACGTTCGGGTTCAGGACATCTTTGACATTGCCATCATTTCCATCATGATTTCGGCTGTCCTGATCTGGTTCAAGGAAAGGGCATCACGTTTTGTTTTTATCGGCATCAGCCTTCTTGGACTTATCTACATCATCGCCCGGTATTTTCAGCTTTATCTGACCACGGGCGTCCTTCAGGGTTTCTTTGCCATCTTTATCTTTGTTCTGGTCGTCATTTTCCAGGAAGATCTCAGGAGATTTTTCGAGCGTCTCGCCGTTCTGGGAAGAATCAGGAGGAAGATTCAGCCAACGGCGCCGTATAGTCACACTGCTGAAATTATCGCCCAGGTCGTTGCAAATTTTTCCCGCAAAAAGATCGGCGCCCTGATCGTCATCCAAGGAAACGATCCGCTCGACAGGCACCTCAGCGGCGGCACGGAACTGAACGGAACCGTCAGTCAGCCTCTTTTGGAAAGTCTTTTCGATCCCCATTCCATCGGCCACGACGGCGCTGCCATCGTTGACGGCAACACCGTTGTCCGTTTCGGATGTCATCTGCCGCTGTCACAAAACGCGAGCGCATGCGGCAGATTTGGTCTTCGCCATACGGCAGCTCTCGGCCTCTCCGAACGGTCGGATGCCCTGTGCATTGTCGTCTCGGAGGAAAGGGGAACCATCTCCCTGGCCCGGGGGGAAGAGCTCGAGGAAGTGACAAGTGCATCCGCTCTCGCTTCCATTCTCGAGTCTTTCTACATCAGCAATACGCCCGCAAAAAGTTCATCCTATGTCGCCTTGTGGCTTAAGGAAAACACGAAGGAGAAGATCATCGCGATCGTCCTTGCCGCCTTGCTGTGGTTAATGTTCGGATATCAGGGAGAATCCGTCCGGCGCGACTTTACCGTGCCAATTGAATACCTGAACGTCCCGTCTGAATGGGTCATAGAAGAACCGAAAATCACGGACGCCAGAGTGACCCTGGCCGGTCCCTTGCAGGCATTTCAGCTTCTGAGCGCTGATACGCTCAAGATATCCCTGAATCTTGCGCAACTTCAGGATACAAGACAGGAGATCGTTCTGACGAGAGATATGATCAGGACGCCGTTTAATCTCTCGGTTGTGGCTATAAGGCCCGGCAAGGTTGCCATCGCGGCATCGAAGTTTATCCGCGCGTCCATCCCTATCGAGGTTGTCACGGAGAATTCACCCGATCACCAGGTAATCATTCAGAAGATCACGGCATCTCCTCCTTTCGTCAAGGTTCTGTTGCCCGGCAGGCTGCATAAAAGCGGGGTCAAAATACAAACCGAACCCATTAATCTGAAATCATTGACTTCCACACAGACCTTTACACCCAGACTCATCTATCCTTCAGAGGTTCAGTTTGAGCGGGGAAAGCCGCCGGTCGTAAAAGTGGTTGTCTCCATCAGGAAAAAAGTGTCGCTGTTGCACGATTGAATGAAGCGTGGTGAGGTAGATATATGTCCATGAGGTCCAAACCGAGGTCGAGAAAAGCCGGTCTTCCTCCAGGCGCCCTCATTCATATCGGGGATACATTAACCGAAGCAACCAGATTGACCGTTCTGGATTATGACGAAGCCCGGATACAGGAGAAGGAAATCAAGACCGCGGATGAGTGCAGGCCGTTCAAGGATCGACCGACCGTCACATGGGTTCAGATGGTCGGCCTTCAGGATACGAATATCCTGGAAGAACTGGGAACCGTTTTCGGATTGCACCCCCTCACCCTTGAAGATATTCTCAATACGGACCAGCGCCCCAAAATGGAGGATTTCGGCGAATACATCTATGTTGTACTGAAAACCTTTTACAGCCCAGGAGACCAGCGGGACGACATCTTACCGGAACAGATCAGCATCGTTTTAGGAGCAGGATTTGTGATCTCTTTTCAGGAAAGGGAATCAGACCTGTTCAAATCGATCATAGAAAGAATCATGGCAGGCAAGGGACGTTTGAGAAAATCCGGGGCCGATTATCTCACCTATTCCCTTGTGGACACCATTGTGGATCATTATTTCGGAATTCTCGAAACGCTCGGCGAAAAGATCGAGGTCACGGAAGAGGCGCTGATCAAAAATCCCTCAACGGCAACCCTTCAGGCCATTCAGCATTTGAAGAGGAAAATGCTCTTCCTGCGAAAGTCAGTCTGGCCTTTACGGGAAACCATCAACAGCCTTGGGCGGGCCGAATCATCCCTGATTCACGAATCATCCAGCATCTATTTCAAGGATATTTACGACCATACCATTCAGGTGATCGATACCATTGAAATTTTCCGCGACATGCTCTCCGGCATGCTTGACATCTACCTTTCAAGCATCAGCAACCGGATGAACGAAATTATGAAGATGTTGACGATCATCGCCACCATTTTCATGCCATTGACATTTCTGGCGGGTGTTTACGGCATGAATTTCAAATATATGCCGGAACTTGAATGGCCCTGGGGATATTTTATGGTCCTGGCAGTCATGATCACGATTGCCGTTTCGATGCTGTTTTACTTCAGAAAGAGAAAGTGGTTATAATGACCGGAAAGGAACGTTACTCATGTCCACCATGGAACTGAAAAAAGAAGGCTCCGTGTATATCCTGACTCTGACAAATGGCGCCAATGCAAATACCATTTCGGCAGAAGTCGTCAGCGAGTATGAGAAAATCCTGGATGAACTTGAAGCCTCAACGGAGAATGCCGCGCTCATCCTGATGAGCAATGACTCCAAAATCTGGTGTACCGGCGTTGACCTGCAATGGCTCATCACCCGGCCGCCGGAATACTTCCCCGAGTTTGCCAGCCTCATTGACGGAATGCTCTTGCGGTTTGCCCTTCTGAATATGCCTACAATAGGATGCCTCACCGGGCATGCTTATGGGGCGGGCGCCCTTCTGGCAACCGTAATGGATTTTCGGATCATGAGAGAAGACCGGGGGTTTTTCTGTTTTCCCGAAGTGGATATCGGAATCCCCTTCACGCCGCTGATGTATGATCTTCTAGGTCTTCTGCCTGACGGCCATACCCTCAATGAACTCGTGTTGACGGGGAAACGCGTGGGAGGAACTGAAGCCCTGGCCATGAAGATTGTCTCGGCGGTTCATCCACCGGAAACCCTATTTGAAAAAACGATGGAACTCGCTTCATTCCTGGCGAAAAAAGACCGCAAAACCTACGCCCATCTTAAGTTGGGACTGCGCCGGAATCTCGTCAAGTTTCAGAAAATCCTTTAGACATGTTTTCAGCCATGTATCGATTGGCGCTGCCGATTGGAATACCTCTCAATTCCTGAATTAAGAATTTTACGGTATTCAGATGGGACAATTTCCCATTACCTCGATACGATGATAAAAGAAAGGCACGCTGGTTTATCTATCTTCAATGACATTGATAATACCGAGTGATTACTAAATATTTATTGAAAGCGAGAAAATGGGGGAAATCGTTTGTGTAGCAACTTTCGATTGGCAATGCGCGGGAGTGATCAAAGAATAAATAAAATTCGCTGGAGCTTGACCCTACTTATCCGCACTTTGATGCTCTCTTAAATTTCGAGCATTACGGATAGAAACTTGGCAATTTTAAGAGTGTAGAAATTAAATCTCTTTGATGGTCTTCTTGATCCTATTTTCTTATTTTGCACTACCCGTCAACTGAAAGGATGCCCAGTAATAGGGGTGGGCATATTTCTTTTTTGTCATGAGCTGAGCTGTTCTCAATGCCTGTTGCTTGTTCATTCTATTCAGGCCAGAATAAAAATCAACCATCAGTGTGGCCGTTGCCAGATCATCCACCTTCCATAGACTTGCCACAATCGAATTACAACCCGCATACAGAAACCCTCTGGTGAGTCCTACCAAATCATCACCATTAGCAATCTTGCTGAGTCCCGTCTCACAGGCACTCAATGTGACAAGATCGGCATCCAGTTTGAGGGAGTAGAGCTTATCCGCCGTCAGCATCCCATTTGATTCCGAATCCGGGGCAAGGAGCAAAGCAGATTTCAACGGGGAATCTGGGTTGAACTGTCCGTGGGTGGCAAAGTGAATGTAGCTGAAACCGCTGCCATACTTTGTAAAGGCACCCATAGTGGCATCCTTTCGGAGAAACACCTTCGATTTCAATCTTGTCTTTGCCACATCCAAGGCCTCCTTCTGGGCAAAGGCGAGGTCATAACGTGAATCACCCAGGTCCGGATTGCCAAAGATGATAATGTCGCCGGCCTTTTCCACCTTCTTCGCCGTGAGATACTTCATGGCACTGGCGCTGGGCATGACACGGATACTGTATCTGTCAATGAGAAAGTCCTTTCCGTCATGTAGGGCATTGAAGGGGAGATAGTGCAAGACTCCGTGGGGTACAATGATGAGGTTTTCCTTACTAAGGGCTGATTCGAGGGGTTTGAACAGGTGAGCATAAAGTCGTCTTGAGATATCCATAAACTGGGTTGAACCTGGGGTTTCAAGATATTTTCGGAATTCCCGGATATCCCCTATTAGTCCTTCACTATCCAGTCTCACAGCCTGCAGCTTGCCATCGGAAAGGATAAATACATATATGTCTTTGTCACGGTAGTAATATTCTATCAGTGCTTCGTCTTTTGGGATATACGTCTGAAGTTCGGCAATGGATTGGGATGTAATAGTAATGAGGGATGCAAGTTCGGATGCCTTTGTTTTTATATCCTCACGAATCTTGATTTGTAAACTCCGAGTCTTGTTTTTGTCAATGGAGGCATCCTGGATGATTGCCTCCGTTTCCGCGGAATCATTCATGGCCAATGTAGTGCGTATATCCTGTTCATTACCGCCTTTAACGGCAAAGTCTTTTTTGGATGCCAGGAGATCAACCAATGCCCGTGACTTTGCCCTCTCCACATATTCAAAGGCCTTTTCATATTGTTTGTCCTGGTATAGTACCTGCACCAGATTGTGATAAACGGCCTGTTTGTTGCCAACGAATCCAATCTTGCTTGCTTCGGTACTTATCGTGGAACGCTGCTGCTCGATCACATCCACGGCTCTTTCGTAAAAATAGATTGTTTCCTTTAAATTAAGCTCTTTTTCTGCGATTCGGCCTCGATCAAAGAGAATTGTCCAGTATAACTCGCCGTTGTATTTTGTCCCCGGGTTTCTTAATAATTCGTCATAGCCCGCTTTAGCTTCATTAAGATGTCCTGTTTCACAGAAACTCTTGTTTAACATGAATTGCTTCGGCAATTCCGAAAAAGCAAATAGATTTTCGCCGCCACTGAGAAGTTCACCAAAACTGCCAATTGCATCCAAAAGTAGGTTCTGCTCACTTAAAATCTTATCGTATTGCCCCAAAGCCATGTATATCCTCGCGAGGCCGATCAACTTTTCCCTTCTGAATAAAGAAGATCCACCGAAACCGACACTTTGTTGTTCAAGCATTTCAGCATAACGGATCGCGCTATTTCTCTCTCCAAGGAGCGCATATGCCAAGGCCAATGTCCTTAAAGTAAGGAGTTTGTAATATACCGGGGCGTTGATCATTCGGTCACCAGAAGACCATGTCATGGCTTCCGATAACTGATATGCTTTACTTGCTGATGCCACTGCTTTACTGAAATCACCCAATTCCATATATGCCTCTGACCGAAGCACATAGAGCATGGAAGATAGATCGGAAGGGAAAAGAGCAATGGAATCGTATATATTTTTATATCCAGATGTGTCGCCTTGTTTAATATTTTTTTCAAGATGTTCAAGGCAGGGAAAAAGTTTATTGTATTTCACTACTGTCCGGAATAATCCGTGAATAAGTTCAACTGGTTACTGTTTTTAT
>CAZIQY010000025.1:13185-37909 GCA_964541605.1 uncultured Syntrophaceae bacterium | reverse complement strand
TCCCTGTATCCCTCCCCCATCAGAGGGGGAGGGATACAGGGAGGGAGCATTTTCGTACTAAGCATGGACGTAAATTTTCAAAGAAAAGTCGACCGGTTTCTGGGGGTATTCATTTGCCGGGTTCTTTCCCTCTTCAGGAGCAAGGATGGGGAAGGAACAGGAGCGGTCCCCCGCCGCATTCTCATTATTCTGCTGTCTGAAATGGGGAGCCTGGTGCTGGCCCAACCCATGTTTCAGCGGATCAGGGAAAAATATCCCGCCGCATCCATCCACGCCCTTCTTTTTGAGAAGAATCGGGAAATACTTGATATTATGGAAGTTATTCCCAGGGAAAATATTCTGACAATCAGCGATAAGTCGCTTTTCGGGTTGATGCGGGACAGCCTGCATGTCTTAACCCGGATGCGAACGATCCGGTTCGATACGGTCATCGACTGCGAGCTTTTCGCGAGGGTCAGCAGTATTTTTTCTTTTTTCTCCGGCGCCGCCGTTCGTGTCGGATTTCACAGGCACACCATGGAAGGGCTGTACAGGGGAGATTTCATCAACAAGCCCGTTCTCTATAACCCTTACCACAGTATCCCGGAGCAGTTTGTCGGGCTTGTGGATGCCATTGATTCCCGCGCGGTTCCCGTTAACAAATTTCCCGCTTTCGACATTCTTAAGAAAGCGCCGCAGGCGCGATTGGAAGAAAATGAAATACAACGGATGGAAACGAGGCTCTACGGAGATTACCCGAATATTCAGGGGAAAAGACTTGTTCTTATATATCCCGGAGGCGGCATCCTGCCGATTCGGGCATGGCCCCTCGATTATTTCTGCAAACTCGGAGAGGATCTGATCAGCCGGGGATATGCCGTCGGCATCATCGGCCTGAAAGAGGACAAGAACCTGGCGCGGTCGATCCTGTCGCGCTGCGGAAAGTCATCCTGTATCGATCTCACCGGTTACACAAAATCCATCCGAGAACTCATCGTTCTGTTTCATATCGCTTCCCTTCTCATCACCAATGACGGCGGCCCCGGGCAGTTTGCCGTCCTCACGCCCATAAAGTCGATCCTGTTTTACGGGCCCGAAACTCCGGCTCTGTACGGTCCCCTGGGGGGCGACACCCACGTCTTTTACCGCGCGGTGTCCTGTTCCCCCTGCCTCACGGCCTACAATCACCGGAACTCCCCCTGTGACGGAGACAATCTCTGCCTGAAATCCATCCATCCCGATGAGGTTCTGGAGAAGGCGCTTTCCCTCCTGGATTCCCGCTTTCGCGGGAATGACAGTGATGGATGAATGGGGAGGTTATCGGAAGGGAATCCAGTTCCCGCGGTATGCCTTCCCGGAAACCAGTTGAATGACCGAAGCGTCGATCTTCTCGTGCCGGAAGATGCAGGCCGTGACACCAATCCTTGCAAAGGCCTCAAAATATGGATGGTATTGCCTGACGGCGTCTTCGCTCTGATTGTGGAGCAGGATGACGGCATCTTTTCCCCGCAACCCCTTGATGTCTTTCAGAAAGATGTATCGTTCCGGACGGGCGAAATCTATGCCTGTGAACCGGTTCCCCGTATAAAAGACGGCTTCGGCGACGGTTGTTCCCTTCTCGGAAAGCAGAAAATATCCATCCCTACGGGGATTATCATGGATATAGGCATTGATTTTCCCCCCGAGTTCTCTCCAGCCGCAAAACTGAGCCGTGGGATCAAGATTCGGAGGAAGAGGGATGAAGGGATTGATCAGATGGATATGAATCACGACGTTCACGATCAGGGCAAAGCCGATACCGGTATGGAAAAATTTCCTGTGTCCTCCTCTCGCCCTGAAGTGTTCGTGAAATACATGGCACATGAGGAGAAAGCCGGCAATATAGGCCGGAGCCGGCCAGTTTGCCTCCGCAACTTTGCCCAGGGCGGTCGAGAGACCGAAGAACAGCAGAATCGGCCACGACAGGAGGGCAAGATAGAGATATTCCGGAATCCCTCTCCGTATGGCCATGATTGTCCCTTTGATGCTGTAAATAACAAAGGCGATGAACAAAAACGGCGTGATAACGCCGGCCTGCCCACCGAGATATTCCAGCACTTTGAGGACAACCTGAAGGATTTCTCTTTTCTTCGGGTTAAAACCCTGCTGCAACTGATAGGCGAAAGAGGCCCAGTGGTGCTGCCAGTTCCACAGGATGACGGGTGAAAAGATGACAAGGGCAATCAACAGGGCGAGGTACGGCTCCTTCTTTTTTAACCAGTGGCGATGCACCGGCGAAAGAAGGAAAAAGAGAAACATGCAGGGAACGATGAGGAGCATGGTGTATTTGCTCAGCAGTCCGAATCCGAGGACTGCTCCCCACAGATACCACCACCGGGGTGATTCCTCTGTGATGATCCGGCTCCCACAGTAGAGAGCGGCCGTCCAGAAAAGGAGCATCGGGGTGTCCGGAGTCTGAATAATGCAGCCGGCGGGAAACAAGAGCGTGATGTTAAAGAGAAACAGCAGTTCCCAGGCAAGAAATGTGTTGGCGGGAAACAAAGTGATGGACGTCTGATAGAGAAATATGAGGGCGACGGCCGAGCAGACAAGCCCTCCCAGGCGGACGAAGAATTCCGTGTCTCCGCCAAGGGCTGTGAAGACGGCCATGATATAGGCGACCATCGGGGGGTGATCGGAATAGCTCAGGTCTAAATGCTTGCTCCAGTACCAGTAATACGCCTCGTCGGGTGCAAGTTCGAGATGATTGATGATGAAAAGGCGAATCAGGAAAAAAAGCACAATGATGAAGAAAATCCATATCTCAGCATGTGCCCGCAGTTTTACAGACATGGGATCAATCCCTTCAAAAAATAGGGACAGCGCCCCTATTTTTATATTTTCGTCAGATGTGCGTGCCCGCAAGCATCTCACATTAAGATGAAGGAATCAAGCGTGATGCACTTAGCCGTGGAAAATACTCTGTTGGTATGCTATCATTCAATCATAATGATAATGAATAAAAAGGAGGAGTTATGAAGTATTTACGCCACCTGGACGCCATTTTCAAACCGCGGAGCGTGGCCCTCATCGGCGCCTCGGCGACGCCGGGAAAGCTCGGTCACGATGTTCTGTATAACCTGATCCATGCCGGCTTTGCCGGGCCGATTTACCCGGTGAATCCCAAGGCGGATGAGCTTCTGGGACTCCCCGCGTATAAAAGCATTCAGGACATTTCACCCGCGCCCGACCTGGCCGTCATTATCATTCCCGCCAGAGCCGTTCCGGCAACCATTCAGCAATGCGGGGAAGCGGGAATCAAGGCCGCCATCGTCGTGACGGGCGGTTTTGCCGAAGCCGGAGAGGAAGGCGAGAAACTCCAGGAAGAACTGGCGGCGGCGGCGCGCCGATACGGCATCCGGGTGATCGGACCCAACTGCCAGGGGGTGAACAATCCGCATCATCAACTTTGCGCGTCCTGGCCGCTCCTCACCACTAAAGGCGGAATGGCCTTCATCTGCCAGAGCGGCACGGTCGGCGCCGCCCTTGTGGACTGGGCGAGCCAGGAACAGCTTGGAGTCAGCGTCTTTGTCAGTCTGGGCAACCGGGCGGATGTCGACGAATCCGACGCCATCCGGTATTTTAACCGGGACCCTCATACAAGGGTCATTGCCCTCTATGTGGAAGGCGTCAAAAGACCGGCGAAATTTCTTGAAGCCCTGGCGAAAGCGAAAAAGCCGGTCGTCATTCTGAAGTCGGGGCGCACAGCAAGAGGCAAAGTGGCGGCGGAGAGCCATACAAAATCCCTGGCAGGAATGGACGAGATTTACAACGCCATTTTTGAGAAATACCGGGTTCACCGGGCCGATACCCTGGAGGAACTCTACGATTACGCCAAGGCGCTGGCCTACATGAAAAAGCCGTCCGGGAGACGCCTGCTGAACATCTCCAGCTCCGGCGGCGCGGCCATCCTTGCCATTGACGAAGCCGTGAAATACGGTTTTGAGGTGCCTGTTCCCAGCAAAAAACTCCAGGAACGACTGAGAACATTTCTCCCGGCCCACTGCGGGGTCAACAACCCCATCGACCTCACCGGTGACGCCATTTCCGATCCGGGCCTGTACTCGCGGGTGATGGAAGCCTCCCGGTCGGAGTACGACACGATGGTGGTCATTTTCGGCGATCCGATCCACGGGGCCTCCGACATTGTTTCCGGCAAGGGAGAGCTGGTCATCTTCTGCGGCGGCGCCGGCGTGGAGAGGGAGGAATCACGCCTGATGCACCAAAAGGGCATTCCGGTCTATTTCACACCCGAACGCGGCTTGAAGTCTCTGTACCAGCTTTTCCGGTTCGATACAGACACGTGTGCCGGGGACGCGCCCCATGCCGCCCCGCAGCTCCATGCCCCGGGGCTGATGGATACGCGGGATGCATTGTCTCTGCTCAAGAAATACAGGATTCCCGCTGTGGACACAGCCGCTGCCGGAACTGCCCGTGAGGCCGCGGCCTTGGCGAAGAAGTTCGGCGGCCTCGTTGTTCTGAAGATTGCTTCGCCGGATATTCCCCATAAAAGCGATGTCGGCGGCGTGCGCCTCAACCTGGGAAAACAGCAGGAGGTGATCGACGCCTTCAGGGAAATCGTTGCAAATGTCAAAAAGAAAGTGCCCAAAGCGCGGATCGAGGGTGTCACGGTATCGCCGATGGCGAAACCCGGAGGACTGGAGGTGATCCTGGGTGTCGTCAGGGATGAGCAGTACGGCCATGCCCTGATGTTCGGTCTCGGGGGAATCTTCACGGAGGTCTACAGGGATGTGCAGTTCCGCCTGCTTCCGGCCGGGGAGGATGAATTTAAACGGATGTTGAAAGGCATCAGGGGGTATCCGCTCCTTGCCGGCGTGAGAGGACAGAAACCGAAGGATCAGAAAGCCCTCTTAAGACTCATGACGGCTGTATCAAAACTCGTAGCGGACCACCCGGAAATCGATCAGATCGATCTCAACCCCGTCCTGGTTTATGAAAAGGGTCTTTCGGTGGTGGATGTCCGGATCTACAGCCGGTAAAGAGACGTTTACAGGTATTCTCTTCTCAACTGCTCGATCATCTCGTCGGTCAGTTTTTCCGATTTTCTGAGCTCTGCGAATTTGTCGAGAAGGTCGTCCACCGTGAGACGGCCTTTTTCCTTTTTCGATATGTCATCGATGATCTGTCCCTGGTGCATCATGACGGTGCGGTTGCCAAGATCGAGCGCCTGTTGCATGCTGTGCGTCACCATGAAGGTTGTGAGAGCGCCCCGTTCGATAAAGGATTTCGTCAGTTTGATGACCTGAGCGGCCGATTTCGGATCGAGGGCCGCCGTATGCTCATCGAGAAGGAGAACTTGCGGTTCCCGGATAACGGCCATGAGGAGGCTCACCGCCTGCCTCTGCCCGCCGGACAGCGTCCCGATGACCGTGTAGAGTCTTTCCTCGAGCTGCATCTCAAGTTCCGCCACCCGCTCTCTGAAGAATGCCAGACGTTCCGCGTTGAGTCCGATCTTCGGATAATGCCTCTCGCCCCGCAAATATGCCAGCAGCAGATTTTCAGCGATGGTCATATCCGGAGCCGTTCCCATGAACGGATTCTGGAAGACACGCGCGATGGAGCGCGCCCTCTCGAAATCTTTCTTTTTTGTCACATCTTTTCCCGCAATCATGACGCTCCCCGAATCCGGCAGGAACGTGCCCGCCACCATATTCAGCAGCGTCGATTTCCCGGAACCGTTGGTGCCGATGACGGTGACGAACTCGCCTTTCCCGATTTCAAGGCTGACATCCCTCAATGCGTAAACTTCGTTGACCGTGTCCGCATTGAATCTTTTATGGATGCGATGCAGTTTTATCATCCTTCACCTCTTGACAATGGCAGCCTTCTTCAAAAGTCCGTCGGGAATGGTCACCCCGTATCGTTTTGCGAGTCCGGCATTGACGCCGATTTTCTCAGGGACGAGATCCCGGATGGGGATATTTTTCGTTTCTTCGCCCGCGATGACCCGCGCCGCCATCTTAGCCGTTTCCACACCGACCTCATAATAATCGGCGCCGATAGAGAAGAATGCTCCCTGTTCGATGTCCGTGGGGTCATTCGTAAAATAGGGGATCTTTTGCTCTTTCAAGATGCCGGCCACGGTCACAAGGGCAAGGATGACCGTATTGTCGCCCGCGGTATAGAAAATATCGATTTTCCTGTTGATAAGCGCCGATACGGCGTCTTTCACTTCATCGGTCGTGCTTACCGTCCTTTCCATGAGTTCGAAGCCGTATTTCTTTGCCGCCTGTCGCGCTTTGAGCGTACACGCCTCGGAATTCGCCTCCGCGGGATTCCACACCATCCCGACGCGCCTTGCCTTCGGAAAGATATCCCGCATTGCCTTCATCGTAGATTCGACGGGCTGAAACGTGGCGACCCCGGTGATGTTGGGGATATGTTCCCGGGCGTTTTTTGCGATGCCCATGCGGTACGGATCCGTCACCGCGCCGAATATGTGGGGGATGTTTTTGTTGCCGTTTGCCGTTACCTGAAGGGCGAGCGTCGATGCGGTCACGATGTAATCGTAATTCTGACGGACCATGTCCTGTACGATGGCCTGTGCCGTTCCGTAATCGTTCTGGGCGTTTTTCAGATCGACGGTGATATTGTACTTTTGCAGGACGCCGCTCTTTTTCAGTTCGTCCATAACACCATCGGAGGTGATCTTCAGAAGATGGGTGTCGGAGAAGACAAAAAGGGCGAGCCGCTTCGGTTTGGCGTCCATTTTTGCGCCGGCCGATGAAAGCATGGCCTGGGAAAGGATGGACTGCGGGATGGCGATTCCCAGTTTACGCGCCACATCGGTATTGATGCCGATCGTGACCTTGCTGTATTGTTCAAAGGGAATGCCGGCGGGCTTTTCGCCTTTGATGATGCGATCTGTCAGGCGGGCGGCCTGAATGCCGCTTAAGGTGTAATCATACCCGCAGGCCCCCAGTGCGCCGTCCTTGAGCCGCTCCACATCGCTGATGAAGATGGGTATTTTTTTCGCCTCTGCCGCCGCCACGATCGATTCAAAGGCGGAAAATACGATGTTGTCCGTCGTCAGAACGAAGGCATTTATCCCTCTGCCGGCAAGAGAAGTTGCAGCCTGGTAGACCTCCGATGAACCCGCGACCGTTGCGCCGGTAAAAATGACGTTCGGATTCCGCGATATGACGTCTTTCAACCGGTTCACGTTAAATACCGTGTTTTCCTGAGAGGGATCCCAGACGCAGCCCACTTTTATTTTGCCCGGCAGAATTCCCGTAACCAGATCCATAAGTTTGTCCGCAGGCGTGGCGCCGTAAACCCCTGTCACGTTGGGGAGGTGGTCGATTTCCGATTTGCCGGCGCCGATGAGAAACGGATTGGCAACGGTGGCGAAAACGACGGGACGGTCTTTTATCTTGTTGATCGCGGCCTGCGTGCAGCCGGTGGATATGGGAACGACGATGTCGACCCCGTCATGGATGAACTTGTCCAGGATGGAATTGACGGTGGCCATGTCTCCATTCGCGTTTTGAAGGTCGATCCTGGCGTTTTTCCCGTCTTCGTAACCGAGTTTTTTCATCTCTTCGACAAAACTGTCGCGGGTGATGTTGAGAAGTCCGTGATCGCTCAACTGGACAACGCCGATGTTGACCTTTCTGGAAGACATGAGAGCATTTTCATGGAACAGTTTGTAGCCGAAGGCGATGGCGAATACGGCCGCGGCAAGGCCGACGAGAAGGGCGGTCAGCTTTTTCGCGGGGATTCTCTTTGTGATGCCTTTCTTCGCCCCTGAGGTTCCGGAGGCTCTGGCGGCGATGATTTTCGGCGCAATGAGGATGGCAAGCACAAAAAGCGCCGTAACGAGTTTCAGGTCGATGGGGTTCAATCCCACATAGAGGGCAAAAGCCACCATGAACCGGAAAACGATGGAGCCCACAATGACAGAGAACACCTTGCCGAAGACCGACCGTGTCCTGATGACCGATTCTCCGATAATGACCGCTGCAAGACCGAAGACGATAGAGCCTATCCCCATGCCGATATCGGCAAAACCTTGATATTGCGCGACAAGGCTGCCGGAAATTCCGACAAATCCGTTTGCAAGGGCGATGCCGATGATTTTAACCATGTTGACGTTGATGCCCGATGCGCCGGCCATCGTGGCGTTATTGCCCGTTGCCCGCATGGCAATGCCGAAATCCGTCCGGAAGAAAAGGGAGACGAGAGCCCAGAAGAGAAGGATGACACCGCAAAAGACGATGCAGAGCCAGATTTCATAGGGCAGCCCGGGATTCAGTTCTTTCAGAGAAGCCACAAGGCCGGGCTGATTGAGAAGCGGAATATTGGATCTACCCATGATATGCAGGTTAACGGAATAGAGGCCGGTCATGACGAGAATCCCCGCGAGCAGGCCGTTGATATTGAAGCGGGTGTGGATAAGAGCCGTGACGGCGCCGGCGCAGGCGCCGGCCAGGAAGGAAAGCGTAAGGGCCGCGAAGGGATTTACTCCGGCGACAATAAGAACCGCGGTTACGGCAGCGCCTGTCACGAAGCTTCCGTCAACGGTAATGTCGGGAAAGTCATGGATGCGGAAAGTGATAAAGACACCCATTGCCATGAAGGCATACAGGATCCCGAGGTTTATCGCGCCGACCCAGAGTTCCACCGGTCAGTCCCCGATCTCTATGATTGCGGCCATGCCGCCTGAAAATCTCGTGCCGCCGAGGATATGCTGTATTTTATAGACAGGACACTCGTTGAATACGCGCAACATTTCCTTATCGAAGTCCGCGATGTTGTTTCCAAGAGGGGCCTTGTCGAAGACGCCTCCGTGGAGATGGAAGGTGCTCCCTTCTGAAACGAGGAATGCTTTTTCATTCTCCAGAAACGCCCGTTCTCTCACGGCAATGCCGGTTGCTGCGACGATGTTGTTGATGTAGGACGGTTCAACGGGGAAATCGATCCAGTCGGGGAAACTTTCGCTGTCGAAAATGCTTTTTCCGTTAGACGGCTTCTGTTCGGCGAGGGGAACCCGCTTGAGGTTCATGCCCCAGAACCCACCGCTCTTCGCCAGCATGACGACGCCCAGTACGTTTGCCTGTGAAAGATTGAAGAAACTCCTGATGAGCGAAGGCAGTTCCACGGCTTCATTTTTACCCTGAAATGAGAGGACATATCGATAGTCTCCACCGAATCCGAAACCATGAAAGAATTTATAGGTCATGCCGGGATTTTGATCGGCGTTTATCAGAAAGTCTACGGAGGAGTGTTTCACGGCAGGATAAAAAAAGAAGGTATTGTTGATCACTATGGATTCGCCGAACAGATTTTTGTATTCGTCGTAACTGTCGCCCAGCGCTGCCAAGCCGCATCCGAATTTCATATCGGCCGGTTTTACGGCAATGACATCCCGCTCCGTATAGGAGGAATCGGCTGTTCGATCCTGCGCCCCGATCGTGAAGAGAGAACCTTTGTCTGCTTCTCTCTCGATGTACTCTATGGTGATGCCGTCGATCTCCCGGGTGGTGATTTTAATCTGCCCGGAATCTTTATGGAGCAGATCAGGGAGATTCTTTTTGTCAGTCACCGTGCGGAAGAAATGGAACAGGCCGCTCATGGTAAAGACTTTAAGAACCGGATCTGTCAGGCCGAAGAGGATGATCTCGCCTCCCACCTTTTTCAGCTCTTTTTGCGCGCTGATGAATATGCGGAGCCCTGCGCTGCTGACATAATGAACGGATGTCATGTCAACGAGAAGAATACGTTCGCCTGCGAGGATGAACTCATCGAATATCTTTTTTATATCCGATGAGCTCAGCGCGTCGATACGCCCCTTTGCCATGATGCATGTCATGGAATCTTCGCTGGTGATCGTATGTTCAAACATGATATAGCCGTACCACAATCCGGGTGATATGAAAAACAAATTTTGATACCCTGTCGCAACACAGGAAAAATGTTCATGGTTGACATGCGCATGACAATTGTATATTATACGCAGCTCAATCAGGAAACGGCAGATACAAAAGCGTTTCTATTTGAATGGGTTGGATGCAATATCTGAGAAGATTGAGGTGATGGATGGGAAGTGTCGTAAAAAAGCGAAAAAAGAAGATCAGCAAACATAAGTACAGCAAGCGCATTAAGGCGTCACGGCACAAGAAGAAATAACAGCCCTCCTGCCGTGAAAAAGAAAATCAAAAGCGATTGATCACCTCCTCGGTGAAAGCTGAGGGGGAATCATCTCATCTCTGCGGTAATTCGTCGTAAATATCAGAAAGTTGTCGGTATGAACCCGCCTCTTTTTTGTTTTCGTCTAAAAACACTCACCCTAAATAACTTCTCTAAAAATCTCAGGGAATCTTCTTGACAAAGGCGGGGTCAAACATTTAAAAAGTTTCCATTATTGATGGACTCGTCAAAAGTCCATTTTCTCCTCCCCCGTCGAGGGGGAGGGAATTCTTGACTTTTGACGAAACCGTCATTTTTAAGTGGTTTCGGATGAAGGACAGAAGATTTTATTCAAGGAGGGATTAGAATGACGACACCCATACAGCAGAAAATTCGCGATAAGAAGCGGACCCCCGATCAGATTGCGGATATGGTGAAATCCGGCGACTGGATCAATCACGGCAGCGTCGGCGGCGACTCTACGGTATGCACGGAAGCGTTGGCAAAGCGGCTCGGCCCCGGGCCCGGCCAGTTGAAGGATATCGAGTTCTGGCTTTATGCGATGTTCTATCCCCATCACGAACTGCAGGAGATTGACCCCCTGCAGCAGTACCACTGTGTTCATGAATTCTTTTTCTTCCCCTGGAACCGCAAGGCGAGGGACAACAACAATGTGACGGACTGGGCGCAGTGGGGGTGGGCGTATGGGATGTGGGCCCACCACTACCGGTTTGTCAACGCCGTTAAGGAAAAAAGAGGCATGGACTGGTGGTTCAATGCCGCAACGGCCCCGGATAGTCACGGCTTTTTTAACATGTCCTATGGAACCAATAACTGCAACATATACAGACAGACGGCAAAAAAGATCGTCTTTGAGGTTCGTTCGGATTACCCCTGGGCGGAGGGGGGGCGGTTCAATACCATTCATATCGATGACGTCGATTACTGGGTGGAGGTCGATTGTGAAAAATACAAATGGCCCCAGATCAACGAGAAGGCGATCAAGGCGAAACCCGAGGAGGAAACAATCGCCAGCCACATCATGACCATTATGCAGGATCGGGATGTCATTCAACTGGGAATCGGTTCTCTTCCTTCGGCCTGTGTCAGCGCCATGGCCAGCGCCGGATTCAAGGATCTCGGGGTGCATACGGAAATGCTCAATTTCGGTCTCATCAAACTCATCGAATCGGGACAGGTCACCAACGCTTACAAGACCATCGACCGGGGGAAAAGCGTCTGGACATTCGCCTTTCCGGTGGATGTCCAGTGGTACTACGATACGATTCACCGGAATCAGAATCTGGCCGTCTACGATATCGGTTACACCAACAATTTCAATAACCTGACACGGATCGACAACATGATCGCCATCGACAACTGCGTGGCCGTTGACCTCTTGGGCCAGCAGTGCTCCGGTTTCTACGAGAAGCGTCCCATATCCAGTACAGGGGGGTATTTCCAGTTCGTCGCTTTCTGCGCCCAGACAAAGGGCGGCAGGGGGGTGGCTTCCATGACGGCGAGAAGCAAGCACGGGACATCGAGAATCGTTCCATTTCTGCCGGAAGGTTCAACTGTGGACGTGCCTGCGCAACTGACGAATTACGTCTGCACGGAATACGGGATTGTGAATCTCAGAGGTCTGAGCGGCTACGAGAGGGCGTCAGCGCTGATTTCCATCGCTCATCCCGATGACCGCGAGTGGCTGGAACGGGAAGCCCGCGCCAACGGTCTTTTGCCGCCGAAGTTTCCCGTGTCCATGCTTCCGAAAGAAGGCGGCGGCAGGCGGTATCCGTCTTACGATGAGAGACGAAATTACAAAATACCACTGGGAGGCGATATCTGGGGCTACGACTGGGATCCCTATCAGTCAGGCAAATAATTTTTTAAAACAGCATGAATCATTTAAAGGCCCGGTGTATCCGGGCTTTTTTATGGTCAAATTTTCCTGAGGACAAGAATGTTTGGCATAATGAATGCAATCTTCGCTTAAAGTTTTTTCATGTCCTGCCGATTAAAAGTTACGGTGCAATCTAAAGACGTAGTGTCTCGTTTCTTAACAAGGAGGTATTTCATGAAGCAGCAGAATGCAGCCAACGCGGAGGAGTCGGCAAGCGCATCGGAAGAAACGGATGCCCAGGCTTCACAATGGATATCCACTCCCGCTGAAACCGCAAATGTCCGATGAAGATACTGGAAAGATTGTTTTCAAAGAGGCAGTCGCAAAAAGGAACAACAAACGTCATGAGGATTGCCGGTGCAATCGGTCCTCTTATAGAAGAGGCGGTTCGGGATGTCTTTGCGTCATACAGGCCGGTTCTCTTATCCGAACCCATCACGTATATCGTACCCGCCGTCTGGGGTGCAAAAAAGGATGGGGATCTGACGGATATACAGAAAGAGATCCATGCGAGAATTAACCCTGTGATCGAAAAGGTATTCCATTCGCTGGAAATGAGAGACCTCGATTGCGATCAGGAATTTGCCCTGTACTTTCTTGTCCGGGGAATCATGATTTCAAAACTGGTTTACATGATTGAGGCTTTTAAAGGCAGAATGAATGAAAGGACAATTGAAGAGCAAAATATGAAAGAGGCTCTCATGCAGTATAAACCCGTTGGTCGCGCTTAAGGCCTCTCGTTGAGAAGTCTTACAGGCTCGTGCCGAACGTAAGGGCGTTCTTATCCATGGTCAATCTCAGCTTTGTGTGGATGAGTTCGTTGCGGCTGACCACGAAGGGGTGATATTCCAGGATGGTTTCGTCCAGGGTGATGCGGATGTCTGAAAGGGAAGGGAATAACCGTCTCTTGTCCGTGATGAGGTTGGCTATGGTAATGATGATGCTTTCCTGCGCCTCGCTCGATGGCAGCGTCACAGGGTAAAGCGCCGACCGGGGAAGTGTTTCACTGTATGTTCCCCAAGGCCGGGACACTGTCATCTGCCGGGACCATCTTAAAAAAAGGGCGGGATTGACCTTGAACGCCGGGCTCCAGAAGTAAAGAGGCGTTTCTTCGAACGCAGCCGTAATGACTTTCGGAAGGTTTCCCAGTCGGATCAGGTCGGCATAGGAGTCGAGGGAGATCCCCTCTATGCGGGCTTTCATTCGCCAGAACGGCAGGTAATATGCGGCGGGTTCCGTGTCCGTCACAACGGAAAATGCCACTTTTTCGAAGGCGTTTTCCCGGCAAGTCCATGCGGAGTCGCAGTTTGAGCAGGTCAGGACGAGCGCGTCCTTTTCTCCCTGCAGATCCCACCCGCATTCGGGGCAGAGTGTTGATATGAAGCGGATCTGCCAGTTCTGCGAGCCGCTCTTCGCCGGAAATGCATCCAGATCTGCCAATTCCACAGGACACACGGGTCTTTTGAGGACAGCGTCATAAAGTGTATGGTCTTCCACATACATGGGAGAATAGATCAGGCTGACCATTTCTCCGATGAAAGCCTGATAAAAGCAGGATGGAGAGCTTGTGCCGAGGCTCTGCATGACCATTCCCGATTCCAGATTGGGTTCAAGAAAGCGTCCTTCCAGGGCGGGGGAAACGAATGTCAGTTTCATGACCTGAGGCCTCAATCCCAGGGAATACGGCATCCCGCTGATGGTTAGCGCAAGCAGGTTCGCGTCGAAGAAACGGTTTATCATTTCTCCGGCAAGAACCGAAAAAGACAGTCCCTTGAGACGCCAGTAGGGGATGTAGACGATTTCCCGGGGAGTGCCGTCTTTTAACGGGATGCAGTATCGGAAATAGTCGTTTGTGACCAGATGGAGTTTTGTCCTGCAGAAAGAGCACAGAAGGAGCCGGTCGGCCTCATTCAGTGTCACGAAAGCCCCGCATTGGGGGCACTGGTGGTCAATCTGCCAGGCGCCGGAGGAATTGTACGTCATTTTATTTCTTTATTCCGCTTCGCCCGTCACTTTTTTCTGCATCAGATCGAGATATCTGTCCAGTTCCTTTATGCTGGAGAACACGTTGAGCGTCGGCAGTGCGTTGATGATTTCGAATACCTTCTTCACCTGGGGCTGAAGGTTTGTCATGAGAAACTGGCCGTCTCGCTGTTTCAGTGCTTTTTGTGCCTTGAAGATCACCCTTATTCCGGCAGAGCTGATGTAATTGACCCCCTCCATGTCAAAGATGATGGTCTTTGTGAACCCTTTGAGGATGAAATCCAGCTTATCCTCCAGAAGACTGGAAGTATTTGAATCGATTGATCCTGCCGGCTGGAATGTGAAGGCTCCGGGAGTTCTTTCGGTTACTGTCACGGTTAGCCGCATTTAACCACCTCCTTTTCATGATCGTCCGGTATTTACGATGTCCGTTCCCCGCACTGGTTGCAGAAGGCGGATTTCGGCAGATTTTCGGCGCCGCATTTAGGGCACTTTACAGACTGAGGTTTCTTCTCCACGGGGCGGCCGCACTGCACACAGAATTTTGCGCTCGGGGGAAGATTTTTACCACACTGTGAGCATTGCTGAAAAACCAGCATCTGGTGCCCGCAAGACGGACAGAATTTGGCGTCCCCGGGAATATTCTGCTGACAGTCAGGGCATGCGACAGTCTGCATCGCCGGGAGCTGCCCTGCCGGTGTTGTTTTAAATGCCTCGGCGAACATGGCGGGCATCATGAACCCCATTCCCATGCCCAGACCCGCTCCCGCCTGACTCTGCGACTGGGAGGCCGTTTCCATGGCCATGGCGGCCTTCATTTTCAGGAGTTTGTTGAGATCGTCGAAGACGCCAAGACGGCTCTTGTCATCAATGGCCTTCTGGACTTCCGGCGGCGGCGTAATGGAACTGATGTACAATTCATTCAGGCCAAGTCCGAAGCGAACGAAATCCTGTTCGAGGGCTTTCTTCAGTCCCTCGGAAAGCTCGTTGTACCTGGCAGGGAGGTTGAAAATGGTGTCGATGTTCCCTCCCATGAAATCATTGAAGCGGGAGACTGTGACCGTGTTCAGATATTCCGCAATGGCGTCCGTGGTATAAACGCCCTGGGTTCCCACAAGGCTGTTGACAAAGAGAACGGGTTGGAGAACCTGGATATTGAAGACCCCAAATGCCCGGAGGCGGATCAGTCCCAGTTCCGCGTCTCTGAAAGCGACGGGGTCTCTCGTCCCCCATTTGAGATTGGGAAAGACTTTCATGTTGATGAAATAGACTTCCGCCCTGAGCGGACTTGTCATTCCCCACGGTATGCTGAGAACTTTTGTCAGGATGGGAATATTGGCCGTCTTCAATGTGTGCCTGCCCGCCCCGAAGGCGTCATAGGCCTTGCCGTTGTAAAAGAAGACGGCGGCCTGGCTTTCCCGGACGGTCATCTGGGCGCCCCACTTGATTTCCCCGGAGCCTTTCTCGGGAATTCTGTGAACGAGTTCTTTTCCCGACTCATCAAACCATTCAATAACTTCCAGAAATATGACGTTGTCTGTTCCCATGGTTTATGGTCCCCTGTGAGGTTTTTATTTTTTATATGAGAATACAGGAGTCAGAATGCAGAAGACAGCATAAAACAGTATATTGGCCGTTCTGACTCCTGAGTTCCCTGTTATCATTCTTCCCTTCATACCATCGTATGTATAAGAAAACACCGGTAATCTATCAAGGACAAAACATGCAAACCGGCCGCATGTGTTTCGCCCGTCCTGTTCGCTCCATCATTCCAAGGCCGCTTCTTCGGTCAGCGCCCCCGCTGTTTACTGGTTTTTCCTAATGAGCTCCGTCAGGATCGGTATGAGCTGTTTCTTCCGCGAGAGAATTCCCTTCAAAAGGTAGACGTTCTCCTCCATTTTTGGGTAACGGATCTGGCTGATGAAAATACGGTTCCCCCTGATGAAGAGAACGCTATCGAGTTCCGTGATGTCCGTCACCATGATGGCCGTGAAAAGGTTTCCCGTCCTGGAATGGTAGCGTTCCAGTCCTTCGAGGAGTTCATCCTTGCGATCCATGATCTCCGTAAAAGTGATCACCTCCACCTGGCTCACGGTGAAAGCGTTTTTGCCTTCGCCGAAGTGTTTCATGTCGAGCGTGAGGATATCGTCTACCGGCCTTCGGGCCACAAGCGAGGCCGCCCCCATGATATCCTTCCCGAATGCGTCGATGGCAAGGTCGGTGATGGCCGAAAGGTACTCTGCCATGTGGCGGTCCGTTTCCGTAGTCGTTGCGGAATGCAGGATCAGCGTGTCCGAGAGTATCCCGGCCAGCAGGATCGATGCGATCTCTATCCGCATGGGTACCCGGTAGTCCTGGTAGAGCGAGGCAATGATCGTCGAGGTGGATCCTACGGGCTTGTTGATGAAAATGATCGGGTAGTTTGTGTGGACGTTCCCCAGCCGGTGGTGGTCGATAATCTCCTGAATCCGGTAGTTCTCAATCCCGTCAACGGCCTGTGACACCTCATTGTGGTCCACCATGATGATCTCGATGTCGGGCTCCCGCATGAGATCGCTCTGGGAAAGGACGCCGATGACTTTGTTGTTGCCGTCTGTGACCGGCAGCGACCGGGACACAGACTCCATCAATTGTGTCTTGATGGCGCCGATATAATCGTCTTCCCTGAGCGGCTTGAGCGTTGCGTCGCCTGTATGCGCAACCGGCGATGAATAGAGCGTGAGCCACGATGTGGTCGATGTGTCGTAGGGAGAGATCAGGACGGAAACCCCGTTCTCGCCGGCCCGCTTTTTTAACTCATGACTGATGGAACTCCCGCCCGTCACGACAAGAACCCGGGCCTTCCTCTCGATGACATACTCATGCACGTCGCTGCGGTTTCCCACGAGGACGATCGTGTTGGAAAGGGGCATGGCGTCGATGTGCTCCCTGAAGGTCTCGAACTCATAGGCCGCCACGACGATCTGTGCCTGAAAAACCGTCTCTTCGTCGAAGATCATCACGGGCTGCGCGCCGAGGGTTTTTACCATGTGGGCCACAGAGGTGGGGAAGACGCCCTTTCGATTGGGATCGATTTTTTTCAGCATGTTCTGGGCGAAGGCGTTATAATGAAGGATGGACTGGAGCCGTCCTTCTCCGTCCACGATGGGAAGCATCTTGAAGTTTCCCTTGTTCAGGGTTTCCAGGGCGTGCCACAGCGGCATTTCATGGGGAACCGTCGTCGGTGTGCAGCTCATGTAGTTTTTCACCTTCGGAATGAGCTCGTTCACGAACTCTGGTGAAGGTACGTTGAACCTATTCAGGATGTACTCCGTCTGGAGGTTTACGTTCCCGCAGCGGACAGCGAAGCAATTTGCAAACCCCATGGTCTGTTTCAACTCCGCATAGGCGATGGCCGAAACGATCGAATCCGTATCGGGGTTTTTATGACCAAAAACCAGAACCTTTTTTTCTCTATCCATAGTCACCTGTCATCCAGAGATGAAATTTTGAGGAGGCATCATACTCATTTATGATAAACAAATTCAATCTGTTTTATGCATGCACACATATAAAATAATTCAAATTTGATGAATCTGTAAAAAGTCCACCCCCACTGTCATCCCCGCCCCCACTGTCATCACCGCGCAGGCGGGGATCCAGGGGGATTTCGCCTCTTCGATGTCGCAGATCTCCGGTCATCCCCGCGTAGGCGGGGATCCAGGGCATATACTGCAACAGATCTGAACCCTTTGCCTGTCATCCCCGCGCAGGCGGGGATCCAGAAAGGCTTGAAGATTCCCGTTTTCACGGGAATGATAAAAACGGGCCAAAAAAGAGCATTACGACACAGTCTCATGGTCGAAATGACATGACGGGTGTTTTCCGACTTTTAACGAAAGCATAAAATGTCCGTGGCAAATAAAAGCAAATAAAAGTTTCTTGACAACGGCATACGGGTTTTTGTAATGTATGTGCGTTATTTGAAGAGCAGGAAATCTGAAAATGAAAAAATTCACAGGGAATAAAAATTGTTTCTGGTGCTGGTGGCGCAATAGCGATCTGGAGGAGTGGTCCGTCGGCATCTAACAATATAAAAAAATAAAATTCAGAAGACCGTGGCCCATTCCGGACCACGGTCTTTTTTTACATTGAAAAGGGGCTGTGGGAAATACCTGCATCCCCTTTTTGCATGACAGAGATCCTCTTTAAAATGAACCCGAAGGTTTAGCAGAAAGAAAAGGAGCATAGACTATGTTAGTGGTTATGAGTCAAAAAGCAACGCCCCAAGAAATTGAAGCCGTGGTTGCCGCCATCCAGGGGAAAGGTTATACGGCCCGCCCCATCCCGGGAGGAGAAAGGACAGCGATCGGTGTTTTACATAACAAAGGGGCTGTTGACAGTTCTTATTTTCTGGGACTGGCCGGTGTCAAAGACGTTATCCCCGTCACGCATCCGTACAAGCTGGTAAGCCGTGAATTTCAGTCCGAAGACACCGTCATACAGGTAGGAAATGTTTATATCGGCAACGCTCATTTGACCATCATTGCAGGTCCTTGCGCGGTTGAAAACGAAACGCAGTGTTTAACCATTGCCCGAAGAGTGAAACGTGCCGGTGCGCATTTGTTCAGGGGAGGAGCGTTCAAACCCAGAACCTCGCCCTATTCATTTCAGGGTCTTGGTGAAGAAGGGCTGCAAATCCTGGCCAGGGTGCGCGAAGAGACGGGAATGCCGATTATTACAGAGGTCATGGATAACGAAACGTTTGCTCTGGTTGAACAATACGCCGACGTCATCCAGATCGGGGCACGCAACATGCAAAATTTCAGCCTTCTCAGACGGGCGGGTCATTCACGGAAGCCTGTCCTTGTTAAGCGCGGGATGGCTGCCACTATTGAGGAATGGCTTATGGCAGCGGAATATATTATGGAGGGCGGAAACACACAGGTGATATTGTGTGAACGGGGCGTTCGTACCTTTGCCCACCACAGCCGGAACACGCTGGATTTGTCGGCGGTCGTGGCCGTCAAACAGGAAAGCCATCTTCCCGTCATCGTGGATCCCAGCCATGCTGCCGGACGCCGTGATCAGGTGATCCCGCTCAGCAGGGCGGCAGTCGCTGCGGGCGCTCACGGACTGATGGTGGAAGTGCACCACTCTCCGGAAGAAGCCCTCAGTGATGGAGCGCAATCCCTTCATCCCGAAGAGTTTGAGACGCTCTGTGATCAGATAAAGCCCTTTTTCCCCGGATCATGATCGGCTTGGATCATCACCGGCCGCAAAAAGTTCTTGTCTGGATGCGCGGGATTAGGGTTTGATATTTGCGAGAGAATATTGTAAGTCAAATCTCATGAAGCCTAAAAGCATGGAATATGCCAGGGAATATCAGGGGAAAGCCCTCATTGCCGATCCCATTTATCAGTATGCATCGTTTACGGTGCCGACTCCGGATTTTCCTGACGAAAAGACGGAGAAGGATTTGATCGACTCACCCTGGGTACAAAGGTTGAGGAGGATCTATCAGCTCCAGAGCGCCCGCTGGGTTTATCCCGCAGCCGAACACAGCCGGTTTCAGCATTCCCTGGGGACCATGCATGTCGCCGGAGAATTCGGACGATATCTTTATCCGGGCTTGAAAGAGGTATGCCGGGATGCGCCATCGCTGAACTATGTCGAGGAGCTTCTTCGTATTGCGGGATTGCTGCACGATGTCGGTCACGGCCCGTACGGGCATTTCTTTGATGATCACTTCCTCGATGACTTTAAACTGACCCATGAAGATATCGGCAGACTCATTATTACCAGAAAACTTGGGAAGATCATCCGACAGATCCGGCGAAGTCCTAATGGTCTTTTCGCCGATGGGGAACGTATGGACCCCGAGCAGGTTGCCATACTGATTAAGATGCCGGCAACTTCCGAGAAGAGGCATCCGCCCCGATGGCTGCAGCTTCTGAGGCAGCTTTATTCCGGCATCTATACCGTGGATAATCTGGATTATGTACAGAGGGATGCCTACATGACGGGGTTTTCCCTTGACATTGTGGATATCACAAGGCTCCGTTTTTATACATTTTTTACAGAAAATGGTCTTACCCTCCATCAGGCGGGAATCTCGGCACTGAGCCGATTTTTGAATGCAAGACTGAATCTCTATACCAATGTGTATTTCCACCGGACAACAAGAGCGCTTGATCTTCACCTGCAGGAGATATTCAGAGAGACGATGCGGCATATTTTCCCCTGGAATCCCGCAGACGTTCTGGAGGAATACCTCCATTGCGATGAATGGAATTTGTTCCGTGAAGTCCGGGGATGGCTGAAAGAGACGGATTCAGCAAGGAAAAGACTGGGGCGCGAGTGGGCAAAGCTCTACGACCGGGAAGTCAAATGGAAGATGTCTTATTCCACAGAAATTTCCATCGACCAGATTCAGCGGGGCGCCCGTTTTTTGCGCGCAACGGATTATGAGCATCAAATCAGATCGTTTCTTCCTGAAGATCTGAAGAATATAGCGTTTCGGGTTGACCTTGCCACCCAGGATCCGCGGCCCATCAATCCCATGGCGGAAACGGAAAAACGGGTTAATATTTTCAATCCGATCACGGGGGTAACATCTCCGGAACCGCTGAAAGAAATCTACCGGTTTATTCCGGCCCGTATCGTCCACTTTCGGGTATTTTCTCTGAATCACGATGCAGATGCGGCGATTACCGCAGCGGCTGAAAAAACCCTCGGCGCTCTGGAAGGCGCCATGAAAACCAATATATAATAAAATAGGGGCGCTGTCCCCCTATTTTATTTACCCCTATTTACCTTAAGGACGAGAATGAGAAATAATCAGGAAACAACAGATATCACCCTTTTTGTGAAGACATCGGACGAGGACGTCGCCAGATGGAACAGGCAGCGGATTGTCGATGCCCTTATCCGGGAAACGGACGTTGATATCGAGACAGCGGAGGCTATCAGCCGGGAGGTCGAAAAACAGATCATGTCATCCGGGATCAACCTGCTGACGACGCCCCTGATTCGGGAACTTGTGGATGCAAAACTGATAGAGCGGGGGCTCGAACGGGCAAGAAAGATGCACGCCCTTCTGGGATTTCCTCTTTACGATGTCAGACAGCTAATTCTTCACCAGAACAAGGAAAACGCCAACGTGCCCCACGGGCCTGAAGGCACGAACCTTCTTTTGGCTGAAGGCATCAAACGGGATTATTCTCTTCACGATGTCTTTTCCCAGGACGTCGCGGACGCCCATGCAACCGGCGATATTCACCTCCATAGTCTGGGATTTATCGACAGACCATACAGTTCCTTTCAGTCTCTCGAATATATCAAGAAGATTGGTCTTAATTTTCCCCATTCTCTGACGGTTGCCAAGCCGGCCAAGCATGCGGAAGTTCTGTTGGCGCACATGGTGCGGTTCGGCGCCATACTGCAGGGACACTTTGCAGGTGTCATCGGGTGGGACGGCGTCAATCTTTCGTTTGCTCCCTATCTGTCAAAGATGAATGACAGAGAAATCAGGCAATTTGCCCAGATGCTCATCTATGAATTTTCTCAGTTGACATCCGCCCGTGGGGGGCAGTCCATGTTTACGGACATCCATCTTTACTGGAACATCCCGGAGCATCTCCGGAATGTTCCGGCTATCGGCCCCTCCGGAGAATTTGCTGGAGGGAGCTACGAAGATTTTATCGCCGATGCCCGCCGATTCGCCTGGGCCATCTTTGAAGTTTTCAAAAAAGGGGATGGTACGGGCAAACCGTTTATTTTCCCCAGACCGCTTGTTCATATCGCGGATACATTTTTTCAGACGCCTGGTTATGAGGAGTTTCTCAATCATATCTGCGAGGTGGCCATTGAAAAAGGAAACACCTGGTTTTCCTTCGATCGCCATGGAACGGCGCAGATATGTGAATGCGGCATATCAGGCATGGAAAAGGCGAAGGATTTCCAGGAAGAGTTGAAAACGCCTTGGAAAATCAGGTGTTCCGCCCTCCAGAATGTCACCGTGAACCTTCCGAGACTGGGTTATAAAGCCGGAGGCAATGACAGTGCGTTGTTTTCTTTGATAACGGAGAGGCTGACGTTGATTGCAAAAGCCCACCATCAGAAGAGGGATTTTATTCAGAAGCTGCTGTCCTACGGCGATGAAGGTCCTCTGGCCATGCTGGCCATGAACAGGGATGGTCTGCCGTATCTCCGGATGGACAGGGCAAGCTATCTCATCGGGGTTGTGGGACTTAACGAACTTGTTCAAATCCACAGGGGCAAACAACTGCATGAGTCGGAAGAGGCTCTCTCGTTCGGGCTGGAAGTCATCAAGCACATGAAGAAAGAAACGGAAAGGCTCAGCGGGCAGCATGCCCTGCGGTTCATCCTCGAACAAACACCGGCGGAAACCACATCCTACCGTTTTGCACGGCTGGATCTCAAGTATTTTTCTCCTGAAGCGGGCCATTATGTAAAGGGCAATCTGGCTCGGGGGGAGGTGTATTACACCAATTCCACCCACCTTGCCGTATGCGCTGCCGTTGATCCCATGGAACGTGTTATCAGGGAGGGGCGTTTTCATCCCCTGATCGGAGGAAGCGTCATGACCCATATATGGCTCGGGGATGTGCTTCCCGGTAAGGAAACGGTTGCCCGGTTTGTTATTGAAGCATTTCACAAGTCCGAGAGCTCTCAGATTGTCTTTTCTCCCGAATTTACGACCTGCAAAGAGTGCAGCAAAACGTTTATCGGACTAAAGGAGGCCTGCCCGTTCTGCGGGTCAAAAGAAATCGAAGGCATTGCCAGAATAACCCAGTACTTCAGCAAGGTGTCCGGCTGGAACAAAGGCAAACTGGCAGAGCTGAGAGACAGAAATCGCAACATTATCTAAAAACGTCAATCTTTTTATTATCCATTTTCTTCCCCTCTTTGTATCCTAACTAACACCCATGCCCGGCGCGGGCACAACGAATGATGAGAAACAGGAGTCAGGAGACAGAATTCAGAAGCCAGAAGAAGAAAGGGAAATAAAAAATCTGTGTGCTCATATAAAACCGGTAACCGGTCGTCAGAGAACAAATCAGTGCCCTGCCCTTGACATGGGAGGGGGCGATAAATATATTAGTCGCGAATTTGCCCAGTTTGAGCGGGCGATTCCGGATGGAAAAATATGGAAGATCACATCGTAAAGATATTTAAGGAAAGCAGTCAGCTTAAAGAGATTTTTGTGAACGAGAATCTCAGCAGGATTGTCCGTGTGGTTGAGGCTGTTACGAGTGCTCTAAAGGCGGGGAACAAGATTCTCCTCTTTGGAAACGGGGGCTCTGCCGCGGATGCGCAGCATATTGCCGCGGAGTTCGTCAACCGATTTATCATTGAGAGACCACCGCTTCCGGCCATTGCCTTGAGCACGGATACCTCGGTTATTACGAGCATCGGCAATGATTATGATTTTTCTGAAATCTTCAGCAAGCAGATCAGGGCAATCGGCCAGGCAGGTGATGTGGCCTGGGGGATCAGCACAAGCGGAAAGTCGCCGAATGTCATAAAGGCTCTGGAAATGGCAAAGAAAATGGGGCTGGTTACCATCGGCTTCACGGGAAGAGATGGCGGGGATATCGCCCGCATGGTGGATTATTCTCTCAATGTTTCATCAAACAGCACACCTCGTGTTCAGGAGGTTCATATTACAGTGGCCCATGTGATCTGTGAGATGGTTGATTTTAAACTGTTTCAGAGACCTGACATCAAGTAAAAGGACAGAGCAGCGTATGGTCAAGAAAGCCAAAAAAGATAACATAAAAGAACCGTCTGATTTTCAGGTAAAGCCTTTAGAGGTTGAGAAAACGGGGGAAGCGGACGAGTTGGCCGTTAAGTATGCGGAGAAGGAGAAGGAGGCCGCCGAGAATTATGATAAGTATGTGCGGGCTGTGGCGGAACTCGAAAACATCAAGAAGCGGGCGGCCAGGGACAAGGCCGACGCAATCAAATACGGAAATGAAAATCTGATTAAAGATATCCTGCCGATGGTGGACAGTCTGGATCGTGCGCTGGGACAAACCGGCAACGCCGGTGATTTAGAGACATTTAAGAAAGGACTCAAGCTGGTTCAGGATCAGTTGCTGGGTTGTCTCGAAAAACATGGTGTAGAGCAGATTAAATGCATTGACAGGACATTTGATCCGAACGTTCATGAGGCCCTTTTCCAGATTGAAAGTGGCGTTCACGCAGACAATCAGATTGTCGATGAACTGGAAAAGGGATACCTTTTGAATGGAAGGTTGTTGAGACCGGCCAAGGTTTCTATATGTAAACGGGCAAAACAGGAAGACTGTGAAGAATCATAGAAGGGAAAGAACACCCTTAATAATAAGCAAGGTATTTTAAATAGTCTAATTTGGAGATTCAAGAGTAAGGAGGATAAATCATCATGGGGAAAATTATTGGGATTGATTTGGGGACGACAAATTCTTGTGTCGCGATCATGGAAGGTGGAGACCCCGTCGTTATAGCCAATCAGGAGGGTAACAGGACGACTCCGTCCATGGTGGCCTTCACGGATAGCGATGAGAGGCTGGTGGGCCAGATTGCAAAAAGGCAGGCTATAACAAACCCTGAAAATACCGTATATGCCATCAAGAGACTCATCGGAAGGAAGTACGCCTCGAAAGAGGTTCAATATGACAAAAAGAT
>CAZIQY010000025.1:0-13175 GCA_964541605.1 uncultured Syntrophaceae bacterium | reverse complement strand
GATCAGTCCCTTCAAGATTACCGAGGCATCCAACGGCGATGCACAGATAACCGTTAAGGGGCGGAATTACAGTCCTGCGGAGATATCTTCCATGGTCCTTGGAAAGATGAAGCAGACTGCGGAAGACTATCTGGGCGAGAAAGTAACCGATGCGGTTATTACGGTTCCTGCCTATTTTAATGATTCTCAGCGACAGGCCACCAAGGATGCGGGGAGGATCGCGGGATTGAATGTGTTGAGAATCATCAATGAACCGACTGCGGCGGCTTTGGCTTATGGACTCGACAAGAAGAAGGATGAAAAGATTGCCGTATTTGACCTCGGGGGTGGAACATTCGATATCTCCATCCTGGAACTGGGAGACGGTGTTTTTGAAGTCAAATCGACGAACGGCGATACCCATCTGGGCGGGGAGGATTTTGATCAGAGATTGATTGATCACATCGCCACGGAGTTCATGAAGGATCAGGGCATTGATATCAGAAAAGACAGAATGGCCCTTCAGCGCATTAAGGAAGCGGCGGAGAAGGCGAAGATGGAACTTTCCACGGTTATGGAAACGGACATCAACCTGCCCTTTGTTACGGCGGATGCATCCGGTCCCAAACATTTGACGATGAAGTTGACACGGGCCAAGCTGGAAGCCCTGGTGGAAGACCTGATCGAAAAAACGGTTGATCCTTGCAGGACAGCCCTCAAGGACGCCAATCTGGCTCCGAAAGATATCGATGAGGTCATTCTTGTGGGCGGCATGACCCGGATGCCGAGGGTTCAGCAGAAGGTAAAGGAGATATTCGGGAAAGAGCCCCACAAAGGCGTCAATCCTGACGAGGTCGTTGCCATCGGCGCCGGCATCCAGGGAGGCGTTCTGTCCGGGGATGTGAAGGATGTGCTTCTGCTCGATGTCACGCCGCTTTCTCTGGGTATTGAAACCCTAGGCGGTGTGATGACAAGACTGATTGATAAGAATACGACCATTCCGACCAAAAAGAGCCAGATATTCTCTACTGCGGCGGACAACCAGCCTGCCGTTAGCATTCATGTCCTACAGGGAGAGAGATCCATGGCGGCGGATAACAGGACGCTGGGACGGTTTGAGCTGGTCGGCATTCCTCCTGCACCGAGGGGGATGCCGCAGATCGAGGTGGCCTTTGACATCGATGCAAACGGTATTGTCCATGTGTCTGCCAAAGACCTCGGAACGGGAAAGGAACAGAGCATCAAGATCACGGCTTCGAGCGGTCTGAGTGAAGCAGAAATCCAGAAACTGGTCAGAGATGCGGAATCTCATGCCGAGGATGACAAGAAGAAAAGGGAGTTGATAGAAGCGAGAAATCAGGCAGATTCCATGGTCTACAGCGTGGAGAAGAATATCAAGGAATTCGGCGATAAGGTCGATGCGTCGGAAAAAACGAAGATTGAAGACGCCATTGTTCGGGTCAAGAAGGCCCTTGAAGGGGATGATGTCGATGCCATCAAGAAGGCGCAGGAAGATCTGACCAATGCATCGCACAAACTTGCAGAGGCCATGTATTCCAAGGCAACGGCGCAGCAGGAAGGCGCGGGTGCAGGCGCCGGCGCCCAGGGCGGCGCGAAGGCTGAGCAGGCAGGGCCCGGCAAAAAGGACGATGATGTCGTCGATGCGGATTTTGAAGAAGTAAAATAAGATGAAATCGTGAAAAGTCGTCATTCTTTCGCAAGGAGGAATGACGACTTTTATTTCTTTTTCTTGTCCTGCTTTTCCTTCTTTCTTTCCTTTGCTGTTTTGGTTGGCTTCTTTTTAGTATCTTTCTGAACGTCCCTTGATTTTGCCATTACGATTCTCCATAATAAAGTAATTGATAAGACATATCCTTTTTTGCAAAACTACATATCACAGTTTTAAACGTCAGACATTATTTTTGTCGACGAACACCGTTTTTTGTGTGTAGGATGCCTTAGAGGTCTCGTCGTTGTCATGTCCAGGAAACTTCGATATATATTTCTTGCCCTGTTCGTTGCGCTTATCTTTTTTTCATTATCAGCTCCCCTGTGTTTTTCACAGTCCGGTTTCCCTTCTATCCGGTTCCTGGGCGCGGCACAGATGGTGGGAGGCTCCTGCTATCTGATAGATACGGGAAAAGCGCGGCTGCTGATCGATTTTGGACTTTTCTATGGAGAGCATGAGGCGCGAAACAGTGTCATTGATTTCGATCCGGCCACCATCGATTTTGTTCTTCTCACGCATGCCCACATTGATCATGCCGGTCGAATTCCGCTTCTCTACAGGAGGGGTTTCAAAGGCAAAACAATCGGCACGGACGCCACGAAGACGCTGTGCGGCGCCATTCTGAAGATGAGTCTTGAACTCGCAAAGAGAGAAGGAAAAGCAGTTTATGATTTTGATGACTATGACCGGATGATGAATCACTTTATGGCGGTTTCCTATGATCAGCATTTGAACCTGAGTTCCGACGTTTCGGTAATATTTCGGAATGCGGGACATATCATGGGATCATCCATCATCGAGATCTGGATCAAGGGCGTCGATGGAACCGTTAAGATCGTCGCAACAGGGGACATGGGAAACAGCCATCTTCCCCTGTTAAGCAACCCGGACATAGTTCACGAGGGAGACTATATCCTGGTTGAGTCTACAGCCGGCACCATCCGACGGAAAGATGCCGGTTTTGACACCTTTGGAGATGAAATTAAGAAAACCCTGAAGAGGGGAGGGAGCGTTTTGATCCCCGCCTTTGCCCTGGATAGAACTCAGAGGCTGTTGTATATCATCGGAACGTTGAAAGGTCGGGGAATCATTCCCCCTGAGACGCCGGTCTATGTCGACAGCTTTACGGCACGGGAAATCACGAAAATTTATAGAAAATACAGCAATTACTTTAGCCTTGAAGTCCGGGCGCACCTTTCGTCCGGAGAGACCCCGCTTTCCTTTCCGAATCTTTATGAAATCGGCTCACAAGATGCCCTCGCGATGCATGAGCACGGACAAGCTGCCATTTACATTTCCGCTAGCGCGATGCTGGATCATGCCAATTCTCCCAGGCACCTGGAAAAAATGATTGACAATCCGAAGAATCTGCTCGTAATCGTCGGGTGGCAGGCGCCCGGCACGCCTGGGTGGAAACTGCAGCGTGGAGCGAAGACCATTCAAATTCCCATTGAAGAATATGCAGATGGCACGCCCAATGTCAGATATGTCGAAAAAGTCGTCAGAATGAAAGTGAAGACGTTCGACGCTTTTTCCTACCATGCCGACGGCTGTCAGATACTGACGTGGTTGTCCAATTTTTCACGCGTGAAGGAGGTTTTTGTCGTTCATGGTGATAGAAAGAACTCCCTTGATATGGCTGAGATGATAACGCAAAGGTTAGGTTTCAAGGCCTCGGCGCCTGAGCTGGGCGCCATGCGTCATCTGAATCTTCAGGCAAAAGATCATCACTTGAAACGGGTACATGCCCTCTGTCCGGGTATGTAAGGGTTGATCAGTTTCGAGATCCATGTTCTCGGAGAATTCAGCCCTCTGTCCGGGTATGTAAGGGTTGATCATTTAATCACACTGGTGTATTCAAAAAAGATCTGCATATGGAAAGAATTCTCTGCAAACATTGGCACCACTGTCCGGCTGAGGACGTGGCGACCATGCTTGAAAGCCAGCCGGGGAAGGGACTGTCCGCCTTTGAGGTCAAGCGTCGGCAGAAACATTTCGGACCTAACAGGCTTTCGGTGAAACCGCGCGTTCACCCCTTCAAGCGATTTCTGCTCCAGTTCCACCAGCCTCTCGTGTATATTCTTATGGCTGCGACCCTGGTGACGGCCTTGCTTCAGGAGTGGGTTGACTCGGCGGTTATCTTTGGCGTTGTGCTGATCAACGCCGTCGTGGGTTTCCTTCAGGAAGCAAAAGCGGAAAAAGCCGTAGAGTCTCTCAAGGAAATGCTGGTTACGAAAACGACGGTATTGCGGGACAGCGAGAAAACAACGGTTTTCTCTGAGGAACTGGTTCCCGGTGACCTCGTCCTTCTGCAGTCGGGGGATAAAGTACCGGCGGACCTGCGCCTCTCCCTGATACGTGATTTGCAGATCGACGAATCCCCCCTGACGGGGGAATCGGCGCCTGTTGTGAAATGTGTCGACCCCCTTTCCCCTGATGCGATCCTGGCGGACCGAAGAAATATGGCTTATGCGGGGACCCATGTCACCTATGGGCAGGGAGAGGGAATCGTCATCGCCATCGGGGACCAGACGGAAACGGGCCGCATATCCGAACTTATCAAGAAGGCGGATGATCTCTCCACGCCCCTGACACAAAAGATTGCGGAATTCAGCAAAGTCCTTCTCATGGCCATACTGGCCCTTGCCATCCTGACGTTTCTTGTCGGCGTGTACCGGGGAGAATCCCTCGTTACCATGTTCATGGCTGCCGTCGCCCTGGCTGTAGGGGCGATTCCCGAAGGTTTGCCCGCCGCAGTGACCATTACTCTTGCCATCGGTGTCAATCGCCTCGCCCGTTGTCGTGCCATCATTCGGAAACTTCCCGCTGTGGAGACCCTGGGAAGCACCACGGTGATCTGCTCCGACAAGACGGGAACCCTGACGGAAAACCAGATGACAGTGCAGCAGATCATGACAGGGGATGACGTGTATGCCGTGACGGGAAGCGGCTACACACCGGAAGGGACTTTCTTGAAAAATGGAGAATATGTCGAGGCGGCGCAAGTGGAATCCCTCTATGAATGTCTTAAGGCGGGACTTCTCTGCAACGATTCACGAATCATCGAGTCCGATGGCCGCTGGACCGTGCAGGGAGATCCGACGGAGGGCGCTCTCATCGTGGCGGCATACAAGGCGGGTCTCACGGAAAAGGAGATGAACGGGCGCTCACCCCGGGTGGATGTCATACCATTCGAATCTCAGCGGCAGTTCATGGCCACTCTGCATGATGATGTCGCCGCAGGGTCCATGGTCATCTATGTGAAAGGCGCTGTGGAGAAGGTGCTGGACAGTTGCGCAAATAACATGGACCGACATGGCGAGACCCTCCCCCTTCATAGGGAGAAGGTCATGGCGTCGGTCGAGAACATGGCCGGCAATGGCCTCCGTGTTCTCGCCCTGGCCCGTAAATATATGGTCTATGGTCACGAAAAGATAATTGCCGAGGACCTGTTGAAAGGACTCACCTTTCTCGGTCTTCAGGGTATGATAGACCCGCCTCGGGAAGAGGCCATTCATGCCATCAGGACCTGCAAGACGGCGGGCATCGACGTGAAGATGATCACGGGGGATCACGCCCTGACTGCCGTGGCGATCGCGGGTCAGCTTGGCATGGAGGGAGACAGAGGGGGTGGCGACGGCAAAACGTTCGTCCTTACAGGGAGGGAACTTGCGGAAATCACCGATACGAAGCTCATTGACGTTGTTGACAAAACGTCCGTTTTTGCCCGGGTGGCTCCTGAGCAGAAACTGCGCCTCGTCGAAGCGTTGCAAGCCCGAGGACATGTAGTGGCCATGACAGGCGACGGCGTGAATGATGCGCCCGCTCTCAGACAGGCCAATATTGGCATTGCCATGGGCATCACAGGGACGGATGTGGCAAAAGAGGCTGCCGATATGATCCTCACAGATGACAGCTTTGCGTCCATCGAGGCGGCGGTGGAGGAAGGAAGGCGGGTCTTCGACAACCTGACAAAATTTATCATCTGGACCCTTCCGACCAACGGGGGAGAGGGACTGGTGATCCTTGCGTCTATCCTCGCAGGAGTCATACTTCCCATTCTTCCCGTACAGATTCTCTGGATCAACATGACAACTGCCCTGCTGCTCGGACTCACCCTTGCTTTTGAACCCAAGGAACGGGATGTGATGATGAGACCTCCGCGGGAACCCGGTAGTCCTATTCTGACAAAAGATATCATTATCCAGATCCTGCTGGTGAGCACCCTCATGCTGATCGGTGTGTTCGCCACGTTCATCTGGGAAGTGCGACGGGGGACGGACCTCGATCAAGCCCGGACGGTAGCTGTCAATCTGTTCGTCATGATCGAACTGTTTTATCTTTTTAACTGCCGGTCTCTGACCAGACCGGTTTTCAGGATCGGGTTTCTGTCCAATCCATGGACCCTTGCCGGGGCTTTCTTGATGATCCTGTTGCAGATCCTGTTCACCTACGCGCCTTTCATGAACCGACTCTTCCACAGCGCGCCCATCTCGCCGGGACACTGGATACTCATCATTGTCGTCAGCTTTGTGATCTTTGTCATCATGGATTTGAAAAAACGTCCGTGGAAGACGGGAGACCATGATCATTTACCGGAGGAAAAACCTGTTTGTTGAAGGAGTTGATATGCGCTTTCTTCTGACGAATGACGACGGAATATATGCCAGGGGCCTGAGTGCTCTTTACCAGGAGCTTTCAAAGGATGCGGACTGCCTGATCGTTGCTCCCGAGGTGGAACAGAGCGCCGTGGGTCATGCTATCACGCTATTCCGCCCCCTGATGGTGAGGCGCGTAAAAAAGGATGGGGCCTTTCTTGGATATGCCGTCAAGGGGACGCCGGCGGATTGCGTTAAAATCGGGATAAGAGAACTGTCGGAAAAGCCGGTGGATCTGGTGGTATCCGGGATTAATATCGGGGCCAATGTGGGGATCAACGTCATCTATTCCGGAACGGTGTCTGCGGCAACGGAAGGCGTCATTATGGGCGTACCTTCCATGGCAATATCTCTTGATATCCACAGAGATGCAGATTTTTCCTTTGCGGCCAGATTTGCCAGAAAAATGGCGGCATTCATGTTGAAAGATTATCCGATCCCGCATATTGCACTCAATGTCAATATCCCCGCCTTGCCCGAAGAGGAGATTAAAGGGGTTGTCGTTGCAAAGCAGGGGAGGGCGCGGCTCATCGAGAATTTTGAAAAGCGGACGGACCCGAGAGAAAACATCTATTACTGGCTGGCCGGCGAGACGCAGCTTTCCGATCATGAAGAGGTGGATTCCGATGCCTGCGCCCTTCGCAAGGGGATGATCACGATTACACCGATTTACTATGATCTGACCCGTTACGATGTCTTGGACGACCTGAGAGAAAGGGTGAAAGACGTTTTCTGAATTCCCCCCGTTTATCGGGTGAGTAGAACCGGCACGGCGCTTTTGCGGATGACATGAGAGGTCGTGCTGCCGAGGATAAACTCTCTGAGCCTGTTGTGGCCGTAAGCCCCCATGACCATCAATTCGATGGAGCCTTCCTGAATGAATTTAATGATTTCACGGTCTTCTTTTCCTCTTAAGATGATGGTTTCGCTGTCAATCTTGAGAGGTTCAAGAAAATCGTCAAGTTTACGGATGATATTCGCTTCCAGTTCATGATCGTCCGTGATGACGATGATGGTAAGCGGCCAGGAGGCGGCATCGGATAATTTCACGGCAAGTGCCAGCGCATTTTCCGCAGGCACGCTGCCGTCGTAGGCGAGTCCCATGCTTTCGATTTCCAGGAAGGTTTCAGGCGTTACCATGACCGGTTTCCCGGACTTGCGGACGACCGATTCGGCAGTGGAACCGAGAATGCCGCCCCCGGTGAGATGGAAATGTTCTCCTCTCCGGGCAAGGACAATCAAATCGGCCTGTTTCCCTTCATCGATAATGGTTTCGTCGATGAGGCCCATGGACTTCAGGGTTTCCGGTTGAAATCCGGCTTCTTCGCACCGCGCTCTGAAGGCTTCCAGGATGCCCTCCGCCCTGTCATCAAGTCCGCTCCGGATGGACGGCAGAAATTCCTGATAAGGCGGGAGGCCGATAGAGCCTGAGATATCCGTAAAAACGGGCCCCTGTATAAGACGGATATCCACGACATGGAGCCCCGTCACCTGCGCACCCAATCGTTTGGCAACGTAGATGCCGTATTCGAGAGCGGTTCTACTGTAACCGGAACCGTCGGTGGGAATCAGAATCTTTTCGATCATGGCGTCTCCTTCTTTTCTTTGTCGAATTCTTTCAGATCCTTGAGCAGGTCATCAATGCGTCTTTCCTTGTCTTTCAGGCTTTTTAACCCGGTTGCGGACACCTGTGCTTCCTCATCGTCATCACCTGTGTCGTTTGTTTCATCATAAAAACACTGAAACTCCCCTTCCGGCTTTCCATTCCTGAAAGTCGCCTTTTCCCTGATCCGCCCGCTTCTGTCATAGGCGATGTACTCGCCTTCCCGTTTGTCGTTTCTAAAGTTTCCCTTTTCCCTGATCTGGCCGTTCTTGTAGTAGGATACATATTCTCCGTGAAATTTCCCGTCCTTGAAATGCTCCACATCTTTTATCTGGCCGTTTGTGTAAAAAAGGGTGTATTTCCCGTCCGGCTTCCCTTCTACGTAGTTTTCAATCTCTTTAATCCGGCCGTTTTCGTAATAGAAAATGTATTCGCCTTCCAGTGCATCATTTTTAAAGGAACCTTTTTCCCTGAGCTGCCCGTTTTCATAGTGGGAAAAGGCGTCACCCTCTCTGCGACCGTTTATGAAATGCAGTCTGGCATTGACCTGCCCATTGCCGAAATAAGACGTGTACTCGCCCTCCAGTTTTCCATCGAGGGTAGACCTTCTTTCCCTGATCCGGCCGTCCTCATCATAGGCTACTTCTTCTTTTATTTTTCCCCTGCGAGACCACATGGCGTTTATCTACAAATCATGAAAATGCGTCAATTTTATCATATGAACACGATGAACCTAAATAAGTTTCTTCCCCTCTGTGGCTATTTCGGACAGCCCGGTTCGATCCAGTATCCTGATCCGCGAGCCCTGTGAGCGGATAAGTCCCTGACGGGTCATTTTGCCGAGAATACGGGATAATGTTTCCGGAATGGTGCCGAGAAGAGAAGCAAGCTGACCCTTGGAGATATCCAGTTCAATATCGTCCGCATGGCGGGATTTTTTGCTCATGTACAGCAGATAAGCTGCAAGGCGCCCCGGAACCTCTTTCAGAGAAAGATCCTCGATTAACGCTGTGAATCTCCGCAGACGGGTTGACAAAACAGCCAGCATATTCAAGGCGAGCGACGGGTCTTTTTTTATCAGTTCGACAAAAGCGTTCTTTGGAAAAAAAAGGAGCGAACTCTGCATGTTCGCCTCGGCATAGGCTGGATATCCATGCCCGGTAAAAACGGCTGCTTCTCCAAAAATCTCCCTGGGGCCGAAGATGTGCAGGATCTGTTCTTTACCCTCCGGAGAGAGTTTGAATATTTTAATGCGGCCGGAGATTATGGCGTAAAACCCGATCCCGTCATCCCCTTCGGAAAAAACGATTTGCCCTTTTTTGTAAGAGCGGTTCACTGTAATTCCGGCCAGAGCTTCATGCTGGCCTTTCGGCATACCTTCGAAGATGGAAATGGCAGAAATGTGGTCTGTCGGATTCATAGGGCGCCTCCGGAGAAAAAATAACACCTCCATTTGATCTAAGTCAATGCGTATTTCTTCGTGGATCATTAGATTAATTCCAAAAGGGAAAACGAGACGTTCAGAAACTTAAAAAAACATAAATATAGGGGGAAAGTCATGAAAGCAAAACGAAAGATTATCGAGATCGACGAAAATCTGTGTGACGGATGCGGCTTGTGTGTGCCGTCCTGTGCGGAAGGCGCCATTCAGGTTATCGCCGGGAAGGCAAGGCTTGTGGCCGATAAATACTGTGACGGTCTTGGGGCCTGTCTTGGGGAGTGTCCGAGGGGCGCTCTGAAAATTGTTGAGCGTGAGACGGAACCCTTCGACCAGGCTGTTGCGGAAAAACATGTGGCATCAAAGAAATCGTCCAAGGTTTCGGAGGCGATACCCATGGCGTGCGGATGCCCGTCAACGGCGATCCGGACTTTCTCAACACCGGAATCGTGTGAGAAAGCCAATGAGCCTGTTTCACAAAGAGGAGGCGTATCAGCGCTGTCTCACTGGCCGGTTCAGATCAGGCTGGCACCGCCGACCGCTCCCTTTTTAAAAGGGGCGGACCTTCTGGTTGCTGCGGATTGTACTCCATTTGCTTATCCCCGGTTCCATGAGGATTTCCTGAAAGGGAGAGCCGTCCTTGTGGGGTGCCCGAAGTTGGATGATGCTCAGGCGTATGTGCAGAAATTTGCCGAGATATTTCGCAATGCGGATGTGAAGAGCGTCACCGTTCTGGTTATGGAAGTGCCCTGCTGCCAGGGACTTCCCGTGATTGTCCAGAGGGGGATGGCTGTGGCCGGCAAGAATGTCCCTATGGAAAAAGTGGTGATAAGCAGCAGGGGCGAGGTGATCGAGAAAGCATCAATATTCTCTCAATGAAACTTTCCCTCAAATGGGGATCATGGAGTTGACTGTCGTCAATTACAGGGATACAGGGGAAATATTTCATGAAAGCATCGGCAAATATGCCGGCACTTTCTCCGTTCGGCATTCCGGAGGGGGTGTGGACGGTTACACCCGTCATGCCCGAGCTGGGCGATCTGCTTTTAAAAATAAATCCGCTGAGACCCTCCTGTTCAAGGTCCTTTAGTCTCTTCTTTGCCCATGCGCGCATACCATTCGTGTGGTCCACATTTGTATGGATCGTCACCAGACGGGGATTTTCGGGATTGCCGACAAGGCGCATGGCCTCTCGCGGTATTCCGAGCCCATATTCCACTTCCGGACAAACGGGAAACCAGGCAAAATATCTTCCGAGGGTATCCGTAATGTACCGGTCATGCTGATGTCCGCCGTCGTAACGCACATTATTTCCCAAAAGACAGGAACTGATGCCGATTTTAATCTTTTCCATGATATTTCCCTCAATAGAGAACGTTTTTGATGTTGTTTCATTCAATTCATCCTGATTATCGGTGAGGGGCAGTTTTCTGTCAACAGGAATCCCCGGCAGCCTGATTGGGATTGACAAAAAGACGGTATTTGTATAGCCTGCTTTTCAGAGTCCCGTCCCGATTCAGATGGGATATCAAGGAGGTTTAATCATGTTCAGAGGTAAAATGTCCAGGTTGTTGCCTGTACTTTTCATAATCATTTTTGTTTTCGGTTGCGCAAGCTATGAAAGCCAGGTCATTCCCTTCAAGATGCCCACGGCCTATCCGAATGCGACGGAAGCGGGCGGCGCGGTCATCGCGGCGCAGGCGTATGCGGATAAAAAGGAAACCGAAGCGGCTTTCGGATTTGATATGATCGATGCCGGGATACTGCCCGTGCGGGTTATTTTCGACAATAAAGGGACGCACGCTCTGGATATTGTGGCGGCTCAGACGTTTCTTGTCGACGGTGAGCATAACCTCTGGCCGATCCTTGATGAAAGACTGGCATATGATCGCATGCAGAAAAAAACGGAACTCAGTAGAATTGCTCCGGAAGCGGCCAAATATGGCGGCTTGGGGGGCATTGCAGGGGGCATTATCGGCGCGGCCATCGGTATTGTATCCGGACAGAGTGTGGCCGAGGCTGCAATGCGGGGAGCGGCAGTAGGAGCGGCGGCGGGAGCCGTGATGGGTGGTTCCAAGGGTTTGACGGATACGGATGTGCAGTCTAAAATCCGGTCGGATCTTGAAAAAAGGTCTCTTGAAAACAGGTCCGTCAGGGCCGGTGAAATCGCCCACGGATTCATCTTCTTTCCCGGAGAATCGAAGAAACCTACTGAATTGAGGCTGCAGATCAGAGAAGCCGACACAAAGAAGATTCATTCCCTCATCATGAAGCTTTGACCGAACACTTGAATGCGACCATGCTCAACCGGGACGGCGATATTCTTATTCTGTCATTGCAAGGAATCTTTAATGTCAGGTAAGAAGAGAGGGCATATGTTTCTCTAAAGATTGAGCTTCTTGATTATGGTCCGGCAGAATCTTTCCATATCCGTGCTGTGTTTCGTCCAGACAGCGTGAACTATAACTAGGTCGGTTTTCTCGTATTCATGGACAATCCGGTTTCTGAAGCCGACCATCTGTATCATCTTTTCGGCACGCGCTTTCGTAATAATTTTGTGCTTTGTCAGGATCTCAAATATCTCTGCCTGTGATGAAGGTGTTTCCCACCCCGCATCACTTATGATATGGGCGCCCATATCGATGCACGCCTGAACAGCCTGAATAAGATTGAAGAGGATGATGCTCTGCAGGTCCTTATCTTTTTTAAAAGACTTTATACCCGGATCTTTTTTTGAACGTATCTGCCCGAGATAGTTTTCTATTCTTTCCAGCTTTCTGGCAATAAGGGCTTTATTGACCAACGGCGCCCCTCCGGAAACGACCTGCCACTGCCTTCAGACAGACGTCTTCAATCGGTTTGTAGTCGAGATATTCGAGAATAGCATGGACTGCAAATTTCACTCGCAGCTTTCTATTCCTGTCAAAAATGAGTGATCCTGTTTTAAGAATGTGATGCTTCAGATGAGGCGGTGCGGTGTTGAGGATGACGATATCCACGATGCGCAGGGAAAGACGTGGTGAGGCAGCATAATAATCTTGCCTGAGGATAGCGAATTTCTTGCCTTGCAGTTTCTTTTCATCAATGAGGACTGCGACATCTATATCACTCCCGGCGTTTTGCGTTCCCTTTGCCACGCTTCCGAAGAGGTACAAGGCAGAGACCTCTTCCCTCGCCCTGAAATAGTCAATTATCCCCTTTATGTCCTCGTTCCGCTTCATGCTGCCTTCACAGATTGTTTTTTTCTGTTTGATTTGAATGCCATTATGCGTGCCAAGTATAGAAATAAGTCCTTTATATGTCAAGGTAAAATGGTTGCCGGCTATTGTGCGTGCCTCATGTGATGTAAAGTCCGGTTATGGACTTTTCATGGCGGGCGTGCAAAGTAAAAAATAACATTGTCCGGAACGGAGCTATTTTAATCGTTTCATTGCGAGGAGAGAGTGAGCCGAAGCCACGAGGCAAAGCCGCGGTGGGACACGGCAATCTTATTCATTATATATGCTTGTCATTCCCGACCCGATCGGGAATCTAAGAGAATCTTAGTATTCTGTGTCTTGCCTCTTGTGCCTTGATCTTTACACTTTGTTATTTCGACCACTCCCCCCATGTCATTTCGACCGCAGGGAGAAATCTTGCCCTATGTGATGAACATCCACACATTTTCTGCTTAATTCTTAGTTCTACATGCAGCCTCAATTTCATATAAAGGGACACTACTGTCCGGAATAGTTAGTACATAAAATTTGTAAAAGCTTAACATATTTC
>CAZIQY010000024.1:0-38274 GCA_964541605.1 uncultured Syntrophaceae bacterium | reverse complement strand
GGGGCGAGAGGATTTGAACCTCCGACCCTCTGAACCCCATTCAGATACGCTACCAAGCTGCGCTACGCCCCGACAACAAAAAATGAGTGCGTTCATTACCATCATCATACCCCTCTGTCAAGAGCAATGAATAAACATGAACAAAATCCTTGAATTAAATGTCATGTATGTGATAAAAGGAAACATCATGACATTGATTAAAGATGGGGCAATGATCTGAATGATTCAAAAAGAGTTCATATTATATTCTATTTTAATGGCTATGGCTCTGATTTTGGCCCTTCCCTCCTCCTCTGATGCTGATATTTACAAATATGAGGATGCAGAGGGCATTACCCACCTCACAAATGTTCCAACCCAGCATGGCATCAAATATGTCCTCATCATGAGAGAAAAACGTGTCCTGTTTGATAAGAAATTAGGCGTGGATATCTCGAGGTATGATCACCTGATCGCAAAAGCATCACAGAAATACAATGTTGAATCTGCATTGATCAAGGCTGTCATCAAAGCGGAATCAAACTTCAATCATATGGCCGTATCCCGCAAGGGAGCCAGAGGCTTGATGCAGTTGATGCCGGCAACAGCGTCATCACTTCAGGTTCGTGATTCATTCCATCCGGAGAACAATATCGAAGGCGGCGCCCGGTACCTCCGGTATCTGCTCAAATATTTCAACGGGAATCTGTCTTTGGCTCTTGCAGCCTACAATGCCGGTGAAAACGCCGTGATCCGATATGGCGGCATTCCCCCTTATAGAGAAACACAAACATACGTACAGAGGGTCCTGAGCTATCTCGACAAGTATAAATAAAGCAGAAGTCTAATGAACCTTTGGATCACCCGGTTCAATAATTCTGACGTTCCCGAACTTTTCTTCGTATTGCTTCAAATTTACCATCAGAGCTTCGACTGTTCTCTTCATGCTGGCCGGGCTTAATATGATTCTCGAGACCAGATGAGCGCCATTGGGTGAGTTTAAAATCCAGTCCAGAATAAACTCGTCGGGACTATGCGATACCAACATCAAGTTGCTGTATCTGCCTCTGGACAGGTCATCAATGGTGTTGATCTGAATTTGCTGGGGTTGCTGTGGATCATTGGCCATATTGCCCTCCTTTATGTATCTGTTAATGTTGTTACATTATCTGTCAGACTATATCTGATGACTCGGCATGGTGACTCACACATCATTGCGGGCTGAAAGATCGCCAATCCGTTTCAGCGGTCCATCAGCAATCAATACAAAAACTATGTCTCAGCTTTTCGAACTTTTTCTCCTTGATCCCTCTGATCTTCATCAGATCTTCCATTCTCTTAAATCCGCCGTTTTCTCTCCTGAATTGAACAATCCGCTGCGCCGTTTTATCCCCTATGCCCGGCACCATCATAAGATCCAGGGATGTCGCCCGATTGATGTTGATTGGAATATCCAGAATCAATTTCTTCGAACTGCTCATTTCAAGCATATTTATACGCCCATCCGATTTGATTTCAATGCTTTTACCCGTTGACAGCGGCATATCCAGAATTCTTTTTTCGTATCTGCCGATTTCTTTTATACCGGCCATCTTCAGGGCGTCCGATACTTTTATTTTTTCTGGCAGGAAGTAGATACCGTTAAGCCGCGGATCGTCTGCAGCAACCTCTACAATAAGCCTGCCTGCATTTTGATCACCATACCGGATCGAATTCTCCCGGCCTTGATAGGAAGAGAATAAATAGGCTGAAAAACAAGCGAACAAGGTAAAAACAACGAGGACAATGATCCCTTCAAGTTGTTTTTCTGTGATGTTCATGACTTTTATGATCTTTTATCCAGTCCGAAAGCATCATGAAGCGCTGAGACGGCAAGTTCTGTATATTTGGCCTGGACGACGCAGGATATTTTAATCTCGGACGTACTGATCATCAGGATATTGATCCTTTCTTTCGCCAGAGTTGTAAACATTTTTGCAGCCACACCCGAATGGCTGACCATCCCGACGCCAATTATAGAAACTTTTGCAACATCGTCATCGACTTCCACTTTTGTTGCACCGATGTCACCGGCAACTTTCTCCACAATCTTCTGTGCTTTCCTGATATCCTTGCGGGATACCGTAAACGTGAGGTCCGTATACTCCTCAATGCTCGCATTCTGTATGATCATGTCAACCACAATATTATTATCGGCGAGCGGTGTAAACAACTGGGCGGCGATCCCGGGCCTGTCGGGAACACGAACCACGGTAATCTTTGCCTGATCCCGATCATAGGTTACCCCGCATATTACTTCTTTTTCCATTTCCTTATCCTCCTTGGTTACCAGCGTTCCTTCCCCATCGGAAAACGATGATTTTACATACACAGGAACTCCATATTTCTTGGCAAGCTCAACGGACCGGGGCTGAAGCACTTTTGCCCCCGTGATAGCCATTTCAAGCATCTCGTCATAGGAAATTCTGTGCAGACGTCTTGCCCTGCTGCAGATATTGGGATCAGTCGTGTAGATTCCGTCGACATCGGTATATATGTCGCACACATCCGCCTTCAGGGCGGCCGCAAGAGCCACAGCGCTTGTATCGGAACCTCCCCGCCCAAGTGTGGTGATATTGTTTTCCTGGTCAATGCCCTGAAATCCCGCAACAACCACGACAGTACCCCTTTCTAACTCCCGGGTAATCACGCCTGTGTCAATATGAACAATCCTTGCCTTCTTGTAAGCCTGATCCGTCAGAATCCTGACCTGGAAACCCAGGAATGATTTTGCCCGGCAACCCATTTTATTCAACATGATGGACAGGAGGGCTACCGTGATCTGCTCCCCCGTGGCAATCAAAGCGTCATATTCCCTTTCCTGCGGTTCATCCGTCACTTTATGTGCGAGATCAATCAGCCTGTCTGTCTCGCCCGCCATTGCAGACAATACGACGATGACGTCATTCCCATCCTCTTTTGTTTTTATCACCCTCCTCGCGACATTTTCGATCCTTCTGAGATCGGCCACCGACGTGCCGCCGTATTTTTGCACGATAAGGCCCATTGGCTAAAAACCTCCACGTTTCATTGCGTTTTTAATTTGCGCCATCCTGTCGCCATCTCCGGAAATTGATATCTCTCTCCGGCTCTCATCAAGATAAGTCAATGAAACGGATATCACTGCATCCGATAAAAAATCCCTGATTTTCTCCGCCCACTCGATCACACAGACACCCTCCCCTAAGAGGTATTCTTCATATCCCAGATCTTCCATGTCCTGAAGACCCTTCAAACGGTAGAGGTCAAAGTGATAAAGAGTCAGTTTCCCCTGATACTCGTTAATGAGCGTAAACGTCGGGCTTGTGACGGGGTAACTTTCTGAAACGCCAAGTCCTATGGCCATACCTTGCGTCAGGCATGTCTTTCCCGCCCCCAGTTCACCTGTCAGGGCTACAATATCTCCGGCATTCAAGTTTTCCCCGACGACCCTGCCGATGGATAAGGTTTCTTCTGCATTTCCGGAAATGATGGTCAATGAAGCTGGCGTATGGCTCATGCTTTATTTCTCAAGGATGACAACGGCATTCGCATACTTCTTTGTGTGGGTGACACTGACATGAATGGCCGTAATTCCGGCTTCCCGGAGGATATCTTCCGCACGGTTATGGATTCTCAAAAGCGGTTTACCGTCCGGCTGATTGATCAGTTCGATATCCTTCAAGCTTATTCCCATGCCCAACCCCATACCCAGAGATTTCAGAAATGATTCCTTCGCTGCGAACCTGGCGGCGTAGTGGATGGGAGGGGAAGCTTTTTTTGTACAGTAGGCGGCTTCGTCCGTGGAATACACCTTCGTGATGAATCGGCCATGCCATTTTTGAAGGATTTTTTCAATCCGCGAAACCTCGACCAGATCTGTTCCTATCCCGTATATCATGTCACTTACGCCCTGACAATGGCATCGGCCATTGCCGCCACCTTTTTCATTGCCCTGACATCATGGACTCTGATGATATTCGCCCCGTTCATGATTGCAGCCGTTACGGCGGCAGCGGTCCCCTCTTCACGATCCGACGGCTCGCCACCGGTTATCCTGCCGATAAAGGCCTTACGGGAAACGCCTGCCACAATCGGTCTGCCAAGAATTCTGAACTCTGACAGTTTTTTCAAAAGCCTCAGGTTGTCATCCCCTGTCTTTCCGAACCCGAAGCCGGGATCAATCAAAACCCTCTCCAACGGAATACCCGATGCATGGGCATCCGCCATTTTCTTCTTCAAATATTCGATGATATCGCCGCAGATCGATCCGTAAGATAGATCTCCTTTCTGCATGTCTTGGGGTTTGCCACGCATATGCATGAGAACCACCGCCGCTCCTGTTTTAGCAATGAGAGACGGCATCTGATCGTCGAATGTCATGGCGCTGATGTCGTTAACGATCTCTGCACCGTATTCTACAGCCTCTCTGGCAACTTCCGACTTTGTGGTATCAACGGAAATGGGTACGGGGACTTGAATGGACAGAGCCTTGATCACCGGGATGACCCGTTCCATCTCATCTTCGATGGATATGGCCTCTGCACCGGGCCTTGAAGATTCTCCGCCCACATCAATGATATCTGCACCATCTTCAACCATCTTCAGCCCCTGTTCGACGGCCTCTTCCGGCGAATGGAAGCGTCCGCCGTCAGAAAATGAGTCCGGTGTCACGTTTAATATTCCCATAGTCAGGGTGCGGCCCCCTACTTCCAGTTTGCGATGGTATGTTTTCAGGACGAAGTGGTCTTTCGAGATGTTTGACAGAAGCTGTTTGAGAGCGTTGGATATTTTGAGCAAACCGAAAGGTTGAATGGAAATCTTCTCGGCAAAGCGCTGAATCTGCTTTATCGTACCCAGAATAACGACATCCGTTTTCTCAACACCGCAGGAAACCGTATTCCTGGAAACGGCAGCATCCCCGCCGAGAGAAAGCATCTCTTGCTTGATGATATTCGCAACTTTGCACTCGACTCCCTCAAGCAACACATTAAGATTTGTCATCTTTGAAAGCATCGCCTCGATGCCATAAGGATCCACGTCAACCTTCTTCAGGATCTCGGCTGCTTCGGATAACGATCTCAAGTGCAGACATCTCAAGCGGTAATTTCTTGAGGTTTCTCTTCGCATGTCTCCTCTGAACTTATCCCAATGATCTGATCAATTTCTGTGGAATTTAAAACCTCTTTTTCAAGCAATTCCGCGGCAAGGCGGTCAAGAACATCCATATGATCGGAGAGAAGCCGTTTTGCTATTTCATAACGTTCCGAGACGATTCGGGATATCTCTTTATCGATGCGCTCCGCTGTTTCTTCGCTGTAATCCTTATGGGTTGCAAATTCGCGGCCCAGAAATATCTGTTCTTCTTTTTTCCCGTAGCTTAAGGGTCCCATTTCATCACTCATGCCCCATTCGCAAACCATCTTCCTGGCAATGTTTGTCGCACGCTCGATATCATTGCCGGATCCTGTGGTAAAGTCTTTCAGAATCAGCTCTTCTGCCGCCCTCCCCCCCAAAAGGATGGTTATATTGTTTAAAAGATATTGCTTCGGATAGGCGTGTTTTTCGTCAACGGGTAATTGCTGGGTTACGCCCAGAGCCATGCCTCTCGGAATGATCGTGACTTTGTGTATCGGATCGCTTCCCGGCAACAGCCTTGCGACAAGCACATGCCCTGATTCATGGTACGCCGTATTTTTCTTCTCCAGATCGCTGATCACCATGCTCTTTCTTTCCGCACCCATGAGAACCTTATCCTTGGCGAACTCGAAATCGCTCATGTTGACCTTGTCCTTCCCGGTTCTTGCCGCGAAAAGTACGGATTCATTGACGAGATTTTCGATATCCGCACCGGAAAATCCGGGCGTCCCTCTGGCGATCACGGCAAAGTCCACATCTTCGGCAAGAGGTGTTTTTTTAGTATGCACCTCTAATATTTTTTCCCGACCTTTGACGTCCGGCAGGGGAACCACAACCTGCCTGTCAAAGCGCCCGGGCCGGAGCAGCGCGGGATCGAGGACATCCGGACGGTTGGTTGCCGACACAAGAATAACGCCTTCATTCGATTCAAAACCGTCCATTTCGACAAGGAGCTGATTCAGGGTCTGCTCCCGTTCATCATGACCGCCACCCAGGCCGGCTCCCCGATGCCTTCCTACCGCGTCGATCTCATCAATAAAAATGATGCAGGGAGCATTCTTTTTCCCCTGATCAAAAAGATCCCTGACGCGTGATGCCCCGACACCGACAAACATTTCAACGAAGTCTGATCCGCTGATACTCAGAAAGGGAACGTCCGCTTCTCCGGCAATGGCTCTGGCAAGAAGCGTTTTCCCGGTGCCAGGTTGACCGACAAGGAGCAGACCTTTTGGTATTCTTCCGCCAAGCCTCGTGAATTTTTTCGGGTTTTTCAGGAAATCTATAACCTCTTCAAGCTCGGCCTTTGCCTCATCGATTCCGGCAACATCCGCAAAAGTAACCTTCTTCGACTTGTCCGTGACAAGCCGGGCCTTGCTTTTCCCGAAAGCCATGGCCTTGCCACCACCCGCCTGCATCTGACGCATAAAGAATATCCACACACCGATAAGGAGCAGCATGGGCAACCAGGAAACCAGAATGTTCATGTACCAGGGAGAATCATCCGCCGGTTTCACTGCAATCCGGACTCCTTTTTCCTTGAGCATGGGGATCATTCCCGTATCTTTCGGTGCATACGTCTTGAAATTTTTTCCGCTGTTCAATTTACCCGTGATGCTCTCTCCCTGGATGGTAACTTCAGTAACTTGCCCCTTTTCTGCAGAGCTTATAAAATCGCTGAAAATGATATTTTCCTGTGCGCTCTTCGGCTGGTTAAATAGATGATACAGCAGCACAAAAACAAGACTGATCACCAACCAGAGAGCAATATTTTTCTGCAATGAATTCAAATTTATTTCTCCTTTTGCACAACCTTAAAAAATCGTTCGATCCGACAATTATCAGCATTACTCGAATGATGCTTTACTCCCTTACAATAACATTGGACTTATTTCAAATGATTTCTACCTTTAAGATTTCTTTCGATTTATTTGTAATTTTAACGCGTTCGCTCATTCTCATTCCTGCGATCCAGATGACTGACTCTCCGTCCGCCAGAAGTGGGATTTGTTTCCTTTTTGTCTGAGGGATTTTCCTGTCAATAAAATATGATTTCAATTTCTTTGTACCTGCCATTCCCAGGGGTTGCATGTTGTCTCCCGGCTTAATCGTTCTGACCACAAGAGGAGGGACGATTTTTTCAAAATCCATATAAACTCTGTTGGGGTTATCCGACAGGACGCTCTCCGGAGGCTGAACCATTTCAAGTGTCATGATTCTGTTGAGTTCCCTGATATGAACCTTCTCCGGTGCGGACACGGCATAACAAAATCCTTCCCGTCGTTCACTGTTTTTCATCTCTTGCCTGCCGAAAAAGAGGTCATCATACTCGCGTCTCACAAGTATCCGGGAAGGAAGAATCGCCTCTCCTCCCGGTTTACAATCACCCGCCAGATTAATGGCAGCTTTGATATGAACATATCCGATGCCCTTGCCTGAAAGACTGAAGTGCTTAAGGACGGTTTTGATGATCCGGTTTTGCATGGCGGGATGAAGACTGATGAGATCGTCCCGTTTGATTCTGATTTCTTCATCCAACAACGTCACGCCCCAGTCGGCAAGAATCTTGCCAACCATCGCTTCCATGTAATCATTTTCAAGGCGCATGATTTCCGACATGTTGCCGAGAGTTTCATCCAGATTGGGATTGAATCGTTTTTTTAACTCCGGTATCAATCCATGTCTGATCCTGTTTCTTAAATATACATCACTGTCATTTGAGGGGTCCATCGTGTATGGAACTTGATGTTCCTCTAAAAAATCTAAGATCTCTTCCTTCCTTATGCCAAGAAGCGGCCTGATAATAATGCCGTCCCTCACAGGCAACATGCCTTTTAAGCCCTCCGTGCCGCTTCCTCTTAAAAAATTCATGATCACTGTTTCAGTCTGATCATGTAAATGATGCCCCAAGGCAATTTTTTGCGCTCCATGCTTCTCGGCAACACCCATTAAAAATCGATGTCTCTCTTCTCTTCCGACCTCTTCGATGGATTTTCCGGATCCTTTCTGCAGAGCAGGCACGTTAATTTTTTTACTTTCGAGATCAATACCCATGCCTTGGCTGAATCGACGGACAAACTGTTCTTCCCGATCGCCGCTTTCCTCCCGGATCCCGTGATTGAGATGGGCTGACACCAATCTTAGGCTGTATTTGCCCGAAAGAAGTTCCATAATCTTCAGCAGGGCCATTGAATCCGCTCCACCTGAAACCGCCACGACAACCCGATCTTCCCTTTCGAGCATGCCATGCTTTTTTATAGCTTTTTTTACTTTTTCAATCATAGCCCGGCAGTCACCATCATCGGAATAGATTCTTTAACTCCGAAATGTCTTCACAGCAAAAATCGGGATTCAAAGAAATAAGGGTATCTCTTTGGGTCAATCCATTCAGTAGGGCACAGCTTTGCACCCCGGCATTCTTAGCCAGCAGAATGTCATTGATGCCATCACCAATCACAATAGTTTTATCAGATGCTGAATGGTACCTCTCAATGACCGGATGCAGCAGGCGGGGATCGGGCTTTTTGTAGGGTGTGCTGTCTGCTCCGATGATCTCTTCAAAATATTCCGTGAGACTCAAAGATTCAGCTATTGTTAAAGTAAAATATTTGCGTTTGTTTGTAATAACGATTTTTTTCTTTTCCTGAAAATGAGAGAGGGTTTCTATCACAGAGCGATAAAGAGTTGTCGTATCCAGCATGTGCCGGGCGTAATGGGACGAAAATATTTCCATCGCTTCCTGATATCGATCCCTGCCCTCCGGGCCGATGGATTTCTCAATCAGCTTCTGAACACCGTCTCCTATGTAATGTATGATCGTATCCGTTTCTTTTTCGGGAACACCCAATATCTTGAGGGTATGATTCACGGACGCAGCGATATCTTCCCCGGAGTCAACCAGGGTGCCGTCAAAGTCAAATACCATCAAATCAACGGTCCTCAATCCGACACCTGATCCACTTAATTTAAAGTTTCTCTTTAGTATATATACAACATCCCCCTTGATTACAAGCGTCGTCGCCATGATTTATAGCATCTTTCCTGTGTAAATCCTGTTGACTGTATTCTTGCATTTGTGATATGGATTGTGCATCCGCTTGGATCCATATCGGATGGACTGAGACGGAATGGTCGAAAAAGAGTGCTGAATCTTAAGGCCTTCCGAGGTTTGTCCGGGAGGTTTTTTTATTAACGGCCATGCATATGAATGAAACCGGAAAAGATACCATTGCGATTTTAGGCCTCGGCAAGGTGGGCACGGCTGTCGGATATCTTCTCAAATCAGCGGGATATCCCATTGTGGCGGTTGCGAGCCGGTCAGTCTCTTCTCTCAATCATGGTGTCGCCTTCACGGGCGGCAAACCCGCTACAAGTTTTTCCGATGCGGCCGCGCAGGCCGACTGTATTTTTATCACCACAGCCGATGATGCCATTCAGTCGACCTGTGAAAAAGTCACTCAAGAAGGCGGCATATATCCGGGGAAAAAGGTCATTCATATGAGTGGCGCCGGCGGGCTTGATCTTCTGTCTGCTGCAAAAAAAGCCGGCGCTTGCGTGGCGAGTATTCATCCTCTTCAATCCTTTGCAGATGTGGAAGGAGCCATAAAAAATATACCTGGAAGTACATTTGGAATCACCACAAATGACAATATCAAAGCATGGTCGGTTCAAATCGTCAAGGACATGGGAGGAATTCCTTTTTTCATTCCGGAAGAAGACAAACCGCTTTATCACGCTGCCGCCTGTATGGCTTCTAACTATCTGACGGCCTTGATGCATACGGTTGAAGAAATTTATCTGTCTTTGGGGCTGAGTCATGATGACGCCATTCAAGCTTTCTGGCCTCTCGTCAGAGGTACACTCAAGAACATTGAAATGAAGGGAACGGTTTCCGCCTTAACCGGTCCGGTTGCACGTGGCGATATAGGCACGATCAGGAAACATTTGCAGGCCTTTCGTGACAAGCTTCCGCTTTATTTACAGGCCTACTGCGCAATGGGAATTCTGACGGCGGATATCGGGATTGAAAAGAAAACGCTGTCAAAGGAAGAAGCCGAAACCATAAAAAAAATGTTGAGAGGAGGTTTGGGGGAATGAGTAAGCAAGTCATGATAACCAGGATAACGACTGCCGCAATTCGGAATATGAAAAAAAAAGGTGAAAAAATAACCATGCTGACAGCCTACGATTATCCAACGGCGCTCATTGTAGACGAAGCGGGCATAGATATCATTCTTGTGGGAGATTCTCTGGGCATGGTCATTCTCGGATATGACAGCACCCTCCCCGTGACAATGGAAGACATGATACACCATACCAAGGCCGTTTCACGAGCCGCAAAACACGCCATGGTTGTCGGAGACATGCCCTTTATGTCATATCAGGTTTCCGTTGAAGACGCTATGAACAATGCCGGCCGTTTTCTTCAAGAGGCGGGCGCTCAGGGTGTCAAGCTTGAGGGAGGCAGGGAGGTAGCTGAACTCACAAGGAAAATCACGTCCGCGGGCATTCCCGTAATGGGACACATCGGACTTACGCCTCAATCCGTTCATCAGATCGGAGGATACAAGGTTCAGGGGAAGGAAGATGCTGCAGCAAAAAGACTCCTGGAAGATGCCGGGATTCTTGAAGAGGCAGGAGCCTTTTCCATCGTCCTGGAATGCGTACCTGCCGGACTTGCAGAAGCGATCAGCAAATCGGTGTCAATACCTACCATCGGTATCGGCGCCGGTGTCAATTGCGATGGCCAGGTCCTTGTCATCAATGATATGCTGGGAATGTTCGAAAGGTTTACACCAAAATTCGTCAAGACGTACTGTAATATAAGTGAACAAATGAAAGCTGCCGTCAGTCAGTATATTGTTGAAGTCAGGGAGGGGCTTTTCCCGGAGAAAAAGCACTCATTCTAACCCCCATGACCATGCGGGCCACAACAAAGCATGTGAAGTTAGAAGCCAGAAGTCAAAATAGCCAATAGGCTGTTTTTGTTCTGTCTTCTGTATTCTGACTCCTGTATTCTCATATAAAGTTCGGTTCCTGTCAATTCTGATAGACAACGATGTTCGCCTTTGCCCTCAGCTTCTTCAACAAGGTTTCGAAGGTTTCCTGCTGCTTCTGCTGCTGGAGATAGGACGAAATTTTTGCCTTCATGGTTTCATCCAAACCCATTGTCTTTGGAGCAACACGCTCCAGCACCTGAATGATGTGATAACCGAAATCGGTCTCAACGACAGGCCCGATGGCATTTTTCTCCTGTGTAAAAGCTGCCTCTTCAAAGGGTTTTACCATTTCTCCCCGCGAAAATGTTCCCAAATCGCCGCCCGTGCTTTTACTGGGGCAGTCGGAGTTATTTTTTGCGGTTTCTGCAAAATCAGCGCCTGCAAGTAATTGCTTCCTCAGCCCCTCCGCCTTTGCCTTTTTTTCTTTTTTTATCTTGTCGTTTTCCCCCGCAGCCTTGGCAATAAGGATATGCCGTACATGGACAGCCTCAGGAACCATGAATTTGCTTTTGTTTTTTTCGTAAAATCTTGAAACTTCCTTATCCGTTGGTTTTGACTTGCCCCCTTTTTGTGAAAGGACAAGCTTGTTGACCTTAACCCCCAGGCGGATTTCATCATACATTTTCTCTTTGGTAATATTGTTTTTCTTCATCAGGTCTTCTATTGTCATTCCCTGAGGCAGGCTTTGCTTTAGACGTTCTACAGCGTCTGAGACTTCCTTTTCGCTGGCAGTGATTTTCAGCCTGTTTATCTCATTGACGAGGAGTGCTCTGATAGTGAAGTCGTTGATCACCTGTTTGCGCATCTCGGCCCTGGCCTGCTTCATTCGCTCCTTGGGGATCTGGTTCTTTATCGCCGCCATTTTTTTTCTTATTTCCGAATCAACCCGCTCCTGCGTCAGTTTAGCGCCATCCACATCTATAACGACTGCGGACGGTCCGGAAGGCAAAATTGATGATGGGGTTGCAGCGGTTCCTGTCTGTGGAGTTGCCTGCTGTTCAGTCGGAGCAGTCTTTTCCGGTTCCGTTGCCGCACTTCCTTTTTTTTCATCTTTTGATCCGCAACCGACAAATAAAATAAAAAATAAACAGACCATCATCACGATGAGACGGTTATGTTTATGATACGCCATGATAGAACCTCCATGATTTACAAATTTTTCCCAATTGTTCCTGTTTTCTGTTTCCACATCATCCGGACTTGCAGGATAATTCGAATTTCAGGCGGTTACACCCTTACAGGATAGCGGAGTATATGTAAATGAGAAAACAACGTCAATCATTTTAATGGCCTCTCGATATGCCTTTTTATGAATGTCTGTACCTCTTCATAATCTGCACCATGAAACCATTGGATTTCAATGCCTTTCCTTTCCATCCGCCTGAACCATGTCTCCTGTCTTTTCGCAAACTGGTGAATTCGTGTAGCGAGTGTCTGAAACATGTCCGTGTCATTGATTTTTCCCTGCAGATAGAGGCCAACGTATCGATACTCAAGACCAAAATAATCCAGCTTTCCCCAGCCGATGCCGGATTCATGAAGCCTTATCACTTCTTCCACCATTCCGTTTTTCAATCTCTCACGCAGGCGTTCCGTGATCCGCCGGCGCAGGATCGACCGTTCCCAGCGTATCCCGATTACCAGCGGGATGATATGAGGCATTGAAACGCTTTCATCCAGACCGTGGACATATATATGCTCCGCAATCTCAATGGCGCGTATCAACCTCCCTCGATCCTTCAGATCGGTTGTGTTATGAACTTCGGGATTTCGTTCAAGAAGCCTTTTTGCCAGCGTTTCCATGTCCTCCGTTTCAACTTCTTTTCTGAGTTTCGAATTCTCAGGAACAAAGGGCATCCGGTAACCTTTGAGAACAGATTCGATGTAAAGTCCCGTCCCGCCGACAAGCATCGGCATTATCCCCCGTGAAGAAATCTCTTTGAAGCAATTTAAAAAACGCCTCTGGTACTCAAAAACATTGAATTCATCATCGGGATCCACAATGTTAATGAGATGATACGGTATGCTGACGCCTTCAACCACATATTCCGCAAGATCCTTGCCCGTTCCAATGTCCATACCCCGGTAAACCTGCCGGGAATCTGCCGATATGATTTCGGCGCCGATGTTTCCGGCTAAACGGGCTGCCAGGCTGGTTTTACCGGAAGCAGTCGGCCCTAATATGACGATGAGATTATATTTCATAAATTTTCTTGTAATTGATTCTCAACACATGTTAGCAGATACCGTCTTTAAATAAAGTGTTCTGCGAGGCGAAGCGAAGATTTTTAATCGCCTTCAATAATCATCAAAGCCCTGTATTTCTATGACAAACAAAGCTCTTGATTTGGGCAGGGAACCCATCCTCCCCCTGCTTCTGAAAATGAGCTGGCCATCCATTGCAGCGATGCTTGCGCTGGCCGTTTATAATCTCATTGATACCTTCTGGCTAACCCGCGTCAGTCCAGAGGCCATTGCCGCACTCACCATCTGTTTTCCCATCCAGATGATTTTCGGGGCTATCGGTGTCGGCACCGGTGTCGGCGCCGGATCATTTGCCGCGAGAATGTTCGGCGCCGGCAAGGATGTAAAAGCACGTCAAACGGCAGGACAGGTGATTATCCTTTCCGTAATATTTGGATTCCTCATCATCCTGCTGACACTGCTCTACGATGACCTGATCCTGAAAGTCTTTGGCGCTCCGGATGAGATTCTTTCATTGTCCGGACAATACCTTGTCACGGTCTCGTTCGGTTCACCTTTCCTGCTGTTCATGATGATGTCGAATAACCTCCTGCGAGCAGAGGGGAGGCCCTATACCTCCATGGTTGTCGTTCTGGTCATGTCGATTGTCGGTGCCATTCTCGATCCGATTCTTATCCTTGGATTGGGTCCATTTCCCAGAATGGGAATTCTCGGTGCGGCCATATCTGCCGTCATTGCCTATGTTGTCGCCGGAATGTTGTCTTTTTATTATCTTCAGTCAAAATCTTCCAAATACGACCTGCGATGGCAGTATCTGCTACCGAATATGGACATTATTTACGCCATCTATCAAACCGGGTTTCCTTCCCTTATTATGAACCTGTTTTTTGGCCTCGTAATGATCGTTTATAATCACGTTCTCGGTAACTACGGCCCCCTCGCCATAGCCACTCTCGGTCTTTGCTTCCGTATCAATGGACTGGTTGTGATGGTTCTGTTCGGAATCGGTCATGGCGTTATGCCGATGGTGGGTTTCAATGAAGGCGCCAGGCTCTATGACAGACTGATTGAAACGGTAAATGTTGCAGTCAAATGGACAACCATTTTTTGCATAGCGTCTTTTATTCTTTTTGAAATCTTCGCCCATTCAATTCTCACACTCTTCACAGACGATGCCCGGTTGATCGAGATTGCCGTGCCCGCTCTAAGAATATTCGTATCCATGCTCCTCCTGATCGGTCCCAATCTGGTATGGATCAACATGTTTATCGGACTTGGCAAGGGATTGACTTCCATGACCCTGTTGCTTATGAGAGATGCCCTTTTTCTGATACCCATGATTTTCATACTTCCCTCGTGGTTTGGACTGAACGGCGTGTGGATGGCACAACCCCTTTCAAATCTTATGGCATTTTTTATGATTCTCTTCTGGACAAAAAGAGAATTTAGTACCATCCGCCTTCATCATTAACGCATCTTATCTTGCATCCTTCCATATGACAGGCCGCCAGATGACCATCGCCCCTGTCTTTCAATTCCGGTTCAACCTGATCACAGATATCGACCATGAACGGGCAACGTGGATGAAAAGCGCATCCAGAAGGCACATTGACCGGTGTCGGCAGATCACCGCTTAATACCATTCGATTCTTCCGCCTTCCCGGTTCGGGCGCTGGTATGGCTGAAAGAAGGGCCATGGTATAGGGGTGCAGGGGACGCTCATAAAGATCGGGATTCCCCGCAAGTTCAACCACCTTGCCAAGATACATAACGGCAATCCTGTCGCTCATATGTCTTACCACACTGAGATCATGCGTGATAAACAGATATGTCAGCCCATATTGTTTCTGGAGGTCTTTCATGAGATTCAATATCTGCGCCTGGATCGATACATCAAGCGCCGAAACCGGCTCATCGGCAATGATCAACTTGGGATTGAGCACAATGGACCTGGCAATACCGATCCGTTGTCTCTGCCCTCCGCTGAATTCATGGGGATATCGATTCTTCTGTTCCGGGCCCAATCCAACAAGTTCCATCAGCTCGGTAACCCGACCTTCCCTCTCTTTCCGGGTTTTGGCCTCATGAATCAGGATGGGCTCTCCAATGGTACTTGCTGCCGATCGTCTCGGATTCAAAGACGCATATGGATCCTGAAAGATAATCTGAACCATTTTATGATATTTCTTCAATTTTTCGCCAGAATATCCAAGGATATCTTCGTTCTGGAAAAGAATTTTACCTTCTGTCGGATCCTCAAGCCGCATGATCAGACGTCCAAGAGTCGACTTGCCGCATCCGCTTTCACCGACAAGGCCCAGTGTTTCTCCCTCGTAAATTTTCAAATTGACACCATTTACGGCCTTTACCACTGATGTGCGTCCCGAAAGAAAACCCCGTTTAATATAAAAGTCCTTTCTAAGATTCTGAATGTCCAGCAAGACAGGTTTCATATTTTTACGAATGCATCCAACATCTTACATATCGACCAAATGATTTCTCTACCCAATCCGGTTCTTGATCGCGGCATTGGTCCATGACATGATAACATCTATCCTGGAAGCTGCACCCTTTCGGCAGATGATGCATGTCCGGAACAGTACCCGGTATTGTTTTCAGATATCCATCTTGAATCGAACGGTCATTGATTCTCGGGGTTGATTCGAGCAGTCCCACTGTATAGGGATGCAAAGGGGTAGAAAAAAGATCTGAAACCGCGCCGTATTCAACGATCCTGCCCGCATACATGACGGCAACGTTCTGTGCGGCGTCAGCAATGACCCCAAGATCATGGGTTATGAGAACAACAGCAGTTCCCACCTGTTCCTTCAACCTGCCGATCAGATCAATGATTTGGGCCTGAATGGTCACATCAAGGGCCGTTGTAGGTTCGTCCGCCAGCATTAGACGCGGATTGCAGCACATGGCTATGGCAATCATGACTCTCTGGCGCATGCCGCCGCTCATCTGGTGTGGATACTGATTTATACTGCTCTCAGGCGACGGCAACCCGACAAGCCTCAAAACTTCGACGGATCTGTCCCGCGCTTCTTGTGAGGAAAGTCCCTGGTGCAGTCTGATGACTTCAGCGATCTGCTCTCCGATCTGGAGAACGGGGTTAAGAGAGGTCATGGGCTCTTGAAAAATCATCGATATTTCATTGCCCCTTATCCTTCGCATCTCATCTTCGCTGAGGTTCAGGAGATCCATGCCGGCAAACAAGACCTTCCCTGAAACGATTTTCCCTGGTGGGCTGGGAACGAGCCGCATGACGGACAGGGCAAGAACCGTTTTCCCGCAACCAGATTCCCCTACAATACCGAGAGTTTCCCCCTCGCGGACGAAAAGATCAACTTCATTAACCGCCTTAATGACCCCATCTTCCGTCCGGAAATGGGTGCTGAGGTTCTTCACTTCAAGAATGTGCTCTGTTTTCATTGTTCACGAGTGATGATTTATTGGCGCCAGTTTTTTAAAAAATGAACAAGGAGTCGGACGCCTGCCCCTGAAGCTCCCTTTGGAATGTAAGGTCTGTCTTTCGTTAGCCATGCCGGCCCTGCTATATCGAGATGCACCCACGGAATGTTACCTACAAACTTGCTCAAAAATACAGCCGCTGTAATAGCTCCCCCGGGTCTCCCGCCGGTATTTTTATAATCCGCTACATCACTTTTGACCAACTCATGATAGTCTTCCCAGAGGGGAAGCTCCCAGACTCTTTCGCCCGTGGCCTCGGCAGTACGTTGAATTTTTTGTTTCAACGGGTTATCATTCCCCATCATTCCGATGACATGTTCGCCGAGTGCGATGACACAGGCGCCGGTGAGTGTTGCAAGGTCAATGATCGCAGCAGGTGCATATCTGCCCGCATAGGTCAGAGCGTCTGCCAGAATCAGTCGACCTTCCGCATCGGTGCTTAAAACCTCAATTGTCTGACCGGAAAGTGATTTAAGAATATCCCCGGGTTTATATGCCCTCCCCCCGGGCAGATTTTCAGTAGCCGGAATAATAGCGACGACATTGACTTTCAGGCGCAATTCAGATGCCGCCTTAATAGCACCCATGACCGCGGCTCCGCCTGCCATGTCCGATTTCATTTCGTCCATTTTATCCGCCGGTTTGATGGAAATCCCTCCGCTGTCAAATGTCAATCCCTTTCCAACAATGGCAATGGGCGGATCGGTCATTTTCGCTCCATGATACTCGAGAATGATGAACTTTGCCGGCTCCGCACTTCCTTTTGCCACTCCAAGAAGTGCACTCATGCCAAGCTTCTTCATTCCGGCAACATTGATAACTTTTAATTTTACATTCTTTCCCGCCGCAATTTCCTTCGCCTTATTGACCATATCCGTCGGAGTCATTTCATTTCCGGGCATGGAAACCATATCTCTGACAAAACACACCGCCCGAGCTGTGATTTCAGCGGCATTCACTGAGGATTTGATTGTCCTGAGTGCATCCACCCTGTCATCGACAATGATGAATCGCTTCAATCCTTTATCCTTGTCTTTTTCAACCGTCTTGAATGTCGTGAACCGATAAAGACCCAGGAATACGCCCTCCACAACAGCTTGAGCGATCTGATCGAGCGGCCAATCCGTCATACCCACATCAAGAGACGTGGCACATTCTTCGAGGTTTAACGCCCTCACCTGTCGGACGGCGTGGGCAAAAGCGCCCCTCAATTTTTCTAAACTGCATTCTTCTTTTTTGCCGAGACCGGTCAGTATAATTCGTTTCGCCGGGAAATCATCCTTTGTATACAGAACAGATATTTGAAAGAGCTTGCCTCTGAAATCGCCCTTTTCAATGACCCCTCTTATCGCTCCACCGCATTCTTCATCCAGCTGTTTTGCGGCCCCTGTAAGTGATTCCATGTCCTCAAAATGGGTCACAACGACCGCTTCGGCCGTGAACTGTGAAAAACTTTCTTTTCTGACGTGAATTTTCATATCCTTCTCCTGAGGTGTGAGGGGAACGAACACCCCTCTGATTACGTGGTGGGTAAAATAGCACAGGCGACCTAAAAGTCAATTCATATTGCCATATTCCGTAAAATCCTCCTTGACTTTTTCCCTGTTTGAGAATATCGACTATGCAATAAATGGCGATTTAGTTAGAAGCCGGAAAACACCCGTCATGTCATTTCGACCATAGGGAATAATCTTGAAGCAATGAAAGATTTCTCCTCGCTTTGCTCCTCGAAATGACAGAATTACTTTTTGCGGGTTCATAAAAATTATATTCCCATGATTTCCTGAATGAATTCGATCATACCGGAGGAGCGTTTCCAATGGTTCCATTTCTTCTTAAAGATTCTGATTCGGAAGAACGAGGTATTCGTTACAAACTTATCATTATTGAGTCTCTGATCTTTGCCCTGCCTTTCCTGATTGTCGCCTTTATTTTCTATCAGGGCGGGTATTCTCTGGAATTTTCACATATCATTCTCCTCGCCATTGTGACGGTCCTCATTCTTACAGGCATGATCATCGTCCGCCAGATATTCGATAAAATATCGTCCGTCGCTTCAATGATGAAAGAGGCGGAGTCCGGCGCCATGACCACTGTAGACATCAAAAAAGATGTTGCCGAACTTCACGATATCTCGTCATCATTCAATCAGCTCATACAAAAACTGGAACAAACAACAGGCAAATTAAGCAAAAGGGCGCTTGAACTCCTGACGATCAAAGAGCTCTCCGAGATTGCGAGAAAGAGTCTTCACATGGAAGAGCTCCTGGAATTGCTTCTGGAAAAGGCCATGATCGTAACCGACGCACATATCGGTTCCGTATTCATGGTTGATGAGGCGGCGCAGCGATTTCGTATTATTGCCATTAAAGGCGTGAATAACGATATCTATAAAGGCCATTATATTGATATCGATGATTCCATCGCTAAATGGGTGGTTGCCGAAAAGAAACCCCTTTTGATTGAGGATATCGAGAATGATGCGAGAACTTTAAAGCCAAACGATTCTAAATACGGCGCCCCCTCTTTTCTAAGCATGCCGATTTTCGTGAAGAATACCGTAACCGCCGTCTTGAATCTTGCCAATAAAGACTCCGGACAGATATTTGAAACCTATGATGAACAGGCTCTCTCCATCATGCTGGGTGAAATAAGTTTTGCCCTCGAAAACGCCATGCTGCAACTGGAGGTGGAGGAACACATAAAAGATATAAAGGAACGCAATGTGACGTTGGAAAAGGAAATCAGCGATCGTATGAAGGCAGAGGAAAAATTAGCATCTCTGAATCAAGAACTGGAAGAAGCAAACATGCAACTGGGGCTCGCCTATGCAAAGATGAAGGAAAGCAGGGACGACTTGAGGGAGAATCTGTTCAAGGAGGAGATGGGCCTCATTCTGGACAGTGAAGGTCACATTGAGGGAGTGACTGAAAAATTGCTCGAATTTACGGAAAAATCAAGAGACAAACTTATAGGAAGAAACGTCACCGAGCTTTTGAATCAGAACTGCCATGATCTTTTCATGAGTGAATTGAAGCAGGCATGGAAAGGCATTGCTCACCAGATTAATGTCGAGCTTATTTCTGAAAAAGAAGGCAGTAAACCCGTTGAAATAAAATTAACGCGCATCAGTCTTGATGACAAGAGATTGCTTCTCGCAATCTTGCGCTGATGGGCTGAACATGAAAATATTATTCGTCTGTATGGCCAACATTGTGCGGAGTTTCATGGCGGAGAGGATACTCAAGGGGAAACTTGAAACAATCAACAGAAAGGATGTGAGCGTTTCCTCCGCAGGACTTATTGACATGGACGGCATGCCGGCCGATCCGATTGCCGCAGCCGTTCTGGCTGATCACGGTATAGATGGTACGAATCATCATTCACGGTTGTTGACGGAAGAGATGGTTTCCGATTCTGACATGATTATTGTCACGGAGGAGATTCACATAAAAATGATTGCCGATCAATATCCCGATGCAGCGGGGAAAATATCCCTCCTGAAATCATTTTCCCGGGATTACAGTGAAGCATTCGGCGATATCAGGGATCCCTACAAACTTTCCATGTATCATTACAGGCTTTGTTTTTCAGAAATCTATTTATCTATAGACGGGTTGCTAAAATGTATTTAGACTACTGGGGTTTTAAAAAATATCCGTTCGAGAATGTGCCGGACCCCGAATTTATGTACTATTCCCAGGAGCACAAGGAAGCCCTTGTCAGGTTGCTTTACGCGGTGAACAGAAGAAAGGGCGCTGCTTTGCTGACGGGAGAAATAGGGAGCGGGAAAACGCTTCTCAGCAGGGTTTTTATCCAGAATCTTCCCGAAAAAGAATTCGAGATCGGCCTGATCACGAATCCGTCCCTCGAACCTCTGGATTTCCTGAAAGAAATGCTTTACCAGCTCGGCATCGGTTTTCGAACAAATTCCAAGACGGATATCATCACCTCCCTGAATGAAAAACTCCTTGAAAATATGAAGAAAAACAAGAGCACCCTGTTGATTGTCGACGAAGCCCAGCTGATCCGCCCGGATTCATTTGAGGAAATCCGTCTGCTTCTCAATTTCCAGCTGAACGATCAATTCCTGATGACCTTCGTGATCATCGGACAACCCGAATTGAAGAACATGATCCGGCAATACAAGCAGCTCGACCAGAGAATCGCCATCAGATACCACCTGAATCCCCTCAATTTTGACGAAACGGCAAAATATATTTCTTACCGCATACAAAAAGCCGGATTGCCTGACAATGACATATTCACAAGCGAGTCCATTGAAGAAATTTATCATTATTCCGAAGGGATCCCGAGAAAGATCAACAACGTCTGCGATCTCTCCCTGTTGATCAGTTTCAGCATGAAGAGAAAGGCGGTCGATTTGGATACGGTCAGGAAGGTGATAAAAGACTCGTTATAAGGATCATAGAGGGGGAAGGCCTCCCCGCAATACTCCCCTGAATAACATCAGAAAATCGTACAGAACCTCCGAAGATACTAGAATGGCTCTTCGAAAGAACGTACCGAAGCGATGAGATGTCTCCGGGAAAATCTGATGCATGACCTCACGCCTGGGAAATATATTTTCTTTTATAAATCGGACTTTTCCCATCGCCCCCCGAATCTGAAACATCCACAACAAATCCATCGCCGTTCCGAGGGGCACATGCATTAACCGCAGCCGCAGGATATACTTCTCGATTGGCGAGAGTTCCTCCTTCCCGATATCGGTTAGTATCTCATCTGGTACTCTAAATCCAAGGAGGCGCCTCGTCAACAACAGGGTATAAAGCAAAAGCCTGTCGGCACGGACGTGCTGCGAATATGCTATCAGGTCTTGCCAGTCTAACACGGATTGATATGCCTTTATACTTTCAGCAATATCGACAAACCATATGAGCCGGTCATACCGATGCTTCAGCAAATGAAACGAAAGGGCAATCAAATTGACGTTTAGAGGTAGCCGACATAAAGAGCTGCTTCCGTTGATTGGAATCGAGTTGCTCCATACATCTTCCGAGCTAATGTCCAGAATTGCCTGACGGCTCCGGATCCTGTGAGAAGAAAGAAAATCCGAATGGATATCGATCGAAAGAATTCCTTTCTTAAAAGAATCATGATAAAGCCGATGCCGAACAAAACCCATCGTCTCTAAAACGTTTTCCAATGCGTTCAGATCCTCATGCCGAATCATCAGGTCGATATCTTCCATCGGACGCAAAGCAACGTCGCGATAGACTGTTTTCAGAAGCGCGGCTCCCTTAAGAACGATAACCCGTATGTGCTGTTTTTCCAGTTCTTTTTCCAGTTCATCCATTTTCTTCAAAAGATGTTTGTTTATCAGCATTGTTTCTGCATATACCCGGGCGAGCAATATTTTCGTGTTTTCCGGAATTGTTTCAAGGAGATTCAGATTGCGAAAGTGATAATAAAGAAGCGGTGCCAGACCTTCATTGAAAGCTCTTTGCGCCACAGAGGGCCAATTCAGATCTTCCCGAATATTTTCTTCAAGCCATAACTCATCGTCGTGGGCCAGCGTCTGCCGCGCTATCACCCGGAAAAGATTGTTTTCACGTTCATTTATTATCATTCTATCCGGCATTTTTTTATTATTGCTTATCGCAAGAGTAAAAATAGAGGGCGAAAGAAGGATCGAATCAATGAATGGTGTTTCGGGATCCGCTTTCAGATGACACGTGAATGATAACGCTCCGAATCGATGATCTCTATGACGAAGCCGTGACCAATGATAGCAATGGCCGGCGTGTGAATCCCGGCAAATTTACTCACTCTCTCAGGAAAATACAGATTACCTTCACTGTCGATTTCTGCACGCTCCCGGAGAATCGGCGGCCCATCCTTGTCTGCTGCATCGAACAGATGTTTCAGCATTTCCCATTCGGGGCTGTTCTCCGAAACGAGGAGAGCGGAAGTATTCCTTTCAGGAACAACGAGGATAAAACGCTCCTGCAGCATCAACCGAGAAAACACATCGGGCATCATAACCCGCTCCTTTGTCAGTGTTCCGGAGTAAACACCTGTAAAAGGATAGCGTCCTGACCCGGTGTGCTGTGCGTGTGGAGTATTCTCCCCAGCGAAGCACGACATATTTCCAGAAAAACCATAAAGAGAAAATATCGTCAAAAGGCCTGTCTTTAAAAAATCCCGCCTTTCCATGGCTGTTTCCCTCCCCGTTTCCGGTCATCGTCCATTAACGCGACATGCACGCCGTATAAATTTCTTTGCATATTCTTTAAGTGACGAAACCAACCACGTATGCAACTCTTTTGACCTGTTTAAAGGTTTATAGCGGCTGTTCCGAACAAACCCTATGGCTTTTCCCATCATGGAACCTGCCGTCGTCAATTCCAAAGGCAGGTTGTAGCCATCGCCCCTGAGATACAGAATATCCCCTTCCCCTTTTTTTACGAGTCTGTGGACGAGATATTCTCCCTTTTCTTCCCGATGATACACAAGAATATTTCCCTTGCGAAGCAATTCCGGCGCCATCTCTCTCACAACAACGAGATCGTTCTCCCTCAAAACGGGATACATGGAATTACCCTTCACTTTGAACAATCTCATCAAGAATCTCCCTGAAAAGGGTATGATCATTGAACAACCCTGAACCCCAGTATACTTCATATGCGGGATAATGGCACATCATTTCCAAAAACCACTTCTGTCTTTTCTGTTCATCCCTGTTATAAGACCACAGAAACTGCGGCACCAGTTTTCTTAACAGATCGATCTTTTTTCTAATTTTCTTCAAAGATATGGAACCATTGTTACGTTTCGGCAGGATCAGAAATTTTAGCGTAGCCGGTTTATACCGTTCCCGCTCTGGTGAAATCGTTCCACTTTTGAGGTACATTGTCGAGTAAAAAGGAAGCATTTCAACCCCGTCCGGGGTTTCTTTCAGCAGGGTGATGTCATCGCTTAAAAGGTCAAGACCGTTCTTCATGGCCATATGGCTGAACGTCGATTTGCCACAATCAGAGGGTCCTGTGGTGAGGTGACCGCCATGGAAGTGAAAACCGCCTGAATGCATGGCCCAAATCCCTTTTCGTGCAAGGTGCGAATAGAGAAGACCGCCAACCTCCTGCGGAGTCTCTTTCTTCTTAAATGTAAGAGTAACCTCCGCTTCCTGGTTATCTTTTCTCAGAAACATAGAAAGCAATCGGGCTATTTCTCCCTTCTCTTCCGGCGTGCAACAGTTGATTCTGGCCGTGAGACCATAGATATTTACGTTAAGTATCGAGTCCATGGAGAATCCGGATATTCCTTCAGCCAGTCCAATTTCCCAAACTGGAAAAAACACCAGTTACACAGGGAAAGAGGCGCCTTTTTGATTAGATCCTTCCTTTCAAACCGCCATTTCAAGACATCCGGCAGAAGATTGAGATGCCGTACAATCAAATCCGTCAACGGAAATTCCCTGATGCTGCCGAGGCATTCTTTCCCCTTGTAACTATCCGCAGATGTTCCCACATTGCATAGGTTGTTGCAGAAAAGAAAGTTTCCCTCCTCATCCACTCCGAATTTAAAAAAGGCATTGCAGGTAAAGATGTCATTTACAGGATTGAATGCCTCAATTTTCAATCTCGAAAATATAGGTAGCCAATTGGCAAGCTGTATAAAGAGCCGGTATATGTCTTCGGGATCAGGAATCAGTCCTTGCTCTATAAGTTGTCTCGTCGGCTGAATAAACATAAACGATTGTGAAATCACATTTAGGCCGGATGTAAAGAGAAGTATGTCCCTCAGTTCTTCTTTGTTGTCATTTGTGACCGCTGTTTTGATGTAACACGGTATATCCAGCAAACGGCACATCCCGATGGCTTCTATTACCCGCCGGAAACTTCCCTCTTTCCTGTTGCGGTCGTGCTTTTCCTCCTGCGCGCTATCCAGGCTGAACCCTACCAGTCGAATGCGTTTGCGTATATGCGGTGAACGTATCAGGGGGAATATACGATCTTTAAACAGATACCCGTTTGTCAGAATTTCAAAATCTATGGTGTTCTCGGCAAGGATCTGGAAGATATCTTCAAGCTGGGGGTGGAGCGAGAGCTCTCCCGACCCGGTGATGCCGGCATATCTGAACCCCAGACTCCGAAGCTGTCTCATAAGGTCGGAGAATATCTCCTTTTCCATGTACACAGGCTTTGCAGACTTTGCCACAAGGCAGTGCCGGCAGGTAAAATTGCAGAAATTAACGATATCGATTGTCGGCGCTTTCATCCGCATCCATCCACTTCATTTTTCCGAAAAGCCGGAAACACTTCGTACAGTTGACAGGCCAGTCTTTTTTGATGTCCGAACGCATGACCTTGTCCATGAACCATGCCAGCGTCCGGTAATGCCGGAGTATCCCTTCCTCGATGCCGATTTCCCGGATGTTCCCCAGATATTCCTTGCCGAATACATTCGGACTGTCTCCGTTTGTGGGGTGAGAAAGATTACAGCAGAAAATGAAATTCCCCAGGTGGTCAAACGAGATTCCATGAGCGGGATTACAGAAAGGAACCCTGTAGTCCGGATGTGCAAATCCTTCGATGCCGATGTTCAAGGAAAATGACGGCATGATCCTGCCGGTTATATACCTGATGACTTCTGTATATTCTTCAGCCGTGGGCAAGAGATTGCTCGATACAAGGCGGGGCGTAGGCGTGAGCAGGACATACCCAAGGCTTCCTACACCTATCGATGCGCACAGATACGCGACTTCCACGATGTCTTTACTGTTTTCCCGGTGAACGATGCTTTTGACGGATACGGGAATCTTCTCTTTCACACAGGCTTCGATTGAACTGATGACCCTATCGAAACTTCCTTCTTTTCGTATCATGTCGTGGGAGGCCGACGTTGCACCATCGAGGCTGAAACATATGCCGGTAAGTTGTTTTCTTACTCTCAAGTGAAAGAGGGGAAGAATCTTGTCTTCAAACAGATAACCGTTGCTTACCAGGCTGAATGGAACCCCATAATCGACCAGAAGATCACAGACGCGGCTCAGCTCGGGATGAAGAGCGGGTTCGCCGCCCGTAAGACATACATTCATCATGCCTACGGAAGACATTTCCCTGAGCACAAAATCGAGGAGATCAACGCTCATATGCGCCCTGGGAGCCACTTTGTCCCTGAGGCAGTGGATGCAATCGAAATTGCAATGATTCGTGATGTCTATAGCGATGTTATATAGCATATCATGAATAAAAAGTTGAAAGGCAAGGACCGCGTGACGGACTTCCGGTTACCGCCGAATTTCGGTATGATTTATAGTCTTTGTGCCAGTTTCGTGAAGACATTCTGCAATGCATAGTTCACTTTCGTAAAAACGGTCTGCAGGGCGACGTTGGATGTTGTGAGTACATTCAGCACCGCATAACTGCTTTCGCTGACGGTCTGCACGGCAGCTACATAGGTATCCACGGCAGCAACGGTTGTACTCGTCGTCGGAGTATTTTCAAGGGAAAGGACATACTGGGTTTTGGTCACCCATGCCCTGACAGTCAGGATCTGGGACTCTTCCCGTATATCCGGTCTTATGTATTTTTTCTTCCCCATGACACCGCCTTTCTATCAAGCTTGCCGATGAATTCCCGGATATCTTTTTCCACATCTGCTTCATCTACATCGTATTCTTTAAGCATGGCCTCTTTTATTTCATCGACTGAATTTCCTTCCTTCATCATCTTGAATAAGAAAAGAGCCGTTTCGTTGAGAAAATAACTCGTTCCCTTCTCGACATCAATGATCATGCCCTCGCCTTCCACCTCTGCGAGAATGATATCATCTTTCATTTCAAACACGCATCTTTCTAATGATTTACTCCGGAAAACTCCACCCGCTTATTTCATTTGAGGAAATTCATTTTCCTGCGCGCCACCCGTAATCACAAGAACAGGGTTTTCTTTTAAATTGATGATCCTGTCATCTATAATGCGATTCCCGTGTCCATCAAAGAGGATACTGATGATCGGCTTTAACGGCTGGTCCGCGTTTGTGGCGATAACCCTGCCGATTGCTTTGTTGTTCAGTTTCACATAACTCCCTATGGGATAAAGAGATATTTCTTCAAGAAAGACTTTCAAAATTTTGGGAGAGAACATGAGATTTTTCGTTTCCACCAGTTCCCGTACGGATGCAAATTGCATGATGGCCTTCTTATGGGGACGAGCATGCGTCATGGCCTCGTATGAATCGCATATCCCGATAATTTTTGCATATTCGTCAATGTCGTCCCCCTTTAATCCCTGGGGGTACCCCTGCCCGTTCTCCCGTTCGTGATGTTCATAAGCTGCTCGATAAAGCCATGGATAATCGTCCTTAAACACATACAGGATATTTTTCCCCATTTCAGGATGGCGTCTGATCAGGGCAAATTCCGATTCACTGAAGCCCTCTTTCTTGGTGAGGATGCTGTCGGGAATCATAAACATGCCGATGTCATACAGCAAAGCGGCCGTAGCCAGTTCGTTGAGCTTTACCCGAGAATATCCCAAACGCATGCCCATTTTCAGTGCATATATCATCACATTGACGGGATGTGAAATCGAATAGTCTTCACCGTGACCGTAGGTGATGGTTAATTGATACATCCGCTCCAGGATACCTTTGGATTCAATGATCCTGTTGATCAAAAGAAAAGCATTCTCAAGTTGAATGGTCTGGTTTTTTATCACCTTTTCCTTAACATCAAGAATATAATCCTGGAGAGATCGATACGTTTTGTCCGCATCCGCCTTGTCCTTTTGAATCTTTGTATTTTCCTGCTCGGAGAGGGAAGTCTCCTTGTCAGCACCGAGGCGGAGTTCATCCATATCGCTCAAACGCATCGGCTCTTCTTTCTCCCCCTTTTTTCCCCTAATCAAATCACTGGCCCGCGTCATGGTTTTTATTACCTCTATGAATCATTATTAAATATCGTCGTTGCTTTTGTTACTTAGATTAATTTACTTCAAATATCAAATAGATTATAATATATTAGATTTAAAATTGAAACCAATTTTGTTTAATACCGGGCAGGCATTTATCACAACATACGGTTACCAGCCTTTGAATGATACCATTTCCGTAATGACGGTAATCCGGAAAAGCTTTGAAATTACTGGATTCCCGCCTTTACAGGAATGACACGATGATGATGTTTTCATTAAATTCAAGCGGATCGGTAATTTAGAGAGCGGAGCTTTGCCAAAATATAATAAAATCGTAAATATTTCTTGACTTTGGCTATTTTTTTTAGTGTAATTAACATGTTATATGTATAAACCTATGCATAGCTCCTCTATTTGTCATTCCGGGCTTGACCCGGAATCTAGGGAATATTTTATAATACTGGATTCCCGCTTTCGCGGGAATGACAAAATTGCCGGTTTTATACAGTTACGCGAAGGTTTCATGTAGATATCCGGACTATGGAGAATCACAAAATGCTCAGCAAGATAATTTCATTCCCTATGCTCATACTCGGCATGCTTGTTTTCTTGATATCGGCATGCAGCGCCACCCTGGAAGCGCCCGGTATCCGGATCAAGGACTTCAAAGAACCTTCCGCCATGCGCACAGCCGATGTGCAGGCGCAGCAGCAACGGGAGGCGGAAGAAATCGTCAGGCTGAGCCAGGTCAGGGAAAACTCCGTTTTTACTGAGAGAAACGGCATTCCTGAATACATCATCGGCCCCGGCGATATCCTGACGATCAACATGTGGCTGCCATACTCTATTGGAACAGCAGACAGGAGCCGCATTTCCGAAGAAGGCTACAAGCAAAACACCTATACGGTGCTTGTCCGTCAGGACGGGAAGATATCCTATCTCTTCGGAGACGACATTCCCGTCGCCGGCCTCACCCTCAACGAAATGAGAACCCTCCTCACCAACCAGCTCAAAACCTACATCCGAAACCCGAGAATCGAACTCCTGATCAAGGAATATAAAAGTAAAAGCGCCCTCCTTTTCGGCCAGATCAATATCCTCCAGCAAGGGACTTCCGGACCCGGCAAGTACCCCCTCATAGGAAAGACAACCGCCCTGGATCTCATCGTAACGGCAGGCGGCGCCATTTCCGGCCGTGATACCACCAATGCGGATATGAGGAATGTCGAGATTGTCAGAAAAGGAAGGCGATACACACTTAACCTCTATAACGCCATGTTCAGAGGGGATATCACGCAAAATATTATCCTCGATGATGGAGACATCGTCACCGTGCCGGAACTTCCGACTTTCGGCGAGCGGGTCTATGTTTTCGGAGAAGTCAATAAACAGGGAATCTACCGGCTCAAGGATGCCTCTGATCTGCTTGCGGCTATAGGAAATGCAGGCAGCACCACCGCGGTTGCCGTGAAATCGGATATCAAGATCATCCGGGAATACAAGGAAAGACCCGGGAAACCGATCATCCTCTCTGCCAATCTTGATGAAATACTGAAAAGAGGCGACCTCTCCCAGAATATTGGGCTCCGCGACGGCGACGTCGTTTATGTTCCCCGCCAGGTTATCGGCGATATCAACGAATTCATTATAAATACCACACCCCTTCTGGAATACCTCTTCAAGTATCCGAGGGGTTATACGGACGCTTATTTCCTCAATCCGGCAAACAAACTGAGATATTAACGTTCATCTGGAGATCCGCACAGCATGGCAAAATATGACCTGAACCTCAGAGACTACTGGCGTACGATTCGGAAAAGGAAATTCATCATTTTCTTCACGGTGGTTTCCATGGGCTTTTTCAGCCTCTTTTGGTCCGTCATCGGAAAGCCTACTCCCATCTATAAAACCAGTACCAGTATCAAGATTGAAAGAACCACTGCCACAAGCGGACTTTATGCCCAGACATTAACCTTCTCTTCCACCAATTACCTGGAAACGCAATCTTCCGTGATAAAGAGCTACCTCCTCCTGGAGACGGTGGCAAAACAGCTAGGGCTCATCCCGCTCCAGCTCACTTCTGACCAGATTCGGACCAACAGCCAATACCTGAATATCATCCTCAATCTGAAAACAAAAGTGGAAACGGAGCAGGAAGGAAATACCGATATTATCAATATCATCGTGTCGTCGGATGATCCGAAATTCGCCCAGCGCCTCGCGAACACAATTGCCCGTGTCTACAAGGAAGAGCACGTCCTCGACCTCAACCGCAGGACCTTCGAAGCGAAAAAATTTCTGGAGAGCCAGTTAAAAATTGTCAAGACAAAGACGGACAAATCCGAGGAAGATGTTCGTCAATACAGGGAAAACAACAAACTGATATCCCTTGACGCCCAAGCCTCCGGTTTCCTCAGTCAGTCGGCCAGACTTCAGGCGGCATTGGATCAGGACAACTCCACACTTCAAAAGATAAACGAGATATCGAGATATTTTGAAAAAGCTGAAGAACAGCATCTGACGTCGAAAACTTCTTTTTATGTCGACGACGCCCCCACAATGTACAAAAGCCTCAACGACCGTCTCGTCCAACTCGTTATGGAGAGAGATACCCTCCTACTGACCTACACGGAAAAGTTCCCTCAGGTGGTAGAAATAAATAAGCAGATTCACGAGATCATCGGCACCATGAAATCACAGCTGGCCGCCCGGAAGAAGTCCCTGGAAGCAAACATCAGGTCACTCCGAGGTCAAATAAGAGACATCGATGAAAAGATCAGGCAAATTCCTGAAAGAGGTTTGGAATTGGCCAGACTGGAAAGGGACGTCGGCGTCAACCGGGAAGTTTATACCCTGCTGGAAAAGAAATATCAGGAAACGCTGATCCAGGAGGCGGAAAAAATCGAAGAAGTAAAAATCGTAAAACCCGCCTTGGAACCCATCATGCCGATCAATCCCCCGAAAACGGCCGCCAACACAACCGTTGGAACGATTATCGGGCTGATTCTCGGAATTGTCTTCGCTTTCATGATAGAAACATTCGATACCTCTATCGGGGCCATTGAAGAGGTCGAAGAATTTTTGGGGGTAAAAGTTCTCGGCATCATCCCCTTCGTCAGCCTGGATGAGATCAAGACTACCCTCCTGGAGAAATTCAAAGAAAATCTAGATGAAGAAACGATCAGAAAAACTACCCGCCTCATTTCACATTTCCTGCCCACATCGACCTCCGCAGAAAATTATCGGGCGCTCAGGACCAATTTCAATTTCATCAACCTTGATCATAATATCAAGACCGTTGTTTTTACCAGCTCATCGCCAGAGGAAGGCAAAACGACAATTAGTGTCAATCTGGCCATCACCATGGCCCAGGGGGGCAACAAAGTGCTCCTCGTGGAAGGAGATCTGAGAAGGCCGGTTATATCGAGGCTTTTTGGAATCGAGCAGTCACCGGGATTAACAGATGTGATTCTGGGAAATTATGAATGGAAAACCGTCGTTCGGAGCATTACAGACCTGATTACGGGCAAAATGAGCATGGATGAGATCATGCTGACACCCGGCCTGGATAATCTTCATATCATCACGGGTGGAGGAACGGCACCCAATCCCGCTGAGCTCGTCAGCTCAAAGATGCTAAGTGATTTCCTGAAGCAGGCCCAGGCTGAATATGACATTATCATCGTTGATGCCCCGCCGATCCTTGCCGCCACGGATGCCGCCATATTGAGTTCTTTGTGCGACGGCGCGATCCTTGTTTATCAGGTCGGCAGAATCGCCAGGGGGGCCCTCAAACGTGCGAAAGCCCAGCTCGACAATACGGGCGCAAAAATTTTCGGCATTGTTCTCAACGGATTGAAGGCAGAAATCAGCCCCGATTTCGCCTATCACGACAAGTACTATTACTACTACGGCGACAAGAAGCTGAAAAAACCGACCTTGAAAGATAAGGTCATATCCATACCAGAGCTCGTATCTGGTTACATCAAGGAAATCTCCACAAAACTTTCAGACAGAAAAAAACCGGCGCCGGAAGTGGCTGAAAGTAGAACGATTGTGAAAGAAGCCGTTCAGACACCTGTTGGAGAGGCGATGCAGGAGATTGAGAAAAAACCGGCAAAAACCTCCAGGTTAAAAATCGGCCTTCTTGTCTTTATCGCCATATCATTTTTGGGACTCGGCATCCTCTATCAGACCGGCATCATTGGTTTCCATGATGTAAAGAATATCACTCCTCCGAAGGAAGCGGCAAAGACTGACCCGGAGCAAAAACCGGTAGCGGATATTCCTCAACAGGCACCATCGCAGACTGCGACACCATCATCACCAACGGCTGTTCCCGCACAGGCTGATAAAACAAAACCCCCGTCAGCAGATTGGGGAAAGGTCCTTTCAGCAAAGTCGAAGACCAACATCCGCAAAGAACGATCAACAAATTCTAAAATAGTGGGGAGCCTGGAAGCCGATCAGAAGATCAAAGCCGACTTTCTCAAAGACGACTGGTATGCCGTGTTCAACGCTACGGAAAGCCAGAGAGACGAAAAAAAGGCCCTTGGTTATGTCCATGCCCCGCGGTTGTCCCCAGGCACGGAAAAACAGCCACCCCCTGAAACGAAAACGCCTCAAAGCTGGGGAGTGATCTTCTCCATAAAAGAAAAAACCAATATTCGCAGCGCACGATCGATCAACTCGAAGATAAAAGGATTCCTGGACCCCGGGCAGAAGGTCAAGGCCGACTTCCTGAAAGACGACTGGTACGCCGTATTTGACCTGAAGGAAAAGAGACGAGACGAAGCAAAAGCCATGGGCTATGTTTATGCCCCGCGTTTGACTGATTTTATGTCAAAAGCGCCTTACTCCATACAGATCAAAGCCGTTCAGAATCTCAAGGAAGCCCAGGGGATCATTGAAGACGTCAAAAAGCTGGGTATGGACGCCTATTCGAGCAGCATCGATATTCCAGGCAAGGGAACTTGGCACAGGATTTACATCGGTAAATTCGACACCAAAGAACTGGCTGCGGAATATCTGAACGGGAAAAACATAAAACAGCAATATCCGGACAGCATGGTAAAACGAATCGAGCAGGCCAAAACCCACTGACACAAAAAATGGACGAATCAAAGGCCGAAGCTGAACCTGTAAAAATCAGAAAAAGACTCTCCAGACACAGTCACCCAAAGAGAAAGACGTCTTTCTGGTTGATGGTCATCCTTCTTATAACCTTCATCCTCAGCGCATTTACGATGAACATCCCTTCGCTCATAGACAGATATCTCAATTTCACGGACAAGACCTACCGCCTCACGGATACGGACCGAATGCAGTACGAGAAGGAACGACAGGCGCCGGCGCCAACAAGAAAGTAAAACCTTCAGAGCTCGGAAAAAGTATGATTTTACCTCGACATGTCATTCCAATACCGTTTAAACATACCTTTTTCTGTCATTCCGGGCTTGACCCGGAATCCAGTATTTTGATTAACGACAGGTAATATCTGATTTGAATAGACTCAGCCATACAGCTATCGATTCCAAAACCGTATTCCTTTTGCTCGCCGTCGCCGCTATCACCCTTGCGGGTGGCTTGTTCATTGTCAAAGCCTCCACAAGCTTCGCATTCGTCATGATCGCCGCTGTTGTCATCGGCATCGTCAGTTTCCTCAGCATGGAAATCGCCCTTTATCTCCTCATCATCTCCATGCTCCTCGGACCTCAATTCATCGTCGGCGATGCGACGGTTGCCGCTGCCAGAGGACGTGCCGGCATTACCCTGCGGGCGGACGATTTTCTCCTGCTCATTATCGGATTCAGCTGGTTTTTGAAAACCGCCGTACGCAAGGAACTCGGTCTTTTTCTGACAACACCATTAAACAGGCCCATTGCCTACTATTTTGTGGTCTGCCTGATCTCAACTCTATTTGGCTACATGATGGACAGGGTTAAAGGCGCCTCCGGATTCTTCTTTGTTTTAAAATATTTCGAGTTTTTCATTGTTTACTTCATGGCTGTCAACCATCTGAAAGAGAAAAAACAGATCGAGCGTTTTCTGTTCACTATGCTCGCAGTCTGCTTCATCGTCTGCCTGATTGCCGTCTACCAGATCCCGGCTGGAGGAAGAGTCTCTGCACCATTTGAAGGTCCCGAAGGAGAGCCGAATACCTTAGGAGGATATCTCGTCCTGATGCTCTCTATTGTATTGGGTCTGATGCTACGATACGGAACAACAAAACAAAAAGCCATGCTCGGTCTCCTCACTTTTTTCATTTTGCTTTCACTTGCAGCCACCCTATCCAGAAGCTCATGGCTGGCATTGGTTCCTATGGTTATTGCGCTTTTCTATTTCAGCGGTAAAAAGATGTCGATTATCCTTACAGCCTTGATCGTACTTTTAATATCTCCGCTTATTTTGCCCAAGAGCGTCACAGACCGTGTATTATTTACCTTCACGCAGCCCACCGAAGCAGGACAGGTCCTTGTCGGCAACGTGAGGCTCGACACCTCAACTTCTGCCAGATTTCTGTCCTGGAAGAACGTTCTTGAAAGAGACTTTATCAAGCAACCCTTTTTTGGTTATGGAATAACCGGTTATCGCCTCGTAGATGCTCAATATGCTCGGGTGCTGGCCGAAACAGGACTTGCAGGAATGGTCACCTTTTTTATTCTAATCTACTCTGTTTACATGAACGCCCTCCAAATCTATCGAACCACCCAAGCAGATCCCTTCTTCAACGGTCTGTCTTTAGGTTATCTGGCAGGATTTATCGCCATGCTCACTCAAGCTATCGGCACCAACACGTTCATCATCGTCAGAATTATGGAACCCTTCTGGTTTCTGACGGCTATGATCATCATGATTCCTGAGATCGAAAAAGCCTCATCAAGAGAATCACTCAAATTGGCCCGCTCGTAAATAATTGAAAAAGTAATGCCTTTCAAAATAATGAGAGAATTCGCTTCACACGAGATTATCATCGAACCGAAAAGAGCATGGATTGCCTTTCAATGGAAGGAGCTGTGGCGGTATCGGGAGCTTCTTCGATTTCTGACCGTCCGGGACATCAAGGTCCGCTACAAACAGACTGTTCTGGGCGGTTTGTGGGCCATTCTCCAACCCTTTATGAGCATGGTGGTCTTCACCATCTTCTTCGGCATGCTGGCCAAGATACCATCAGACAACCTGCCCTACCCCATTTTCGTTTATACCGCCCTCTTGCCCTGGCAGTTCTTCAGCAATGGTATCAGCAACGCTGGAAACAGTCTTGTTGCCAGCAGCCACCTGATATCCAAGGTCTATTTCCCCCGGATCATCATTCCGGCAGCCTCTCTCGGCGCTGGATTGCTGGATTTCCTTATAGCTTTTTCAATATTGATTGTGATGATGCTCTACTATGGGATCTTTCCCGGAATGGGTATCCTGTTGCTTCCTTTTCTTATGCTGATGATTGTAATCGCCGCTCTCGGTGTCGGCATGATCCTTTCAGCCTTGAATGTCGCTTACCGGGATTTTCGTTACGTGATCCCCTTTCTCGTCCAGTTCTGGCTTTTCGCCACGCCGGTGATCTACCCGGCCAGCATTGTGCCGGAAAACTGGCGCTGGTTGATTAACCTCAATCCCATGGCCGGACTCATCTCTGCTTTTCGCTCTTCTCTTCTAAATACACCCATCCTCTGGAACGACCTCCTGATTTCAGGAGCGGTGAGCATAGTATTATTCATTTTGGGCATCTCCTATTTCACTCGAATGGAAAGGCGTTTTGCCGACATTATTTAAATGAACAATATCGTAATCAAAGCCGAAAATCTCGGAAAAATCTACCGTATCGGATCTGCCGAAGACCGCGAAAAAACCTTCCGTGAAGCCATCACCGATATGGCTGCGGCACCCTTCCGCCGCATCAGAAACGCCTTCTCATCACCCGTTTCAAACGATGTAAACCCCTCGGAATTTATCTGGGCGTTAAAAGATGTGAACTTTGAAGTCAAACGAGGCGAAATAGTTGGCATCATCGGCAGAAACGGCGCGGGGAAAAGCACCCTTTTGAAGATTCTCGCCCGCATTACCGAACCGACGGAAGGAAAAGTGATCTTGCGCGGACGGGTCGGCTCCCTTCTGGAAGTCGGCACGGGCTTTCACTCCGAACTTACAGGAGAAGAAAACATTTATCTGAGCGGAACGATTCTCGGGATGAATAGTAATGAAATCAGCCGCAAATTTGATGAAATTGTTGCTTTCGCAGGAATTGAAAGATTCATTCATACGCCCGTAAAATATTATTCCAGTGGCATGTATATGCGACTTGCGTTCGCTGTTGCCGCCCATCTCGAAACGGAAATTCTTTTGATTGATGAGGTACTTGCGGTAGGTGATGCGGTGTTCCAAACAAAATGCCTGGCCAAGATGAAAAACATCACCGGAGAGGGGCACACCGTTCTGTTCGTGAGCCATAATATGGCAGCGGTAGGTAGTATCTGCGACCGCGGCGTAGTATTGGATGCCGGAAGGATACTTATCGATAGCGGAATGCAAAACGCCATAAATTATTATGAAAAAGATGTTTTCCAAAATAAGTACCTGTCGAAGCCTATCATTGAACGCACCGACCGGAGCGGGACAGGGGATATTATCCTGACAAGTTTTCGTATTGAGGATGAAGAAGGCAGAAAAATTGACAGGCTCCCTAACGGTCACACAGTAAAGCTGGTTTTCGATTACCGTACGCGGGATGAAAAAGGGGCAAAAAATGTGGACTTGGGAATTTTAGTAGAAAGAGAGAGTGGGGAGCGGGTTTTTCAGCTGGGCACACGTTTTACGGGGCAGCAGTTCCCTTATTTAGGGTCCAAAGGCAGCTTAACCTGTACAATAAAAAGATTTCCGCTAGTGCCAGGCAGATATAGGCTCGGGACTTATTTCCAATGCGGGTCGGCAGCCGCGGACTATATAACCGCGTTGACCTATCTGAATGTGGTAGATGGTGATTTCTACGGATCTAATTACCAGATATATGAGAATGAAACCAGGATATTGATAGACGGGACATGGGCGCATCAAGAGTGAGGGAAGCGGATGGACAGGAAAAGTTATAAAAATTTTTACGATTTTTCCTCGAAATCAAAAAGATATGCGCCGGAAAACGGCCCGCAGCACTCGCACTATTACAGGGATGACCGGTACTTCAATGTAAGGCGATTTGCCGATAAAAGCGGGGGAGGGAGGGGGATCGTTATTTTGGATGTGGGCTGCGGAAATGGATATCAAACAGCCCCATTGGCGGGAAAACACATTGTTTATGGTCTTGATATTTCCGAGGACAATGTTCAGAAGGCTTTATCCAAAGGAATTAAGGCCCGGACGCATGATGCGGAGGGCCCTTTCCCGTTCGATGATGGTTTTTTCGACGTGGTGGTATGTTCGGAACTGCTGGAACACTTGTTTTTCCCCGAAAGAGTTATAAACGAATGTTACCGGGTGCTGAAACCTAGCGGATCTTACATAGTTACGGTTCCCAATCTCTATTGTCTACGTAACCGCCTGTCCGTACTGATTGGGGGAGGGTATAATTTTATAGAATATCCCACCAACCTGGAGCACATAAGGTTCTTCTCTCTCCGCGGTATATGCGATATCCTGGGAAAGGCGGGGTTCAAAGTGCGACATTCCAGAGGGCAGGGTTTTTCCATGAATTTTGATTGGCCTTTCCAGTTGATATGGTATTTGCACGGCGGAAACAGGGGGTTGAAGCTGCTTATAACCTTTGCGACTTTGGGGATGATAAAGCCTGAAGTCCCCGGCCTAGTCCTACAGTTTTATATTTTCAGGCTTTTGGGCTGGCTTTTTCCACGATGGTCGCCCGGACTGATACTGGAATGCGAAAAATAGCGGCAATCTTTTCGCGTGGATTTACAAGGACAATCTGAAGTGACCGATTGATCAAATTCAATGTAGACTGAACAGAAAACCCGGTGACCCCGGTATCGAGTGGATTAAGAAAACAAAGATTTCTGGGAAATATGAATTAAGTTTTATCTGAACCGAAGGTTTTGATTATCGATTTATTAATAACGACTATGCCGGTGATAATATCTATGAAGCAGCTCAGTTATACAGAGAACAATTGAATGAAGGATTATAATAATTATTTATTATCAATAGTTAGAATGATTTTCCACAATTTTCAACGTTATAATTCATTGGAGTAAGCACGAGAAATGATATGAAATATAGTCTGATTCTGGGCTATAAATACGTTATCATATGCTGAATATCTCATGAAGTGGATTAAGCAAAGTAGTTGTATTAATTCGGTTGAATTGCAGACTCTTGAGCAATCTCTTGCCGGGTTTTATCGTAATCCGCCCAAAAACTATCAGGAATCTGCAAAAGACGCCAATGTGGACTGGAGTTTGCCAGATCATGTTTTCCATAAGCGAATTGTTGATCGTGCTTATTCGGGGGCAAAAGTTCTTGATGTAGGTTGTGGGCCGGCAATGGCGTGTCCCCAGTTCCTGGACAAAGGTGCCTTCTAAGCATAGACGCGTAAATATCTATAACAAAGATTGATAGGCCGTCAGTTTGAA
>CAZIQY010000023.1:0-39159 GCA_964541605.1 uncultured Syntrophaceae bacterium | reverse complement strand
TAAAGAACGTAAAACCTGAAAACAAGTTCTCTAATTTATGCAAGTAGATACTAGTGAGGTGTAAGTCCTCACGCCAGGTATTCGCAGAGCCGAAGGATAGGAGAAGGGCAAAGGCGTCGTCGTGAGGCGGGGTATGAAGGAAGCCCAATCCAAAGATGCGGGGCGACGTACAGGAACCGGATATGAGGTGTGGTACACCCGGGACGAGCAGGCACGTGACTGCGAAGTCCTCCATCTGCAGAGGGGTGTGCTTTATAAATCCGGCGCTTACGCATCGAAAGCTACGTGTCTTACCCTGGGAGATCTGTACAGTGTCCTTTTGGGACTGAGGATGGAGTAATCCATTCTGAACGCTGTGCAGAAGTCAGCAGAAGGCATATTAGGAGGAAAGAAACAGGCATCAGCTTTGGAAGCATGGACGAACTAGGCACCCGCCCTGCAATCGAAAGAGCAGGTGACGGAAACTCTCGGCCTAAACGGAAGGAGATTGATGTTATGCCGCCTCTGAAGACCTGAACGGTTCCCTGAGAAGGGATTAAAAGATAGGATTGCGGGACAGAAGACGCGTGAATATTAGACCGGCAAGACAATTGTGATTGCCCTTTGAGATTAAGGGTGGATTATTCACGACGAAAGCCGACACCGCCAGTCCGGTCGAAGATGAACGGCTCATGGAGAAGGTGGTTGACAGGGAGAACCTGTTGACTGCCCTTCGCAACGTAAAGCGCAATGGAGGCGCTCCCGGCATAGATGGAATGACGGTGGAAGCACTGCCAAACTATCTGAAGCGGGAATGGCTGGAGATTCGTGAGCACTTGATTAGCGGCGCCTATGAGCCGCGAGCAGTCAAGCGTGTTGAAATACCCAAACCCGGAGGCGGGATACGCAAACTGGGTATCCCCACTGTGCTGGATCGATTTATCCAGCAGGCATTATTGCAAGTATTGCAGCAAGAGTGGGACGCGACCTTCTCTGAATCCAGTTTTGGATTTAGACCCAAAAGGAGCGCCCACCAAGCCATCAGCCGATCTCAGGAATATCTCAAACAGGGATATCTCTGGGGTGTTGATATGGACTTGGAAAAATTTTTCGACCGAGTAAATCATGACAAGGTGATGAGTGCGGTCGGGAAACGCATCAGCGGCAAGCGTGTAATAAATCTGATTCTTCGTTTTCTGCGATCCGGCATAGCCCATGAAGGCAAGCTGATGAAGCCGGATATGGGAACGCCGCAAGGAGGTCCTTTGTCTCCCTTGTTGGCGAACCTGATGCTTGATAATTTGGATCGGGAGCTGGAACGTCGAGGCCATTGATTTGTTCGCTATGCAGATGACGCGAATATTTATGTCAGAAGCAAACGAGCAGGGATGAGGGTTCTCAGCAGTATCAGTCGATATCTGGGAAAGCACTTAAAGCTTGCGGTAAATGAGGCAAAGAGTGCGGTAGACCGGCCTTGGAAACGTCAGTTTCTGGGGTTCACTTTCAGTTGGAAGCTGAACAGGCGAATCAGCGAGAAAGCGGTCAAGCGATTCAAGGACAGGATCAGAGAAATTACCCGTCGTGTTCGCGGTAGACGTATCGAAGCAATCGTGAAAGAGCTTTGCCGGTATATGTTGGGCTGGCAGGTGTATTTCAATTTTACCGAGATACGTTACATTCTGAGAGAGCTGTACTCATGGGTAAAGCGACGCCTTCGATGTTACCTTTGGAAGCAATGGGGTCGCCGCGGTTACCGGGAGTTAAAGAAGCTCGGAGTAAGCAGCGATCTTGCATGGAATACGGCAAAATCGGCACACGGCCCTTGGAGGCTAAGTCGAAGCCCGGGATTGGCATTTGCCCTGCCTGCAAAATATTTTGCAGAACTGGGATTGCCGAGGCTGTTCATTAAACCGACTTAATCAACCGAACCGCCGTGGTACGTGATCCGTATGCCCGGTGGCGTGGGAGGAGGGGAGTCGCGAGGCTCCTCCCTATCCCGATTAGCAAAAAATATCCTTGACATATATGCATAATATGTACATACTATGGCATCATATTTGTATGAGGTGATAGCATGAGAACAACGCTGAACATTGAAGATAATTTACTCGACAAAGCAATTAAAATTACTGGAATTAAAGAGAAAACAGCACTCGTTAAATTAGGCTTAGAAGCGCTTATTGCCAGGGAAAGCGCTCGGAGGCTTGCAAAGCTGGGTGGAACTCAAAAACAGCTTCAGGAAATACCAAGAAGAAAAGGAGCATAACAACTCATGGTTCTGGTGGACACGTCTGTTTGGGTCTCGCATTTACGAGATGGGAATGCTGAATTGGCCAATTTGCTCCATAACGGTGCGGTATTATGCCATCCATTAATAGTCGGGGAACTGGCTTGTGGAAATCTAACGGACAGATCCGTTATACTTTCTTTTCTTCAATTGCTACCAATGAGCATTGAAGCAGAACATGAAGAAGTATTATCCTTTATTGAGAATAACCGTTTAATGGGAAAAGGTATAGGCTATGTGGATGTTCAACTGATTGCATCCGCTGTATTAACGGGCATTCCATTTTGGACATTTGATAAGAAACTGGCACAAGCAGCTGACAGCCTGCATATTAAATTTTAGAAAACAAAAATTGATAACAAAAGCAATCCAGCCGATCGCTACGCTCCGGCTGATTTTTGCTTAGTGCCCCATTTTATGTATCAAATCGCAAACAATCCGACAGGAGACTTATATGGAAAATCAGCTGAAAGGAATTGAAGAGGTGTTGCTCATGGGATCCGGGCCCTCTTGTATGCCTCCGGAAGTCTATTCGGCATTGAGCCGGAAAACGCTGGGTCAACTGGACCCGTATTTTCTGAAAATCATGGATAGTCTAAAGGAAATGCTCCAGGAGATCATGAATACGAAAAATAAGTTGACGCTGCCCCTGTCCGGTACGGGCTCCGCCGGAATGGAGGCCTGTTTCGTGAACCTCGTGGAGCCGGGGGATAAGGTATTCATCGCCGTCAATGGCGTTTTCGGGCGAAGGATGAAGGATGTGGCGGAAAGGCTGAGCGCGCAGGTGGATGCACTGGAATTTAAAAGGATAATAACCTGTCCGTTATTGCCCGTTCAGCCTGGCGATTCCGGTTTTTGTTTCCTCGGAAAGAAATTGCCATAATCCGATTTTTTTCAGGGTATCGACGGTCGGTATTCCGGAGGCGTTCCAGCCGCGCTCACGATAATACGCCTGGACCAATTTCAGTAATTGTTCTTTTCTGTGCTGCATGAGCATTATCCGTTTTTCCCCTGTTTGCATTTTCTGGATTTCTTCCGGGGATTTTCCCAGTATGGCGCTGAGTTCTCCGTCGTGATACGCCTTTTCGGCGTCATAGAGATCATCGTCCGTCGGTCCGATGGCCCTGTCCGGAACCCAGTCATTTTTACCGGTCTCTTCACCGAAGACCATGGCATTCATGACCCGCTGCAGATTGATATCCCGGTCCGTTTGCTCAAATATCTTTTCCCAGGTCATATTTGTCCCCAGCATCCCGTTGTAGAAATCCGCGTATATTTCCTGAGAAGCCGGATTGATAAATTTGTCTGTTTGCGTCATTTTTTCGGATTCGGGATTGAAGACATCGACCCAGGGCAGCTTGCACAGGCCCATGTTGTCATTGCCCAGACGGACTCTCGGATACGTGATCAACGCCCTGGCTTTATCCTGGAGGGTAGGGAATGCGCCCAGCAGATCAACCTTGATGAGCCATGCCGCGGCATGATGAGCCCCGATATCGCTGGCGGCGGCGTAGGACCCCTGCATGGACAGCGATCGATGTGTCCTGTAAAGGGAAAAGGGGAGACCCTTCGCCTGCATGGCAAAGCGCAGGAGTTCTTCTTTCGGGTCTTTTTCCCCGGTTCTTTTGACGTATTTGTCCGAGATCCAGTGGACCATATGGAGCATGCCTTTTCCCGCCACTTTTGCGAATTCCGTCTCCCTGAGGGCAATGTGGTGGATGAACTCCAGCGCCGCTTTTTCATCTCCCCATGTCAGCGTGAACCCGTCTGTATCTTCTTTTGTCAGATATCCTCTCTGGAAGCATTCCATCAGGAAGGCCATGATGACGGCAGCGGTGATGGTATCAATACCGTAATTGTCGCAATGCCAGTTGGCCTCCATAATGAATTCTGCGTTCCACATGCCCAGATTGGAGCCAAAGCCGGCCGCCGTTTCATACTCGGGTCCGTCAACCCAGACTGTCCTGCCTTTTTGTTCCCCAACGGTCAGGGTCACCATGCCGCCTTTCGTGCATTGCAGACTGCAGCCGGGGAAACACCCGTCCATGCCCCGGTGATCGAACAGGTTCTCCGCGTAGAATTTACCGCTGATCTTCTCCGCCCGCGGGTCGGAACCCAACTGATAATTGTTCACAGGGAGAGATTGATACGCGTCCTTGTTCATGAAGTTGATAAGGCCTGCACTGCCCTTGCGGTGCATCTTCAAGGATACGGGATCAACTTCCCTGACTACTTTTGATAGTTTCGCTCCTGATCTCTTGACCTTTTTCCAGTCAGCCGCTCCATAGGGATTTTCGCCTCTTGGATATTCTGCGAGAACAACAATGGCTCTGATTTTTTTATCCATCATGACCGTGCCGAGACCGGTTCTGCCTGCCTGCTTTGTCCGAAAGAATCCTTTTGTCCCGTTCATGATTTTGGTGGCGTCGAAATAATGGCTGTTGATGCATCCATAGGTTGTGTTGGCGGCGCCGATACCCGTTGTCAGAAAAACGATGTCCTTCTTGTCATGACTTGCCTGGACAAACCTGTCGGTGATGACTTTTTCCAGGTCGAAGACGTGGTCGATGGCGGGAGCTTCCGTCAGGGATGCCTCACCTTTGAAACTATCGATGATGATCATCGTATCCTTTGCGGCTTTTCCCGTTATTTCGAGGGCATCGAAACCGGCGTACTTGATGTAGGCGCCGAAATGGCCTCCGAAATTGGAAACGCCGGGAATGCCCGTAAGGGGCGATAATGAGATGGCCATGCACTTGCTCGTTCCCGGGAATTGCGGAATGCCTCCCAGCGGGCCCGGTGAAAATATCAGGGGATTTTCCGGATCATGGGGGGCTGTTTTCAAGGAGATTTTTTTATGAAGAAGGTATAATCCCAGTCCCCGACCCCCGATAAAAAAGTCCCGGATCTGTGGATCAAGCTTCACGGTCTGAAGGGTACCGTTTCCAAGATCGATGGCAAGGATTCTGTTTGAGTAGCCATGAGAGAGGTGTTTTTTTGTAAATTTCATTTCCCTTTTCCTTTGTAAGAAATTAATATTTTTCGACTAAAAACCGCCGGCATGGTCGATGGCTGTTTACGGTCTCGTAATCATTTGCCATTTTTAAAGCGTGCCAATATAGGACAAAGATAAATCGCTTGTCAATGAATTATCTTGACATTATTGAAAATTCATGGTTCAGCCTTCCTTTAAAAATTCTGCTTGTTTTAAGTCTGTCAACTGATTGCTGATCGCCGATAGTAATAATATTGCAAAAGGAGACTTATTGTTGACTCCCGAGAGAACATCATTACAGGGCATGGTCTATGCGTCCATGTTTGGAGCATTGACTGCCATCGGGGCGTATATCATCATTCCGCTGCCTCCGGTACCGATTACGCTCCAGACCCTTTTTCTTAACCTGGCCGGAGCACTCCTTGGCGGCTATCTGGGAGCATTGAGTCAGGTGGTTTATATCCTTTTGGGGGTTATCGGCCTGCCGGTTTTTGCCGGAGGGAAAGCCGGTCTGGGTGTACTTTTTGGCCCGACAGGCGGCTACCTGTTCGGATTTGTTCTGGCCGCTTTTGTCGTAGGAAAACTGATCGCCGTCAGAAAAAATCCGGGGCTTGTCTGGGTGGTTGCCTCCATGCTGGCGGGAATGGTGATTATATATGTCCTGGGCATCCTTCAACTGACTCTGGTCGCAAAGCTTTCTATAGAAAAAGCTGTGATCGTCGGCGCCCTGCCCTTCATTCCGGGCGATATTGTAAAAATTGTATTAGCATCCTTGATCTATCTTAAAACAAGGGATAGAATACACATTCGATAGATTCATGATACATGTAGAAAACATCACATACCGATATGATCAGAATGATCCTGTCCTGAGGTCTTTGAACATGTCCATCGGCGAAGGGGAGTACATTGCCCTGATCGGTCCGAACGGTTGCGGGAAAACCACGCTGATCAAGCATTTTAATGCTCTTTTTGTCCCGGCAGAAGGAGATGTGCTTGTGGATGGAATGAATACGAAAGACGCGGCGGCCGTAAGAGAAATTCGCTGCAGCGTGGGCATGGTATTTCAGAACCCGGACAATCAGATCATCGGGATGAGCGTTGAAGAAGACGTGGCTTTTGGCCCCGGGAATCTGGGCATCCCCTCCCGGGAGATTCAGGAAAGGGTTGAGGCATCTCTTGCCACGGTAGGAATGACGGACTACGCAAAACGGCCCCCTCATACCCTTTCCGGAGGCGAAAAACGGCTGGTATCCATTGCCGGCGTTCTTGCCATGAACCCCCGATATATTGCTCTCGATGAACCCACTGCCAGTCTTGATCCGTCCAGCAGAATGCGGGTTCTGGATATTATGAGAAAAATGAACAGAGACGGGATTTCCATAATACACATTACACATGACATGAATGAAATCGTCCATGCGGATCGCGTCATGGTGATGGATCGGGGGGTCATATCGCTCAACGAGGTGCCGCAGGAAGTCTTCAAGCGGATCGACTACCTGAAAACCCTTGGACTGCATATTCCACAGGTCACAGAGCTTCTTCTGCAGCTCAGGCAGATGGGATGGGATGTTTCAACGAACGTTCTGACGATAGAAGAGGCCTGTTCGGAAATATCCTCATCGGCGGGTGGTTTTCCGAAAGTGATTTCTACCGGCAGGGTGAAGAAACGAGTGGGTGAAAATGTATAATCTGGGTCAATATATCCATGGCGACGCCATCACACACCATCTGGATCCGAGAGTCAAAATCGTCTCTGTGATTATGTTAAGCGTTCTGATCTTCAGGGCAGATCTTTTGAGCGGCGCCATCATCAGCGCATTTATCATTTTCGCCATTCTCGTGTCACGATTGACGCTCAACCACGTCCTGAACGCTCTTAAACCGCTTGCGGTCTTTGTCTTTCTCCTCTTTTTCCTTCATGTCTTTTTTACCGATGGAACAGCATTATTCACGTTTTCTTTCTTTCCCGTGACGGTAACCTATGAAGGTCTTTATCAGGGGGCTTTCGTAACCTGGCAGATTGCCTGTCTGATTTTGACGGCTGCCGTTCTGACCATGACAACACCCCCCTCTGAACTGATCAGCGGTATTGAAACCCTTCTCAGGCCTCTTCGGCGTATTGGCGTCCCGTCACATGATGTGGCCGTGATGATATCCATGGCGTTGAGATTCATGCCCACGCTCCTGGAAGAATTTGACAGGATCAGGATGGCCCAGATGGCCAGGGGGGCGGATATAAAAATCGGCTCCTTTTCCGAGAAGGCGAAATGGGCAAAAGCCCTGGCGATTCCCCTGATGATCAGCGCCTTCCGCCGTGCCGATGAACTTTCCGACGCTATGGAAGCAAGGGGTTATCAGAGGGGCTACAGGACAACCCTCCGGGAACTGCGAATCACTCCCCGCGATGTTGCGGCCATGGCACTGATGCTGTTGTTTATGGGGAGTGTTTTTATTTCGACAGGAATATTTGAATGACAAACGGTTGGGTCTGGGTTGACACACTTTCCAAAATAGATGAGGCCAGAGAGGATATCAGCCGCTCTCCCATCATTTGTGTGGATACGGAATATGATTCCTTCCGCTATTTTCGAGCAGTGCTGTGTCTGATCCAGATCGAAGCTGATGAAAAAACCTACCTTTTCGATCCGCTGAATGGACTGGATTATTCCTTCCTGGGGTCGGTTTTCGCCGATCCGAATATCCTCAAGGTGATGCATGCCGGCAATAACGATGTACGCATTTTAAAAAGGGATTATGGATTTGCATTCCATAACATTTTTGACACCCACAGAGCTGCTTCAATCCTCGGCTGCCATTATCTGTCTCTCGCAGCCCTGGTCGGCCGGTATCTGGGTATCGAATTTGAGAAGAAGAAGTCGATGCAACGCTCGCGATGGGACACTAGGCCATTGAGTTGGGAACAGCTTCAGTACGCAGTCGAAGATACGGCTTATCTGAAGGAATTATATCGAAGGCTGGAAGAGGAGATAGAAGAGAAGGGCCTCAAAGTTGATGCGCTAAAATCGTTTGAGGGCATTGCCGACGTCATGTGGGGTGAAAATCACTTCGATCTCCGGGGATACAAAAACATCAAAGGGTATCAATCTCTTGCCGCGCATCAAAAACGCTGCCTGAAGCACCTCTACCGTTGGCGCTTTCAAAAGGCGAATGTAACGAACCTGGCCCTCTTCAGGATTTTGCCCGACCAGACCCTGCTCGACCTGGTCAGGATGGAAGCGCCTTCCATGGATATGCTGACATATTCGGGCGTCCTGTCTTATGAAAAGATGACCCGTTATGGTGCGGAGATCATGGAGATCCTGAGAAACAGCGAGGAGCCATAACGGGTTGAGAGTGACCCATTGGATGGCAACAGGGGTCTTACGGCAGTTTGCATTGGGCTTCATTTAAAAGACGGCTGATATCTCGTTCCATCCGGTCGAAACATTCTATCAGCTTTTTCGCTTCATCCGTTAAATGCATCCCCTGTTTTGCAGGTTCATTCTCCACAAGCTTCATCCCAAGCCTCTCTTCCGAGGCTTTTAATCTCCCCCACGCCGCCCGGTATGACATTTTCAGTTTCTTCGCTGCAGCGCTTAAGCTGTGGTATTCGTTGATGGCCTTTAAAAGACCCTCTCGCCCGGGACCAAAAATGACGCGACCGTCGCGTTCCAGCCATATTTTATGTTTGATTTCCATGTGTTGTCTCCCTGGTGGTTAAAAAACAAGTCGGAAATATATGGTGTGTTCAATAGCATGATGCAAGGTTCCATGGCAAGGAATTTCACCATACGCTTATGTCATATATGGCATAAGTCCTTGTAATCATTGTCTTATTGCAAAAAAAAGCGTTGACAATTTAATACTGAATTGATTAGATTCAAAATTACGGATGCGAGATTATCACGGGTTAATCATCAACCATTCAACAGGATCAGGACATCTCCACGGGCTAAACCATGTTTAGCATCATGTTTTCATATCACACACATAAAAGTTGAGGGGGTAGTGCATGAAAAAAACTTTTCTTTTAGTCGTTGTATTTCTCATTGCGGGTCTTGTTTTTTCCGGAGTTGTCTTTGCTCAGGGCAAAAAGATTCCTGCCAACGGCGCGGCCATATGGGATCACCTGAAGAAAGAAGGTTACGCAAAAAAATGGAAGATGTGGCCGGGGACAACACCCCTGTATAAAGGGCCGGAGCCTCACGGGGCGTTTCTCACAACGTACGTGAATGATGCGGCTTACAAGGCCATCACAGGCAAAAAAGGGAAATTCCCCGACGGGGCGATGATCGCACAGGACAATTTTTCCAAGGATAAAAAGCTCAAGAACATTGATGTCATGTACAAAGTGAAAGGATACAACCCGAAAGAGGGAGACTGGTTCTGGGTGCAGTTCAGAACAGACGGGAGAATTTTATCGGAAGGAAAAATCGATGAGTGTATCAAATGTCATGTTGCCCAGAAGAAGAATGACTATGTGTACACCAGCAAGATGAAATAGGCTCTGTTGATGATCATGGACAAGGTCAATAAAAAACATAAAAGAAATCGGTGAATTGACTGAAAGGAGGTGTAAATCGTAAGTCAATTCTTTTGTAAACCTTAGAGTCATCAAATTGGAGGTTTTAATATGGAAGATAAAAAAAAGAAGTTACCTGAGCTGATCCGGACGGAAACGACCCGCCGCGGCTTTCTGAGGGGGACAGCCGTGGCAGCGGGCAGTGCGGTTGCCATGGCGACCATAGGAAGCCTGGCTCCCAAATCCGCCCAGGCACAGGCGAAACCGCCGGAACCGAAGAAGGATCCGATGAAATTTCTCTTTGCGGAACGCCAGAATTGTACCGGCTGCCGGGCCTGTGAATATGCCTGTTCGGTTTATCACACCGGCGTCGTCAGACCCTCCGTATCCCGGATTCATGTGCTGAAATACAAAGATTCCATAGACGTTCCCGTCCTGTGCTGGCACTGTAACGACGCCCCATGTATTGCGGCCTGTCCCACAACGCCTAAAGCGATACAGGTGGATCCCAAAAGCAATGGGATTATTTTAAACGAGAAGATCTGCCTCGGCGCCAAATGTCTGAAATGTCAGGAGGCCTGTCCGGCGCAGTATGTCTGGGCGAATCCCGATACGGGCCAGCCCCTCATCTGTGACATGTGCGGCGGTGATCCGGAATGCGTTAAAGCCTGTTCTGCCCAGTCCGGCAATCCTCAGGGTCCCTGCCTCATGGCAAACAAACTGGGGTTCGGTGTCAATATGGCGTACAGGGCAGTAACGCCGGAGCAGGCCGGCGCAGATTTAATGTTCCTTACGTTCTATCCCAATGTCGGTGGGAAAAGGATCACCCCCGTTAAAACTGCTAAGACCAAAAAGGCGAGGAGGTGATGACCATGACAACACCAAAAGGCGGATGCTTCGGAAAAATACTGGAGATTGATTTAAGTAAACAGACCTATAAAACCCGTGAAGTTCCCGATGAGATTTATCAGAAGGCCATCGGCGGAAACGGTCTGGGGGCATATTTTGCGACCACCGAGTACAAGGCCCATAAAGACCCCCTGGCCGAGGACGCTTTCATGTTTATCGGCCCGGGACCGCTCAACGGGACCTACTGCGTTTCCACACGCATGAGTATTGCCCATATGAGCCCCTATACAGGACTCATCTCCCACGCGGAGACGGGCGCCCATTTCGGCAACGAGATCAAATGGGCAGGCTGGGACGGCATCTACATCAAGGGGAGATCGAAAAAACCTGTGTGGCTCTCCATTGTGGACGACAAGGTGGAATTCAAGGATGCCGCAAAAGTATGGGGTAAAACCACGGAAGAGACCCATGAGATGATCATGAAGGAAATGAAGGATCCCTACGCCAGGACGGCCGTCATCGGCCCCGCCGGCGAGAACCAGGTTCCCTTTTCCTGCGTGATTGTGGAGCGCTTCCGCGCCGCCGCAAGAAGCGGCACCGGCATGCTCATGGGAAACAAGAAGCTCAAAGGCCTTGCCGTCAGGGGCACCAAAGCGGTGCCGGTGGCGGACAATGGGAAGTTCATGGAGATGGCCAATTACGCCAAGAAGCTCGCCGTGGAAAAAGAAGCCTGGCAGGGCATCAAGCGGTGGGGAACGGCGGGTCTTTTAGAGCAGAATAACTATTTTACCGGGTCCCTCATTACAAAGAACTACCAGACAACCTGGTATCCCGATATTGTAAAGATCGGCGGGGAAGAGGCGGGCAGGAAATTCTGGAAGCGGCACGTGGCCTGCAACCACTGCCCCGTTCACTGTCTGAAGCTGGGCGTCATTCGTGAGGGAAAATACAAGGGACTGATTGCCGAAGGTCCGGAATACGAGTCCGGCGGACTTCTGGGAAGCAACCTCGGCATGACGGATCTCAATACGGAACTTGCCATGATCGAGGCCTGCGACGCCTACGGGATTGATAACATCTCCACAGGCGGCGTCCTCGGATTCGCGACGGAGCTCGTAGAGAAAGGAATCCTCAAACCTGCCGACCTCGACGGTCTCAAACCGAAGTGGGGCGATGGGGAAACCTATATGGAACTTATCCGGAAGATCTGTTATAAAGAGGGCAAGGCGGGCAAGCTGCTTGCCAAGGGTGTGAAGAAAATGGCCGCGCAGATCGGCAAGGGCGCGGAAGCCTATGCCATGCAGGTGAAGGGCAAGGAACTGGCAGCCCATGACCCGCGGGGAGACAAGGCGAGAGCTTACAGCTACTGTCTGGGTTCCTGCGGCGGGGATCACCATGAAGGCGCCTCCACAAGAGCCCTCATCATCTTTGCGATGCTGAATTCCCTTTCTTTGTGTTCCTTCGCCAGCGGCCTTCTCTGGGGCGGCGAGAACGCGAAGATCACCGTCGGCATGCTGAATCCGCTCTGCGGCTGGAGCATGAAAGAAGACGATTACTGGACCACCGGAAAGCGGATCATGACCATGGAGCGGGTCTTCAACGTCAGGGAAGGCGTCAGCCGCAAGGATGACGGCCTGCCGAAGCGTTTCATGACGGAAAAGCTTCCTGCCGGTCCCAAGAAAGGGAACATATTCACTGCCGAAGATACGAAGAAGATGCAGGATGAATTTTACAGCTTCGTCGGCTGGGATGAAAAAGGAATCCCTTCGGAAGCAACACTGAAGGGTCTCGGCCTTGAATATCTCATCGATGATGTTGCGGCGGCCCGAAAAGAGTACAAGTCATAAATCAACAGACTCAAATGAGGGCGGGTGAAGATCACCCGCCCTTGATTTTCTGCGACATATTTAATAGAATTCCATATCAAACTTGGATAAAACTCATTTTTAGCAAGGTTCTATAATGCCTGCAACAAGGGCTTTGCTCTGCTCAGAACCTTTTAATCTTGGAAATTTGTAATTTATATTAATTAGGAGAATCATCTCCCATGGGATTTTCAAGAAGAGATGCCCTCCATGTGCTTGTCAGCGGCGCCATTTCCACGGTAATCTTTACGTTTTTCAAAGTCAGCGGCGCCAGGGCGCTCCCCCGTCCACCTGGCGCTCTCATCGAACCGGAATTTCTTAAATACTGCACGCGGTGTTACCAATGCATCGATGTATGCCCCGCTGACGCGCTCCATCCGGCCGGCATTTCCGGCGGGATTCCCAATATCGGGACGCCCGTGCTCGACTGGAAAAAGTGTATCTTCTGCATGGCGTGCACCAAGACGTGCCCGACAGGCGCCATTAAGAGGATCGGGACAGACGATGTCGATATCGGCAACGCCGTAATCAACCGCAACACCTGCCTCACCTGGTCGGGAGAGAGCAAATGCGATATCTGTTATAATGCCTGCCGGTATGACGCCATCAAACTGGAAAACGACCTCTATCCCGTTGTTCTGGAAGACATCTGTAACGGCTGCAACGCCTGTGAGAGGAGATGCCCCACGGATCCGAAATCCATCGTGGTCTATTACGACAAGATAAAAAGGTTTTTACCGCCTGAGCAACGCCTCACATTGCGCCGTGCGGAGGAAGAGGAGAGAAGCCACCGGGAAGAAGAATTCAAGACGTGGTTCGTAGAAAGAATCAAGAAACTGGGCAGACAATACGGTATTCTGAAGGAAGAGGAAGAGGAAGAGGAAAAGTCGTAACATGAAGAATTCACTGCCCGTACTGATCATTGGCGGCGGGGTTGCGGGCATCAGCGCCGCTCTCGATATTGCCGATGCGGGTCGAGCCGTTTTCCTGGTGGAAAACAGCCCTAACCTGGGCGGCCAGGTCGCGAAACTGGATAAACTCTATCCGACGGATCACTGCGCCTTCTGTCCTCTGTGGACGGACATCAAACGGTTGAAAGAACATCATCTGATCACCGTCCATACGAGCACGGAAGTCAAAGAGCTCAGAAGTATTGAAGGCCGCCTTCATGCGATGATTGTAAAGAATCCCCCCGCCATCGACGCAAGCCGATGCGTTTTCTGCGGGAAGTGTGAAAGAGAATGTTCCCAAAAGGCGATCCGGCCTGCAGGGGAGCATGTCTATCCCCCTGTCTGCCGCGTTGATCTTGATGTCTGTAATCATTGCGCCGCCTGCGTGACGATATGCCCGACGGCCGCTATCAATTTTCAGAGGGCGGTTGAAACAATAGAACTCAATATTGATCATGTCGTCTGGGCATCCGGTTTTAAAGAAGTTGATCTGACCCCCCTTAAGGAGTTCGGTTTCGGAACCCATCCGGATATCATGACATCCCTGGAATTCGAGGAATGGACGGCGGAAGCGGAAATCAACAAGGGTGACATTATAACAAAATTAAACCGGTCGGTCCCCCGCAATATTGCCTTCATTCAATGCGCCGGCGCCAGGGACGAAAGGATGCTTCCGTATTGTTCGGCGGTCTGCTGCATGCACGCCTTCAAGCAGGCGAAGTGGATAAAAAGGCGGAATCCGGCTATTCACTGTGTGATCTTTTATACCGATCTGCGTACTGTGGGGCGGGACTACTATGAATATTCCCGGGAGGAGATTGGCGGAAGCCCCATAAGGCTCATCAGGGGAAGACCTTCGCTGATCTATCCCCTCCCCGGAGGCGACGGGATCGCCGTAAAGTTTGAAAACACCGAGACTCAGAAACGGGATATCTGGAAGTTCGATATGGTGGTCTTGAACGGCAATCTCCGGTCTTCCCTGGAGTGGACGGACCAGGAAAAACTCGATTCGCCCGCGCTCACGGAAGAAGGATTCGTAAATCCGAAATCCGATGGCATGTCCCGTTTTTCCTGCGGGTTCAGTATGGAGCCGTCGGATGTGGCGGAATCGGCCGTCCAGGCAGCTTCTGTCGCTGCAGGAGTGCTTATCGCGAAAAGGGAAGGGTAGAAAATGTCAAAAGTCGCCGTTTTATTATGCCGGTGTTTCGGAGAAGTCGATGGCGTCATCGATCTCGATGCATTACGCAAGAAAACGGAGGAAGATGTTTCCGTCGCTTTTTCCTGTGTGGTTGATTCTCTGTGTCTGGAGGTAGACATTGAAAAGCCGCTCTCCCTGATCAGGGAGAGCGGCGCAGAAAAAGTGGTGATCGGGAGCTGTTCGTCCCTGGGAAAGGGTGATGCCGTCGTCGAAACATTGGTTCGGGAGGGGATCCATCGTTCCCGTATCGGTCTTGTAGACCTGAGGGAAGGATGCGCCTGGATTCACAGGGATGATCCGCAAGGCGCCACAGACAAGGCGTTGAATCTCATCCGGATGGAAATGGGCGCCCTGAGTTACAGGCATGGTTCCGATGACGTCACCATCAGGGTATGTCCGGAGGCCATGATTGTCGGGGCCGGTCCCGCGGGGCTCTCTGCCGCCTGCGCACTTTCGCGGTTGGGTTTCAAGGTGCACCTCCTGGAAAGGGGATCGGGCCCCGGAGGCATGCTCAATCTGATCTCCCATGTGTATCCGTCGGATGAAAAATCCGGGGATAAAATAAAAAAGTATTCAGAAATAGTAGAAAAGAACCCTCTCGTTTCTTTTTATTCAAAGGTGAAAATCCTGTCTGTCAAAGGGTTCGCCGGCGATTTCAAGGTGCATATCTCATCATCCGAGGGAGAAAAAAAGCTCCGGGTGGGTGCGGTGATTCTGGCGAGCGGCGCCAGGGTCTGGCTGCCCTACGGCCTCTATCGATACGGCAAGCTGAAGCACGTAATCACCCAGATGGAGATGGAAAGGCAGTTCCTCAGGGAGCCGGTTCCCATCAAAAAGGCCGTTTTTATTCAGTGTGTCGGCGCGAGGAATAAAGACCGGCCCTATTGTGCGACCATATGCTGCCCGTCGAGCCTGAAAAATGCCGCAAGGATCAAGGACGAAAATCCCGATGCCCGGGTGTTCATACTCCATCGCGATATCATGACGCCGGGAAGCGTCCTGGAAGCTTATTACAGAAAGGCCCTTGCGAAAGGGGTGCAGTTTATCCGCTTTGAAGAGACGAACCCTCCGGAAATCCTGGGGGATGAACACGTGGAGGGGGTGGAGGTTTTCGATGTCATCAATGGGAGGAAGAGGATGCTCGATTGCGATCTGGTCGTCCTCAGCACGCCTCTTGTTCCCAATGACGATAACGCAAAGCTCGCCGATATGCTGGGTGTAGAGCGGGACCGCTACGGTTTTTTCTCGGAAATCTATCCCCTGCATCCTCTGGAAACGCGGATGGACGGCGTGTTTATCTGCGGCTCCGCCAGATGGCCCGTATCGTCCGATCAGGCCATCATGCAGGGCGAAGGGGCCGCCGTTAAAGCTGCAGCCCTTTTGGGAAAAGATGCCGTTTCGGCGCTGTCTTTAAGCCGGGTTCCCGGGGAGAAATTCGGCCATGCCTCCGTCAATGCGGAGGCGTGCACCGGGTGCGGAAACTGTGCGGCCGTCTGTCCTTTTGAGGCCTGCCGCCTTCAGAAGATGGGCGGAAGATCCGTAAGCCGAGTGAACAAGATGCGGTGCAAAGCCTGCGGCAATTGCGTATCCGTCTGCCCCAACGGCGCCATCCAGTTGCCGGAGCATGATTACAGGGCTGTAGGGGCGATGATCAAAAAGGCGTTTGCCGAGGAGACGATCTCATGACCGGGCCAGGAAGATCGAACAACAGGCGCACAGAGGAACAGGCGACCCCCAGGATGCTTGTTTTCGCATGCAAATGGTGCGGCCTGATCGGCGCTGACGGGGCGGGAAAGAAGAGAATTCCGCTTCCCGCGTCATTCCGGGTGATACCCGTGGAGTGCGCCTCCCTGGTTGAACCGGACGCCGTCATCCGGGCCCTGGCGAGTGGAATCAGCGGGGTGGCCGTATTGGGCTGCCATCTGGGAGGATGCCGGTTCAATCACGCGAACCATGCGGCCATGAAGCGCCTGGAACTCCTTAAAACGCTTCTGGATGCCGTGGGAATCGGAGGGAAAAGGCTGCTGCTCGCCTTTGGCACAGCCCATGAGGATCATCAGTATGCCGAGGTGATCAATGCGTTCTTCGAAGAACTGAAGGCATTGCCTTCCACTGCCCCATGGATGTATTGAAATGTTTTAAACCTTTGGAAAATACGCTTTTTTGTCATCCCCGCGAAAGCGGGGATCCAGAAATGTTTGAAAATACTGGATTCCCGCCCCCGATCAGGTCGAGGGCAGGCTCTGCGCGGGAATGACACCAGAGCAAAAAGCGGGCGTTAAACGTATAGAGAAAAAACTAACAATGCTGCAAAAAGTAAAAGACATAGCCAGATCCATGCTGGCGGAAAAACAGGCCGATGGCGTTCTGGGGCTGATCAGGGGGCAGTGGGATATCATCCAGCCCCATGTCTTCGATAATCTCCGTCAGGTGGACAGCCTTGTCCTGGAGCCCAAGTGGCTCCTGGCGAAGATGGCCATGACCGTTTTGCGGTCTTCGCCGGAAGGCTTCAGGCTGGCAGTTATTGTTCGGGGTTGCGACGAAAGGGCCCTGACAGAACTGACGAAAAGGAATCAGATTGAAAAAGACCGGATTCTCACTATCGGGATTGCCTGCAGCGATGAACAGGCGTCCGTGTGTCTCTGCCGGCGGCCATACCCGGAAAAGCTGGATGCCGGGGAAGCCGTGGCCGGGATGGACCCCTTTCAGGATGAAACGACGCGGGAGCTGCTCGTCGGCGACGGCCCGGCGAGAATGGAAAAGTGGGCGCACCTTCTCAGGCGGTGCATCAAGTGTTACGGATGCCGGAATTCCTGCCCCATCTGCGTCTGCATTCCCTGCAAGTTAGAGGATGAGGTCTGGGTCGAAACAGGGGTGATCCCCGCCGAGATGATATCCTATCATCTGATCCGGGCGTTCCATCTGTCGGACACCTGCGTGGCCTGCGGGGCGTGCCAGGATGCCTGTCCTGTCCATATTCCGCTTGTCGCCCTGCAGCTTTCCATGCGGGAAGCGCTCCGTCAGGTCTATGGATATGAGGCGGGACTGGACCCTGAAAAACGGTCTCCAATCCTTTACGATTTGTTCAAAGAGCCGGCAGCGGGGCAGGTCCTGCCGGATTGGGTTAACACCTTGGGAAAACGTGATGAATCCTGAGTTTATCAAAACCATTTGCCCCTATTGCGGGACCGGCTGCGGCCTGATCCTGAAGGTCGAAAAAGAAAAGGTCGCCGGGATCTACCCGGACAGGGAGCACCCTGTCAGTCAAGGAACCCTCTGTATCAAGGGTTGGTTTGCTCACGAATTCGTCCACCACCCCGACCGGTTGAGAACGCCGCTCGTCAGAAAAGGAGACCGGTTTGAGGCGATCTCGTGGGATGAGGCTATCCTTCTGGCCGCTGAAAAGCTGGAAGCAACGGCCGAAACATACGGGGAGGATGCCATCGGCGGCTTGTGTTCCGCCAAGTGCACCAACGAGGAGAATTACCTGTTCCAGAAGCTGATCCGGATGGCCTTCGGAACTAACAATGTCGATCACTGCGCTCGATTATGCCATGCGCCCACGGCGGCAGGCATGGCCCAGACCACGGGCAGCGGGGCGATGACAAATTCCATCTCCGACCTGGCCGGGGCCGAATGCATCTTAATCATTGGGTCCAACGCGGCGGAGAGCCATCCCATCATCATGGGTGAAATCTATAAGGCGGTGGATAAGGGCGCAACGGTGATCGTTATCGATCCCCGGAAGACCGCAGTTGCGCAGAATGCATCCATGCACCTTCCCATCAATCCGGGGACGGACATCCCGCTGCTCGTCGGCATGATGCGGCATATCCTTGATGCGGGCCTGCACAATGCGGCATTCATCCAGGAACGGATGGAAGGATTTGAGGGTCTCAGGAATTTCCTCCAGTCCTGGCCGGTGGAACGGGCTGCCGAAGAATGCGGGATCGATGAGGGGCGGATCAGAAACGTCGCGGAGATCTATGCGAAAGCGAAAGACGCCGCCATCGTGTACTGCATGGGGATTACCCAGCACGCCTGCGGGACGGCGAACGTCCATGCCGTCTGCGATCTGGCCATGCTGTGCGGCAAAATCGGCAGGGAGTTTTCCGGCGTCTATCCCCTCCGGGGACAGAACAACGTCCAGGGTTCCTGCGATATGGGCGGTCTGCCGAACGTCTATCCGGGATACCAGAGCGTCGCAGATCCGTCGATTCAGGAAAAATTTCAGATGGCCTGGGGAAGGGAACTCTCCGCCAGGCCGGGACTGACCGTGACGGAGATGATCGCATCCGCCGGAAAGGATATCCGGGCCCTCTACATCATGGCGGAAAACCCCGCCCTGAGCGATCCGGATGTCAACCATGTCCTGGAATCGCTCGCCAAACTGGATTTTCTCATCGTCCAGGACATCTTCCTCACGGAGACGGCGAAATTCGCCCATCTGGTTCTGCCGGCGACCTGTTTTGCCGAGAAGACGGGAACGTACACGAATACGGAGCGCCGGTTCCAGCTTTTGAGGCAGGCGGTTGAGCCTCCCGGCGAGGCAAAGGGGGACTTTGAAATTATCTGTCTTCTGGCCAACGCTCTGGGGCTGGATTTCCCGTACAGCCATCCCGGCGAGGTCATGGATGAAATCGCGTCGCTCGTGCCCGCTTACGGCGGCGTTCGCTTTGACCGGCTGGAGCGGGCGGGTCTGCAATGGCCGTGTCCGGATGCCCATCATCCGGGAACACGGTTTCTCCATGAACATAAATTTACCCGCGGAAAGGGTTTGTTTGTCGTGCCGCAGTACACGCCGCCCTTTGAAAAGCCGGACGGAGAGTATCCGCATTACCTCAATACGGGAAGGATGTTTGCCCATTACCACACCGGGACGATGACGCGCCGCTCCCCCTTTCTCAACAGGGAACTGGAAGGGGCGTATGCGGAGATCCATCCGGAAGACGCACAGAGGGCCGGCATTAGGGAAGGCGACAGGATCAGACTCACCAGCCGGCGAGGCAGCATTGTCACCGCCGCCAGAATTTCACAACGGGTTCTCAGGGGTTCTATCTTTGCGCCCTTCCATTTTGCGGAGGCAAGGGCCAATATCCTGACGAACCCCGTTTTGGACCCGGTCTCAAAAATACCGGAATTCAAGGTGTGTGCTGTAAAGATGGAAAAGGAGCCTCATGAAGACGAGGAATGATAAGATTGCCGAGGCGAAGCGTCTGTCCGGCGCGGACGGCTGCGTTGAGTGCGGACGGTGCGTCGCCGCCTGCCCCATGGCGGAGATGTATGCGAACTTTTCCATCGAAATGTCGCCCCGGGGCATCATCAAAAAGACCCTGATCGGCGACCCCGTCGTTGAGGATCAAAACATCTGGTATTGCACGGAATGTAATGCCGGCACCGATACGTGTCCCCAGGGTGTCAGTTGCCGGGACCTGATCCGGAAGCTTCGGGAAGCGGCCGTCAGTGAGAACCTTCTGGAAAACGCGAAGACATGTAAGTGCTGCGGAAGGATGTTTGTGGCCATTCCCGTGGAGAATTTCGTATACGGCAGGTTAAAGGATGAACCCCCGAATGTCTTCGGGATGCTCGATATCTGCCCGCCATGCCGGCGGGAGATGTACTTACAGAGAAACGCGTAAACGAGAGAACAGGGAACCATGCAGGAACCGGTGAACGAACAGGATTTTTCTCTCAAGCTCGACGACCTGAGACCCCGGGCGCCGGAGAAAAAGACACTGTCCGGCTATTTTATGCCGCCGCGCCATTCCTTTATCCTTTTTGATCCGGAAAAGTGCACGGGATGCGGCGCCTGCGAGATGATCTGCTCCACAAGGAATACGGAAAAGGTGGCCCCCGCATCGGCCAGCGTGAAGGTTGTCACGGACGAGACGCAGGGGAAGACCTTTGCCATCCTCTGCCAGCACTGCCGCAAACCTCTCTGCCTCGAAGCCTGTCCCACGAGGGCCATTGAAAAGGGAAAGGACGGTATCGTCCGTATCGACAGGCTCTTCTGCACGGACTGCGGTCTGTGCACCATGGCGTGCCCGGCAGCGGCACCTCTCAAGGACCCGAAAACCCAGGCAATACACAAATGCGACCTCTGCGAGGGAGATCCCCTGTGCGTCAAACACTGTCCGGAAAACGCCCTGACCTTCACGCGAGGAAAAGCATTCCGCTGGATCAAGGGACTGCGCTGGAGTGTGCAACTGATTTCCTTTCTGCTTTTGGTCATGGTTTTTGTCGGCACGTTCTGCTACTTCAAAGCGGGTGAGGTGACCCTTGCCTGCCCCACGGGAACCCTGCAAAACATCGCTTCATCGGGGGCTATCCTGTTGATCGGAGGGATTACATCGGCCCTTGCTCTTCTCATTCTGACCATCCTGGCCGGGAGGTTGTTCTGTGGGTGGGTCTGCCCGTTCGGATTTGTCCTCGACCTGGTGGATAAGATCACTCCGAAGAAACTCGGCTGGCCTGCTTTTCTCAAGAGCCGGATGACGAAATACGGCGTATTGGCCGGTGCCGTTGGGGGGAGTTACGCCCTGGGATTTCAGGCTTTCTGCACCATCTGCCCCATCGGGACCCTCTGCCGATCTTACGGTGTGCAATCCTTTTTCAAGAGCGCCGAGCTGGCCATCGTTCCTGCCCTGGCGAGCCTTGAGATTGCCCAGAGGCGTTCGTGGTGCCGGTATTTCTGCCCTGTCGGCGCCCTGCTCGGTCTTACCGCCACCCTGCGCCTCATCAAAATCGTCATTGGGGCGAAGAAATGCAAGAAATTCTCCTGCATTCAGTGTGCGGAGGTCTGTCCCGTGGGCATTATAGAAGCGGATCAGCTGCGGGAGGGGATATCGCCGAAGATCCCCATGACGGAGTGTATCATGTGCATGAGATGCATTGACCGCTGTCCCTACGATGCGGCAAAGATTCGCTTCCGATGGCAGCAGGCGGCGCCGGGAGAAGAAAAAACATGAATCATTTCCAGACGTTTTACAACATGAAAACCGGGGTGGTCGATCTGTCCGCCCGGACGGCGGAGGTCACCCCCCTGGATCGGGAGCGCCTGCCCACATGTTTCGGCGGGGCGGTCGTAAACCGGACCCTCCTTAAGGAATACGGCGACGCGCTGGTCTTCGGAACGGGAGCTTTGACGGGGAGTTTCGCTCCCGCTTCGTCCCTCCTGGTTGCAACATTCAAATCCCCGCTCTTCGATCATGTGTGTCATGTCCCTTTCATGCTGAGAACGGGGCCGGACATGAAATTTTCAGGTCTGGATTTTCTGGTGATAAAAGGGGCCGCGCCCGAGCTTTCCGTGCTGTATGTAAATCAGGGAATTGTCAACGTTATTCCTTCGGAGCATCTTCGGCATCTTTCCGTTTCCGATGCGGTCACCGCATTGAAAAGGGAATCTCTGCCTGTCAGGTCTGCGATTCTGACGGGCACCGCTGCGGATCGGAAAATCCCGCACGCCGCCGCTTCTGTCGGTGTGACAGGCAGCCTCGACAAGGCAGGCCTCGCCTCCCGGATGGCTGCGAAAAATCTCAAGGGGATCGTGTTCGCCGGGATGGGCGGCCTCCCTTTCAGGAAGGATCACCCGGATATTGGAAAGGCGCTCATACAAAGGATTTCCTCCGGGAAACATGGCAAAACAGGGGGATTTGTTTCCGTACTGAAGGGCCTGGACGGGGGGAAAGAGGCATCAAAACCCCTCAGGGGACTCACCATAAAGAATATGGCCTGTTATCACTGTCCCTCGCCGTGCATGTCATACGTCAAATTTGCCCGGCACGAACCGTCGCTTCTGCTGCTCGATCATGAAGGATGGATAGCATTGTCCCGGAAAGTGGGAGAGCATGTCTTCCCGGTGTATCGGAGTTGCCTGCAGGGCGGTCTTGATCCCGCGGGGGTTGCGCAGAGAATGCCGGAAGGCGGTGGTATCACGGAATGGCTTCTTGATCCGGAGAAGATGCTGCCGGAAGCCGGAAAAGATCGGATATCGATGGCACCTCCCGAAGCGTCGGATGTTGCCGTCAAACATCATGCCCTTTTCGGCGGAGGAATCCCTCCCATCCTGCCCGGTGATCTGTGGGAAAAAAGGGTCGGCCTTGCCATGATCCTGGGGGTCTGCCCCCTGTTTCTCCTCCGGTTCCCGGAGATTACGGATATGGATCTCCTCCGATTTATCTCCCAGGATGAAGTTGCTTTATCAACCCTGGAGGAAAATCTCACGTCATTGATCAACGCCGTTGCCGCTAACGGATAACCTTCGGCCTCCCTGTCATTTCCATCTTAACAATACATCAAAGTATTTGAAGGCATTTAAGAAAGTGTGTATATTTCCAAAACAATCCCATGAGCAAAAATGCAAGGGATTTATACTCAGAAGTTCATATGAATGGAGACAAATCATGCTCTACAGTAAACCCGTAACGGACATCATCCGTCAGCGCTTCTCCTGCCGGAAATATTTAGAAAAACCGATCGCGGAAGATCAGCGTCAACGACTCTCAGCGTTCATGTCCGCAGTCGGGAGAGGCCCGTTTGGCGCACCAGTGCGTTTTGAACTTGTCGCCGCGACGGAACAGGATCGAAACTCCCTGAAAGGACTGGGGACATATGGAGTTATCAGGGGCGCGGCAGGCTTTATTGTGGGAGCCGTGGGACATTCTGAAAAAAACCTGGAAGACTATGGCTATGTGATGGAGAAGATCATCCTGTGCACGACGGACATTGGCCTGGGAACCTGCTGGTTGGGAGGAACGTTCAGCAAAAGCGGCTTTGCAAAAAAGATTTCTGCCGCGGAAGGAGAACTGGCGCCGGCAGTGACGTCCGTCGGGTATATCGCGCAGAGGGGCGGGTTCGAAGGCAGGATGCGCCGGTTCGTGGATGCAGACAATCGCATGCCCTGGGAGAACCTGTTCTTCAGGGAGAAATTTGGGACCCCCCTTTCCCCCGATGAGGCCGGAGCGTATAGCGTCCCGCTTGAAATGGTGCGCATAGGCCCTTCCGCTTCAAACAAGCAGCCGTGGCGAATTGTCAGAGAGGGGAATGCCTGGCATTTCTACATACAGAGAACGAAGGGATACGGCAACAGCTTCACCTTCAGACTCCTCGGATTGGCGGATCTGCAGCGCGTGGATATGGGCATCGCCATGAGTCACTTCGAACTGACAGCCGGCGAGCTTGGCCTGAAAGGCACATGGGCCGTCAGGGAGCCGGGTATCGCAAAACCGGACAACCTCACCGAATACACCGCAAGCTGGGAGAGCTTAAAATAGGTACAGCAGTGGCGTGGCCCTGTTGTTACAAAGCCATCCTCCCTTTGTGGGAAGGATTGAGGAACGGAATAAATCGTGTTGAAAAGTGCTTCCCCTGTTTTCGGCCTTGGCCAATGCGCCCTCGATTATATCGGGATAATAGAGGCCTATCCGCCGCCCGATGTAAAATGCGAATTTGCGAATATGGCGATTCAGGGAGGGGGCGTCGTGGCAACGGCCCTCGTCGCCTTGAGCCGATGGCGGCTGCCCTGCTACATGGCCGGCATTGTGGGAGATGATTTCTTCGGCGCGACGATTGCGGATTCCCTTCGAAAAGAGGGTATTGACACGGGCGGCCTTATCGTAAGAAACGGCGCGTCTTCCCAGTTTGCCTTCATCGCCAGTGAGCCCGGCATAGGCCGAAGAACGATCTTCTGGCAGAGACCGACAGGGATGCCGTTACAGCCTGATGAACTGGATATGGCGGTGCTCGGAAGAAGCAGGGCCCTCCACACGGACGGGCTCTTCACAGAGGCCTCTCTCTTCGCCTGTCGCACGGCCAAAAAGGCCGGTATTCCGATCGTCGTTGATGCGGGAACGCTCCGGGAAGGCATACTGGACATTGTCCCCTTAAGTGATTGCTTTATCGCCTCGGAAACTTTTTCTCAGGCAATGGCGGGAGACCACCTGGAGACCTGCCGCATCCTGTCGGGAATGGGGGCCCGTTTTGTCGGTGTCACCCTGGGAGAAAAAGGATATATTGCCCTGGTCGATGGCCGGATTATTGAAAAGCCAGCGTATCCGGTAACGGCAATCGATACCACGGGGTGCGGAGATGTATTCCACGCCGGTGTCACCTATGGCATCGCGAACGGGTGGGACGCGGAAAAGTGTCTCGACCTCGGCGCCTGGGCTGCGGCCCTAGTCAGTACGCAGATGGGAGGGCGAAAAGGAATTCCCGCCTGGGATGAATTGAAAAGCAGGGGATATTGATATTCCCGCCCCCCCATGTCATTCCCGCGTAAGCGGGAATCCAGTCCTCCACTTTGTCATTTCGAAAGAACGAAGTGACTGAGAAATCTTCCCTTGCCTGTCATCCCGGACTTGATCCGGCATCCAGTCCTTAGAATCACGAAAAACCCCTTGACTGATTCCACATACAGGTATATTTTTGCTGCAATTTCAAGCGGATATTGAGGACAATATTGTAATACCCTTTTAACTCATCAACTAAGAGGGACAAATGAGCTGATTTCATGAAACCCCGTTACTCAAAAGAGAGCGGGGTTTTTTATGCTCAAGCCAGACCTCTCAGATCGCTATGGTTTTTGTTCAATAAGGAAAATGGCGAGATGCAGTTGACGCCTTACCATGCCAAGTATTTTGCATACGAACTTACAAAGCGATGTTCGTCAAACAGCCTCGAAAAATTGGCAGCATCTCTATCGGACGCCCAGGTTGACCTCAACCCCCATCAGGTGGAAGCCGCCTTGTTCGCCTTCCGGTCGCCGCTCTCAAAAGGGGCGATCCTTGCCGATGAAGTCGGCCTGGGTAAAACGATTGAAGCCGGCATCCTTCTTTCTTAAAAATGGGCCGAACGGAAACGAAAGCTTCTCATCATCGTGCCGTCCAGCCTTCGCAAGCAATGGAATCAGGAACTGCTCGACAAATTCTTTCTCCCATCTCTTATTCTGGAGACAAAATCTTTCAACCTGGAAATAAAGAAGGGCAATCTCAATCCTTTCAAGCAGAATGAGATCGTCATCTGCTCCTACCATTTCGCCAGCAGCAAAGATTCATATATCAGGATGATAGACTGGGATCTGATTGTCATCGATGAAGCCCATCATCTCAGGAACGTCTATAAACCGACCAACAAGATTGCCAATACCATCAAGGAGGCCGTTGCGCCGGCGCCGAAGATCTTGCTGACGGCCACACCGCTTCAAAACACACTCCTTGAGTTATACGGCCTGGTCAGCGTCATAGACGATTATGCCTTCGGAGACTTGAAGAGCTTCAAGAGCCGCTTTTCGCGACTGAGCGGCGAGGGCAACTTCGATGACCTCAAGGAGCGACTCCGGCCGGTATGCCAGCGGACGCTGCGGCGGCAGGTCCTCGAATACATTAAATATACGAACCGCATACCGATCACCCAGGAGTTCTATCCCTCGGAAAACGAGCAAAGACTCTACAACCTTGTGTCCGACTACCTTCAAAGCCCCAATCTTTATGCGCTGCCGGCCAGTCAAAGGCAGTTGATGACGCTCATTCTCAGAAAGCTGCTTGCCTCATCCACCTATGCGATTTCGGCAACACTGGAAGCGCTTGCCAAACGATTGGAGGCAATCATCAATCATCATACCCAGCCGCTTGCCATTCTTGAGGAAGCCGTCTCCGGGAATGTCGAAACTTTTGAAGAGGTCAAGGATGAATGGGCCGAAGAGAATGGAGATGCGCCTCCGGAGGAAAACGAATATACGTCCGAAGACCTGAAGTTAATGAGGAGCGAAATCGACGCCTTGCATGACTTTCACGCGCTTGCCAAATCCATTCAAAAAAATTCAAAAGGGGAAGTCTTGCTCACAGCCCTTCAGAGGGGATTTGCCCAGGCGCAGGAGACAGGGGCCAACAAAAAGGCGGTGATCTTTACCGAGTCAACACGCACGCAGGAATACCTGAAGAGAATCCTCGATAACACGGAGCATAGAGGCAAGGTCGTTCTGTTTAACGGTTCCAACAGTGACCCTGAATCACGAGAAATCTACAAGAAATGGCTTGCCAAGCATGAAGGCACCGACAGGGTAACGGGTTCCAGAACGGCCGATATGCGGGCGGCGCTTGTGGACTGCTTCAGAGATGAGGCGGAAATCCTCATTGCCACAGAAGCAGGTGCGGAAGGAATCAACCTGCAGTTCTGTTCCCTCGTGGTGAATTACGACCTGCCCTGGAATCCCCAGAGGATCGAACAAAGAATCGGAAGATGCCACCGCTACGGTCAGAAGCATGACGTCGTGGTTGTAAACTTCCTGAACAAAAAGAATGCCGCGGATCAACGTGTTTACCAGCTCCTCTCGGAGAAATTCAGGCTCTTTGAGGGAGTATTCGGGGCCAGTGACGAAGTGCTTGGAAGTATCGAATCCGGCGTGGATTTCGAGCGGCGCATCGCTCAGATATACCAGAGTTGCCGCACGGAGGAGGAGATTCAGAGCGCCTTTGATGCTCTCCAGAAGGAAATGGAGCCCCAGATCGACGAAACCATAAACATCACCAGACAGAGGCTCCTTGAAAACTTTGACGAAGAGGTGCACGAAAAGCTCCGGGTAAATCTCCGGGAAAGCAGGAAGTATCTCTCCCGCTACGAAAACTGGCTGTGGGAACTGACACGATATTATCTTGCTTCCTATGCGGATTTTGCATCGGATGACCACTCCTTCATGCTCCGCAAGAACCCCTTTCCCCAGGAAAAAATCCATCCGGGACCATACCGGACAGGCAAAAATATCGAAGATGCCAATACGTACAGGGTCGGCCATCCTCTGGCCCGGCGGATCATCGGGACGTGCAAAGCCCCCTCTTTGCTCCCGCAGGAATTGACCTTTCATTACTCGATAACCCCGAAGAAAATAACCATTGTAGAACCTCTCGTGAATAAAATGGGCTGGCTTTCCGTCGTCAATCTCACGATCAATTCATTTGAAACGGAGGATCATCTTCTGTTTTGCGGCCTCTGTGATGACGGCACGGAACTCGATGACGAAATGTGCCGGAGAATGTTTTCACTGTCAGCAACCGTAAATCCGGTTGAATCCTTGAAAGATGATCAAGCCATGTCGCGACTTCGTGAATTTGCTGACCGGCGTGAAATGGAGATTCTGCAAGAGAATATGGAACGCAATTCAGGATTCTTCGATACGGAAATGGGGAAGCTTGAAAGATGGGCGGAGGATCTGAAGAGCAGCCTTGAAATCGAACTGAAAGAACTGGACAAGGAGATCAAATTCCGCAAGACCGAGGCAAAGAAGATCCCCAACCTGGAAGAAAAGATTAACGCCCAGCGTCAAATCAAGGAACTGGAAAAAAAGCGCAACACCCTCCGCATGAACCTCTATCAGGCCCAGGACGAGGTGGACGTCAGGAAAGAAAAACTCATCGAAGACATAGAAGCCCGCTTGCAGCAAAAGCTCGAAAGAAGAGAATTGTTTCTTGTTCGATGGAAAATTATTTGAAAGGTTTTCAAATTACTTGATTCATGCTTGACATATGTTTTGGCAAATACTATATGGAATATGCGAAGCATATATAATACAAGGAGAAAATAAGAGGAAATATATGCAAGAATATGCGCAAATTCCATTACAGAAGAACTGGCGTCTCGATGAGGAAACCATCTTTATGTTGGGACAGAGCGAATCCATTGTCCAAGCTATCTCCTCCGCCCCGATCAAACCGGAATACAGAAAACAATTGCTCGTCGTGTCTTTGCGCAAAGGCGCCAGGGCGACAACGGCCATTGAGGGAAACACACTGTCCGAAGCGGAGGTGGCCCGCATCGACGAGGGGGAAAAACTTCCGCCCAGCAAAGAGTATCTTCAAATAGAGGTCAAGAATGTCATCTACGCCCTTAATCAGATCCGTACCGAGGTCATTGCAGAAGACAAAGCCTTTGTCTTGTTTCCGGAACTGATTGAAAAGTTCAACTATTTCATTGGTAAGGACCTGGGGGATCACTTTCAGGGCATGCCCGGCAAGTTCAGGGCATCCGGACACAATGTTGTTGTGGGGACCTATCGGCCGCCGCCGGGCGAAGATGTTGCCACCTTGATGCTCCGGTTCTGTGAATGGATGAAGGAGACGTTCCGCTATGAAGATGGGCAGCAGTCGTTTTCCGAACAGGTCCTGCAAGCGATCGTCGCCCATGCGTACATCGCCATGATTCATCCCTTCGGGGACGGAAACGGGCGGACGGCCCGCCTGATCGAATTCTATATCCTGCTGCGGGCGGGCTTGCCGGACATCGCCTCTCACATCCTGTCGAATCATTACAACGATACCCGGCAGGAATATTACCGCCGGCTCGACTTTTGTGTACGGGAAAGAGACCTGTCCGGTTTCATCAGGTATGCCGTTCTCGGATTCCGGGACGGATTAAAGGGCGTTCTGGATATCGTGCAGATGAATCTTCTGGAAATGTCGTGGCACAAGTTCATCTACGACGTTCTCGACAGCAAAAAGGCAACGGGCAAAACGCGCGCCATTGTCAAGCGTCGGAGAACGCTTGCCCTTCAGTTCCCCGTGGACAAATGGCATACGCCCGACGATCTGGTCGTCAGTTCCGGCATCCTGGCAAAGGAATACGCGCGGCTGTCCTCAACAACCCTCATGAGGGATCTGGCGGAACTGGAAAGACTTGATTTGATCGTCAGGGATAAGGACAAATACAAGGGGAACATCGAAATCATGCATGGGTACATGCCGATGCGGAAGGCAAAATAACGGAAGGCTTTTCTACGTCACTTGAAAACGGAAATAAATGATATTTGTTTTGAAATCAACATGTTGTTGGTTCATTTATGACGCCCCCAGGGTATCGTTACGAAGGCAAATAAATGCGATTTGCTGAATCTGAAAATGTCGAGCTAAAGAAATCAACCTCCGAGCTGAAAGAGGGGATAATCTCTCTGGTGGCAATGCTGAACAAGCACCACCGAGGCGAACTTTGGTTTGGGGTGAGGAACGATGGCAGAGTGGTCGGTCAAAGCGTATCGAAAAAGAGCCTGCGGGAAGTATCCAGGGCTATTTCTGATAATGTTGAGCCCAAAGTCTACCCGACTATCGAACAGGCATCAGTTGACGGGAAGCAGTGTATCCGGGTCTTGGTAGAAGGAAAAGACTCCCCCTACTTCGCTTATGGCAGGGTCTATATCAGGATCGGCGATGAAGACCGGCAATTGAGCGCCAAAGAAATGGAGAACCTGATACTGCAAAAGAACCGCGACCGTCTCCGCTGGGATATGGAACTCTGCGAACGGGCGACCTTTGATGATATCAGCAGTACCAAACTGAAAACTTTCTTGAAGACCTGCGGACTCAAGTACGACACTATTCCCAACTCTCTCGACAAACTGAAGCTGATCAAGGATGGCAAACTACTGAACGCTGCCATCCTTTGCTTTGCCCGAAAACCGGAAAAGTTCTTTTCCAACGCCAAGCTGCGATGTGCGGTCTTCGGCACTAACGACACCACAGTCACTCTGGACATGAAAGACTTTACCGGCGACGTGTTCACCCTTATCCAAAAGGCGGAAGAGTACATTCTGGAGCATATGAATATCGGCATGCGGCTTGAGGGACTGCGGAGGGTTGATGTTCCTGAGATCGATCGGGAAGCTTTTCGTGAAGCGATTATCAATGCTTTCTGTCACCGGGATTACCGGGAATACGACTCGGTCAATATCGCCATCTTCAAGGATCGGATGGAAATCAGGAGTCCGGGCCTGCTCCATGGTGGGTTGACTATTGATACCATCAGGAAAAAGATGGTTTCTGCACGGCGCAATGAACTACTGGCTGAGCTGTTTCATCGAGTCCACTTCATCGAAAAGTGGGGCCGCGGCGTCAGGATGATCCTGGAGCGTGAGCCTACGACCGAGTTCGAGGAGGTTGGAACGCTTTTTATTGCTACGTTTATCAGGAAACCGGCTAAACAGGTCATCTCCGAAAAGAACGGAGGCACTACCCAGAAAACTACCCAGAAAACTACCCAGAAAATTTTGGAACTTATTGCAGCCAATCCGTCAATAAGTCGTAAGGAACTAGCTGCACAGATCGGAATTACAGCAGATGGGATCAAATACCACTTAACCGCCATGCAAAAGAAGCGGCTATTAAAGCACATTGGTCCAGATAAAGGCGGGCACTGGGAGGTTACTCAATAAAAAGGCCCTCACTGACCCGATGGCTTCGCCATTCACTTCCGGATAACCGGATTCGTTGTATTCCGATGAAGCGACTTGAAGATGTCAAGCATTTTTTATGTTCAATAACAGTTGCTTGTAGAGGAGAGTTCGGAAAAAAGTTCGGAGATAAATTCGGAGAAAAGCATCATTGCATATGAGTCACTCTCTACTTTCTTGATAGACACGAATCTGGCAAACTTAAGATGTGGGTAGTATTGCCAAGAAAACTACCCAGAAGATCATGAGATTGATTGCTGAGAATTCCGGCATTAATAGAAAAGAACTTGCTGACCAAACTGGAATGGGCACGGATATAGCTAAATATCATCTTGATAAAATGCGTAAGCAAAGCCTGATCCGTCGCATCGGTCCGGACAGGGGCGGCCACTGGGAGGTAATTCATTGAAATGAGACCACCTTGGGACGTTTGGGACATAAAGAAGCTTAAAGTATTTTTCTCCACCCCTAAATTGAACCATCTTAAATCATCCGCCCCATTCTGAAAACATCGGAGCCACTACCGCTCTGTCATGTCGGGCATACCTGTCATTTCGACTGTAGAGAGAAATCTTATTCCCCCTCTCTGTCATCCCGGACTTGATCCGGGATCTATTCCTTAGAATCACGAAAAATAACTTGACGGATTTTATCTTTAGATATATTTTCTCTTAAATTTCAAGAGGATATTGAGGCAAATATTTCTAACCCTTTTTGTATCGTCTTTTAAGAGAGCCACATGGACTGATTTCTCGCAACCCCGTTACTCATTTCACAACAGAGAACGGGGTTTGCATTTGAATAGCATAGAAAGAATGATTCATGGCTGATAAGCGATCCATCGAAGAAGGTCAAATACTGATTGGTCCGCTGTTCAATGAACCTATGCGCGTGGAAAATGTGCGAGAGGGCGGCGACGGCATATGGACAGTTGGACTCGTGGGGATCAAATCGGAAAAGTTCCGCAAGGTCAGTCTTACAGCACAAGACCTTGAGCTGGTCAGCATCCTTGATACGGGATATACTTATGATAGCGACAGCCGTCTTCACCGTCTTGGCCTTCAGGCTTACGCTCTCGGTATCGCCTACGAATTCGATCCATACTTCGGCCTCTCCATATCCCGCGTCGATCCTTTGCCGCACCAGCTTGAAGCCGTTTATGATTATCTCCTGAAGGTTGCCCGCGTTCGGTTTCTTTTGGCTGACGATGCGGGAGCGGGTAAGACAATCATGGCCGGTCTTCTCATCCGGGAGCTTCAGCTCCGGGGTCTCGTCGAAAGAATTCTTATTGTCTGTCCAGCAAATCTTTCTTTTCAGTGGCAGCGGGAACTAAAAGAAAAATTCGATGAAAAGTTCATTGTCCTCAAGGGTGGCGACATTCGTGATCAGTTCGGCGTCAATCAGTGGCTTGAGCACAAAAAAATTATCACGTCGCTCGATCTGGCCAAGCGGGACGAAATCCTTGCCGGCCTTCGGCAGGTTCAGTGGGACCTGGTCATCGTGGACGAAGCCCACCGGATGTCCTGGACACCACCCTCCCGGAAAACGGCCCGCTACGCCCTCGGCGAACTATTGCGGGATGCCTCCGATCATATCCTCCTCCTGACGGCGACGCCGCACAAAGGCGACCCGGAAAATTTCAGTCTCTTTCTTCAGCTTCTCGATGCCGACGCTTACGCTGACGTGCAATCCATCAGCCAGGCCATGGAGCGCCGACGTGCCCCTTTTTATCTGCGGCGCACAAAAGAGGCCATGGTGTATTTCCCGGAACGTATGCAGGATGGGACATGGGCTGCACACAAGATCTTTACCAAGCGCATTACTCACTCCGTGGACTTCCAGATGGATGGACCGGAGTTCGACCTTTACAGGGAAATCACAAACTTCGTGAAACGCCAAAGCGCCAAAGCAGCCGCCCAGGGCGATGATCCCAGGGCAAGAGCCATCGGCTTCCTCATGGCTCTCTACCAGCGCAGGCTGGCCTCCAGTACTTATGCCATGCGACGCAGCCTGGAGAACCGCGCCCGGCGATTGGAGGAAGGACTTAAGAGAGCCCAGGAGTTATCCAGAATTGCGCCCCCTGACCTTCCCGACCTCGATGAACTGGAAGAAATGGAAGATGTTGAACGGGAACGCCTCGAAGAAATGCTGGAGGCTATCACCCTCGCGAGCAACGCCACACAGGTCAGGGAAGAAATCGAAGAACTGCGACAATTAACGAAGCAGGCACAGGAAGTCGAGGAGTCAGTCGCCGAGGAGAAGCTGGCAAAGCTGCAGGAGCTGTTGCATCAGGAGGGCTTTTTCGATCAGCCTGACAAGCGGCTCCTGATCTTCACGGAGTTCAAAGATACGCTCAATTACCTCGTCGAGAAATTCAAGGCCTGGGGCTTCAAGGTCGGCTACATTCACGGGAGCATGAAACCCGGCTCAAGGGATGATCCCGGAACACGGCTCTACACAGAGCAGCAATTCTGGGAAGGCGATATTCAGATTCTTGTCGCGACTGAAGCGGCAGGCGAGGGAATCAACCTCCAGGTGTGTAACGTCCTCTTCAACTATGATATCCCCTGGAATCCCAATCGCCTCGAACAGCGCATGGGCCGCATCCACCGCTACGGCCAGCGCAAGGATTGTCTGATCTTCAACTTTGTTGCGACAAACACCATCGAGGGCCGGGTGCTTCAACGCCTCCAGGAAAAGCTTCAGGAGATCCGGGATGCCCTCGACGATGATGCGGTTTTCAACGTCGTGGGCGAGATACTTCCCTCGGCACATGTCGAGAGAATACTCAGGGATTATTACGCCGGAAAGCTTGGGGATGCCGATCTTGAAGACCGCCTCCTGGAGAATGTTGACGAGCGACGATTTAGGGCTATCTGTCAGAACGCATTGGAAGGGCTTGCCACAAAGAAGCTCAATCTGGAGATGCTCGTCGAAAGGCGTGCGCAAGCGCAGGAGCGTCGCGTCGTGCCCGAGACCATTGCCCGGTTTATCTTACAGGCATCCGAGTACGTTCCATGGAAAATTAAACCCATTGAAAATATCTTACATACCTTCGAACCGGGGCGCACGCCGGCGTTGCTCCGCCATTTCGAACAGCAGCCGGACTGGCGGCTTTCTGCCCTTGCTTCAAGGTATCCACGATGCTCGACAGATCGAGACACGGCGGAGAAGAACCATTTGGAGTGGGTGACACCCGGCCATCCTCTCTTTGAAGCCATCCGCCGTCATACTCATGAAAAGGCGGTTGAATTGTTTACAAAGGGAGCCTCTTTCTATTCCCTTCAGCACGAGACGTCCGCGCGAATGGACTTTTTCCGGGCTCGTGTCGTGGACGGGCTTGGTCACGTCATCCATGAAAGGCTTTTCGCCGTTGAAATTACGGAAAACGGAGAGCCCTTCCTTCGAGAGCCGGGGATGCTTGGAAATTTCACGCCTACTCAGCCACCGGAGACGCTTCCGCCTGTCGTCTTTGCACCGGAACCGTTATCATGGCTCCATGAAAACGCCTTCCTGCCGTTTCTCGAAGAAGTTCGTAATGAACGCGTTGGCGAAGTGGACCGGATAGCGGAACATGTGGAGCTGTCGCTTACGGAACTTGTCCAGCGGGCGGATGATGAAATCGGCAGGGCAAGCGAAGAAATCCTAAAAGGAGTTCCCGGAGCCGAGGGCCGCCTAGCCCAGGCGGAGAACCGCCATGCAGATCTAATGACCCGTCGCGAGCGACGCCGGAAGGAACTGGAACGGCAGCGGTCCCTGACTCTGCAGACCATAGAGCGAATAGCGAGCGTGCTTGTGCTGCCACATCCGGAACGTGAAGCCCCCGAAATCCGCCGCATGCAACCAAACATCGAGACGGAAATCGCCGCCATGAAGGTCGTTCTTGAATATGAAAAATCAAAGGGCCGCCAGGTTTTCGACGTCCATGAAAAGAACCTGGGCTACGACATCACAAGCCTTGATATTTCTTCCGGGGAACTCCGCCTAATCGAAGTCAAGGGCATCGGCGCAGCCACGGGTACGATCCTCCTCACACCTAACGAGAGGCGCGTCGCCGAAGACCGCCGTGACTGCTACTGGCTCTACATCGTCACAGACTGCAACACCGCACCGACACTTCAGGAACCGGTCCGCGATCCGGCAAAGTTTGAGTGGCATGAGGTAAAAAAGATTTCCCACTACTATCTATCGGTGGACAGCATTTCTCAGCCGATGAAAGTCCGCGAGGATCAACCACCTTATGGGGAGCAATAATCATGAGATCCTTTGAATATGGATATTATCTTGAAACGTCCCTCTCACACGCGCTTCTGATGGCTATGCGATCGATGGGTGAGTTCAGGGGCCGCCAACTGCTTTATACTGACCAGTTCCCCGAAGTCCTTGACACGTTACGGCGAGTCGCCATTGTGCAAAGTACCGAATCATCAAACAGAATCGAGGGAATAACAGTCGCTCCGGGTAGAGTCGAAGCCCTTGTTTCGAAGAAAGCCAAACCGCGTGACCGCTCTGAACAGGAAGTTGCGGGGTACCGGGATGTTCTTGCATCTATCCATGCCAATCATACCAACTTTCAACTGTCGAACAGGCTCATCCTGGATTGGCACCGCATGCTTTATCGCTTCACCGGCGAAAAGGGCGGAAAGTGGAAAGAGAAGGACAATGCGATTCTTGAGGTCAGAGCGGATGGGCATCAAGTTGTACGTTTCCAGCCTGTCTCTTCTTTGGCAACGGCTGAATTCATGAATCGCCTGCTGACGCTATTCAGAGAAGCACTGGATAAGAAGGAGACAGATCCTCTGCTACTGATCGCCACATTCATACTCGATTTCGAGTGCATTCACCCTTTCAAAGACGGCAATGGCCGCATAGGACGACTTCTTACCATGCTGCTGCTCTATCAAGCGGGGTACGAAGTAGGGAGGTACATAAGCCTTGAAAGGATCGTTGAGGAGAGTAAAGAAACATACTACGATGCCTTATACAAAAGCTCGCAGGGTTGGCACGAAGGCAAACATGATCTTCGTCCGTGGTGGAATTACTTTCTCGGCATGCTGACAGCTGCCTATAAGGAATTTGAAGACCGTGTAGGAACGATAACCTCTGCTCGCGGGGCAAAGCGTGAAATGGTCCGAAATGCTATCGAGCGTTTGCCGGAGAGGTTTACGATCGGGGACCTCAAACGGGTTTGTCCCGGTGTGAGCTATCCGACACTTCAGCGTGCTCTCGCTGATCTTAGAAAGGATAATAAGGTGAGATGCCTCTGCAGGGGGCCGGATGCCGAATGGGAGCGTATTGAAAGCTGATAAGATAATCTTATCAACAAACGGAGACGTGATAAGATTATACGGCTGTTTTGGTAGCATCTGTAGAGATACCTGTTGACACATAAAGGACATGGGCTCATTACAAAGCCGGCGAAAGAAGCGAGAGAAGATGAAGAGTGAAACAGAATTAGAAATGGATAATCTCGTTCAGAGCTTAGGCGAACTGGCCAAAGGCGCACAAAAGCTTGCTCGTGAGGCTGTGCAGCTATATACGGCTGAAGTTGCCGTTATTCTGAAGTCGCAAAGCCGTGATTCAAGGCGCATCGAAAGATACATGCCTGCTTCCGTTTTATTTTTCGGACTTACTTTTTTTGATCATCTTTAAAAGTCATTCTATGATACCTGTTTTCATTTCCTCCAGCAATTGCAAATATTTTTAAAAATTACTATTCGAGGTTGGACCATTCTTCAGGCTATTTTCAGACCGGAGTTATACACGTTGATTGTGGTTTTCCCGATTCAGAACATTACCAGTAAAATCTTTACAAAAAGTACATTGCATGTACTATTAATTCACAGCAAAAGAGAATTATTTCGTATAGAGTGTTCCCATGATCATTTCAGGCTGAGGGCAGTATGAGCCTTTTCGACCGCTATATCGGCATAGACTATTCAGGCGCGCAAACCCCTGAAAATAGTCTCCCGGGTCTCCGTGCTTTTATCGCTGATGGAAGTGGCGCACCGCACGAAGTCAACCCGCCGCCGAGTCCCCGTAAATATTGGACGCGCCGCGGACTGGCCGAGTGGCTGATGGCGATACTTCGTGAAACTCCTCGAACCGTCGTTGGCATCGATCACGGCTTTTCATTCCCAATTCCCTACTTCGAGAAATACAGAATCCTGCAGAACTGGGATATTTTCCTCGACGATTTCTGTACCCACTGGCCGACGGACTCGCCGCATATGTATGTGGACTTCATTCGTGATGGAAAAATCGGAAAAGGTATGGAACGGACAGGTAACCGAAGATGGCGCCGCATCACGGAGACGCGCGCACCTCACGCCCGCTCCGTTTTTCATTTCGACGTGCAAGGTTCCGTAGCCAAGTCAACTCACGCGGGGATTCCATGGCTCCGCTACCTGAGAGGATCGCTCGGTTCATCCTCACATTTCTGGCCATTCGACGGCTGGACGCCCCGAAAAGGAAGCCACGTTGTGGCAGAGGTCTATCCCTCCCTATGGCGTCACCTCTATCCCATAGAAGCCAGAACCAAGGATCAACAGGATGCCTTTGCTGCATGTCGCTGGCTTCAAGAGACAGACATTACCAATGACCTTAACCGGTTCTTCGATCCGCGGCTTACTCCCGGAGAGCGGCTCATTGCGAATATCGAAGGATGGATTCTTGGGGTCTTATGAGTATATAACAGCCTGAATTTACTGGATTCCCGATCAGGTCGGGAATGACATTGGGGACGGGAATAACGGCAGCAATAGATCCTTCGAGAGGCTCAGGATGACATCCTCTAGGGAGTCGCTATTGGCTATTGACTTGAATATAAGAATATCTTATATTGAAAGAAAATAACAACATCATATATAAGATAATCTTACTTAGGGGGCGCTCATGAAACCCAAAAAGATGGTAGAAGCTTTGCATCAGAGAATCGTTACGGCAAGAGAATCCGCTGGTTTATCCATCACCGAGGCTGCTCAGAAATTGGGATTCAAGCATTATCAGATTCTGTCGGCGATTGAAAAGGGCGCAAGAAATATCAATGCCGGTGAACTGATTGCTATGGGGCGCTTATATGGCAGAAATCTGGATTATTTCCTTGCACCGGAAGTTTCACGAGAACCATCGCCCCTGTGGAGAAAGATAGAGAAGAGCGATATTCAAAAGGAACAACGGCAATTCCTCTTATTCTTGGAAAGATACAGCAATTTAGAAAATCTCTTGGGATTAAGGCGGCGCTGGACTCAGATACGTTCATCTCTTGACCGTGCTGATTTTGACAATGATGGATTTGAGGCGGCGGATAAACTTGGGATTGATATTCACAAGAAACTTGACCTGGGGTCGCGGCCGGCATGTAATTTACTCAATGTCCTGGAAAATAATCTCCGCTTTAAAATCCTTCACTTGCCTCTGAAAGAAGGTGTCTCCGGAGCCAGTGTGATTGATGACATTCTAGGTGTAGGCATCCTCATTAACATTACCGATGCCCCGTGGAGAAGAAATTACGATTTGGCTCATGAATTGTTCCACATCATAACATGGAATATTTTCTCTCCTCAAGAGATTGGGGATGGTACGAAGAAAACAAAGCCTGAACAATATGCAGACGCCTTCGCATCAAGCCTGCTCCTTCCTGCCGAGCATCTCACAGAAGCACTCAAAGAGATATCGACCAACAATGAAATCAAGAAAGTGGACGTTATCGAATTAGCCAAGGATTTCGGTGTGTCTACGGATGCAATTCTATGGAGGCTTGTAAATCTCAAAAAGCTTTCGCGAACACTGGTTCAAAAAATTCTTGCCGATCCCCATTTCCGCGATCTCGACCGCACTTTAAGGCGTGGCCTCCATGAACAATATAAACCATCAAAATTTCCCGCTCGTTTTATATCTCTCGCATGCAGATGCCTGATGGATGGTAAAATCTCAAGGGGTATTTTTGCTGAGTATCTCGAAATAGATCGGGCAGATGTAGATGAATATCTCGCTGAAATGGGATTTGCTGAAGAAAACTATGAAAAAATTGCTTCTGCTTGACGCCGATGTAATCATCGATCTTCATGTGCTCGGCTTGTTCGAAAAAATCGCAAAAACGTATGACGTGCATGTCACCAGAACCGTTTTTAGGGAAGCAAAATTTTTTAAGAAAGAGGGTCGGAGACAAAAGATAAATATCAGCGATAAAGTTAAGGTAATAGATAATGTGAGCGTTGATAGTTTGAATTCTGTGCGCTCTGAAGCTAAGTACCATATTTCAAAAATACGGTTACGTAAAATGATCTTGATTCACGACAA